>NZ_CP172882.1:2770833-3082500 GCF_050529585.1 Enterococcus sp. DIV0876
GATTCTATGCACGTAGCTTTCAGGATCTTGTGGAATATCGTAGTTGTATACGTGGGTCACGCCTGAGATATCCAAACCGCGGGCAGCCACATCTGTTGCCACTAAAATATCTAAGTTCCCACTCTTGAATGAACGCAAAACGCTCATCCGTTTTTGTTGAGAAAGATCCCCATGGATACCTTCAGCTTTGTAACCGCGGGCTTCTAGACCACGAGCCAACTCATCCACGCGACGTTTGGTCCGACCAAAGACAATCGTTAATTCTGGTGTTTGAACATCCAGTAAACGTGTCATCACATCAAATTTTTCGAAATCTTTAGAACGTACATAATATTGATCGATCAAATCTGCAGTCATTTCTTTGGCTTTGATTTGGACGTGTTCAGGTTCTTTCATGAACTTGACACCAATATTTTTGATTGCTGGCGGCATAGTAGCTGAGAACAATAATGTTTGACGAACATCTGGTACTTGGCTGATGATTTTTTCGATATCTTCCAAGAAGCCCATGTTCAACATTTCATCCGCTTCATCTAATACAAGCGTTTCAACCGTACCTAATTTCAAGGTGTGGCGGTTGATATGATCCAACATACGTCCTGGTGTCCCTACAACAATATGTGGACGGTCTTTTAATTGGCGGATTTGGCGACCGATATCGGCACCACCGTATACAGCTTGAACACGGATTTTTTTGTCTTTCCCTAAACGATACAACTCTTCTTGGGTTTGGATAGCTAATTCACGGGTCGGCGCAATCACTAAACCTTGTAATTGTTGGTTTGTCGGGTCAATTTTTTCTAGCATTGGCAAACCGAATGCAGCTGTTTTACCAGTACCAGTTTGTGCTTGACCAATCACATCTCTGCCTGCTAAGGCTAACGGAATCGTTGCTTCTTGAATGGGTGTTGCTTCTTCAAAGCCGGCACGCTCAACAGAAGTCAATAATTCGTTGGATAATTCTAGATCTTTAAATTTCAAATGGATCCTCCTATTTGGTCATCCTACAGATGCCTGTTTTTATCATTGAAGCGTAGTTAGTTCTTCACGAAACACAAGAGCAGTCCAGTTACTCTTATCTTTCTCTTGGTACCGAAAAACCGCTTCTCGAAGGCATTATAAAAGGCTAAAACAAAAAATACATGCTTCAGCCATCATTTATCTCAAAACGTCAATGTTTTTTTACAGTAATCATTCTGTGCTTCATCTTTCGGCGTTAGATAAGTATAGCATAAATTGAAAGTTTCAGCAAGATTTCAATTCTGTTTTACATTTCCTGCAAGGATTTCACAACTTCACTTAGTCCCATACCATTGCTGCCTTTGATGACCACACTATCTTTAGGGTCTAAAGTTTTTATTAAGGTATCGATCAGCGCACTTTTTTCCGCTTTGGCAAAATAATGAACCTGACCGGAAAACGCGTTTTCTCTCAATCGTTGCTGCAAAGCTTGCATTTCGGAACCATATAAAAAAATGAGTTGAAAGGCATCATCGATATGATCCGCCATGCTTGCATGCATCTTTGCGCTGTCTGGGCCCAATTCCAGCATATCTGCCAACACTGCGATCCGTCGTCCTTTTAATGGTAATTTCTTGAAACTGTCCAACACCAATCCCATTGCCGTTGGATTGGCATTGTAGACATCACTTAAAATGTCCGCATCATTTCCCGCTTTGAGCCATTGGGTCCGATTTTTGGTTAGTTGGAACGCTGCCAATCCAGCTTGGATAGCTGATTCGGGTACGTCAAAATATTTGCCCATGCCAATCGCGATCAAAGCATTTTTGACATTATAGCCGCCAATCACTGGAATCGTATACTTGACCCCATCTACCGAAAAAACTGTTTCTTGTTGGGCTTCTGCTAAAATCGTGCCTTGCAGCGCCCCTTCTTCGAGCCCAAAGGTTTCCACGGTCTGCGGCAAGGTCGCTACATAAGGATCGAGCAAAGGTTCATCTGCTGGCACCATCATAAAACCGTCTTTCTTTAGACCGGCAGTGATTTCCATTTTAGCCTTAGCAATACCTGCGCGCGAACCGAGATTTTCGATATGTGCCTCACCAATCAACGTGATCGCCGCCGCATCGGGTTCTGCCAATAAAGAGAGAACCTCGATTTCTCCCGCATGATCCATCCCCATCTCCAAAATCAATACTTCTGTATCAGCAGGCGCATGTAAAATCGTCAATGGCAAGCCAAGTTCATTGTTATGATTGCCTTGGGTCTTATAGGTTTTATAGCTTTGGGCCATCACCGCATCTACCATATCTTTGGTGGTCGTTTTGCCATTGCTGCCAGTAACACCGATAATCGTGGGGTTGATTTTTTCTTTGTACATTTTTGCTAACGCTTGAAACGCCTCCACGGTATCTGTTACACGGATCACCACCATGTCTGTAGGCGGTTGGATCGTTGGGTGGCTCCAAAAGGTGGCGATCGCACCGTTGTCTTTGGCTTGTTGCGCAAACTCGTGTCCATCTCGGCCGCCTGCTAAAGGGACAAAGAGGCTGTTTTCTTTGATCAAGCGACTATCAAACTCAACAGAGGCAAGGATGGTCGGGTCATTGATTTCTTGGTCGAATAAAGCAGCGACTTCTCGTATCGTAAGGTTCATTGGTTTATCTCCTTTGTTTAAAAAAAGAAAGCCAAGGATCGCTTCAAGTATTTCCTTGAGTTGAGCTGGCTTTCTTTTTTATTATTCGACGTTGGTCAAAAATGCGCGTCGTTGGTTAAAGCGGTTCATCCCTAATTGGATCAACTCTTCGATCAGATCACCATAAGGCAATCCGGTTTTTTCCCATAAAAGAGGATACATGCTGAATTCGGTGAACCCTGGCATGGTATTCAATTCATTTAAGAACAATTCGTTTTTGTTGGTCAAAAAGAAATCACAGCGACTCAGTCCACTGCCGCCTAACATTGTATAAGCTTTTTTAGCAAATTCTTGTGCTTTGGCTTGTGTTTCATCAGGGATTTGCGCAGGGATCTGCATCTCGATCCGGTTATCGATATATTTTGAATTATAATCATAGAAAGCGACATCTTTGACGATTTCTCCAGGCATTGTCGTGCGCACATCTTCATTGCCCAATACAGCGACTTCAATTTCTCTGGCTTCGATGCCTTGTTCAACGATGGCACGTATATCATAGCGATACGCTTCTTGCAACGCATTTTGCAATTCTTCCCGATTTTCTGCTTTGGAAATACCAACGCTTGACCCCATATTCGCTGGCTTCACGAACATTGGATACAACAAACTGCCTTCGCATTGATCAAAGATTTTTTTTGGGTTTTCTTTCCATGCGTTCTTTAGGACCGGCACATAAGGTACTTGCGGAATCCCAGCAGCTTGCAAAATATATTTGGTCATGATTTTATCCATGCCACAAGCACTGGTCAAGACACCAGCACCGATATATGGCATCCCAATCGTTTCTAAGAAACCTTGGATGGTACCATCTTCGCCATTTGGCCCATGAAGCAATGGAAAAACGATCGCATCTTCTTCATAGATCGCCCCTGGCTGAATGACTTCCCCTTTGTCTTCATTGGACAAATCCAGTATCTCTTTAGATGTAGGTGCTTCTGTGAGTAGCGGGCCTTTCAACCATTGCCCCTTTTTGGTGATCATTACTAATTGAACTTGGTAGTAAGTATAATATACAGCATTGACTACTGAAAAAGCGGATAGCAGCGAGACATCGTGTTCCGCACTGCGTCCCCCATATAATAAGATGATTTTCAAAAGAATTTCCTCCTGTATTGATTGTTTCTACCAAACTAAGTCTTCCACATTTTAGCACAAAATCAGCAAATCGGCACTAAATCTTCGTCAAAAATCTTTGAAGCGTCTCATTGCAAATGAGCCGTGAGTTGAATGTTTTTCAATTTGTCAGTAAGATGAACTATATCAAGGTGTGAATGTTGAGGTGTGAAAAAATGACAGAAGAGAAAATCCCGTCTAGAGGGATCCGCTTGAAACAAATTTTACAAGTCTTCATGAAATATAAAGTACTGCAAAACATCAGTAGACAGCAGCACCCAGAAATGGTGCGGCAAGCTTTTGAAGAATTAGGTCCAACCTTCATCAAAATCGGCCAAATGCTTTCCGTACGGACAGACTTATTGACCCCGGATTTTGCCGCAGCCTTCAAACAACTGCAAGACAATGTCAAAAGCGACCCTTTCGAAGAAGTCAAAACATTAGTTGAAGCCGAATTGCTGCAACCACTAACTGCTGTGTTCGCCTCATTTGATCAACTGCCAGTCGCTTCTGCCTCGATTGGGCAAGCACACCACGCCGTGTTGCGGTCTGGAGAAGAAGTGATCGTGAAAGTCCAGCATCCTGGGATCATCGCAGATATCGAAGTCGATTTGAACCTTTTCGAAAAAGCCATTCCGTTGATCCGTTCAGTGCCTGAAGCCAATGTTGTCGATTTAAAGAGTGTGTTAAGTGAGGTTCGCCGCTCATTGGCCAACGAAACCAATTTCTTGCAAGAAATGGCCAATGCACAAGAATTTTATCGGGACAACCAACAAGATCCGCAATTATCCATCCCGAAAGTCTATCCTGAGTGGTGTACCCAAAAAGTCTTAGTCATGGATTATATGTCTGGCGAAAGTTTGAACTGTTTACTGACTAGAGATGAAAAAGAATTAGTATATGAGAATCAAACGGTCAAGGACGTCAAAAAAGCGATTGGTACATTGCTAGTGAAAAACTTTATGAAACAAGTCTTTGAAGATGGCTTTTTCCATGCGGATCCGCATCCAGGAAACATCTTTCTCCATGTCTTTGCTGATTCAGAACATCGTCCCCATCCCTTTCAATTAAAACAACGTGTCGGGGTTTTAGGTGGCGTAGATTATGCATTGAAATGGCAAGATGAAACTGTCTTGCCCCCTTATCAGGTTATCTTTTTAGATTTCGGCATGATGGGGCATTTGGATCAATCCTTGCGCAGTCGACTAGCGGATGCATTGATTGCACTTTATACCCAGGATACACAAGAAGTAGGTAAAGCCGTCTTGCGCTTATGCGGCAAGCAAGGTGATGCATTCGATGAAGTATTGTTTTACCAAGACCTGCAGCACTTTGTCGAAAACTACTATAATATGCCGTTAAAAGATATCGATCTACAAAAAGTCATGGGAGAGGTCATCAAAATCTGCCACGACAATCACTTGCAAATGAATCGAGATGTCACTTTACTGATCAAAGCTTTTGGTACCTTAGAAGGGGTCATCAAAGCTTTAGATCCTGATTTATCCATGATGGAAGTCACGCAGCCCTTTGCCCAAAAATATTTCTTGGCCCAATTCGATATGGCTGAGGAATTGAAGAAAAGTACCCTTGCCACCGCCAAAAGCATTCGGGCACTTGGTCGTATTCCTGACCGCGCAATGGCTGTACTGGATACCTTCGCCACCGGCAAACATCGTTTGAATCTAGAAATTCGCGAACAAAAACAGTTATTGGATCGTTTTGACAAGATGGTCAATCGCTTAGTGATCGGCATCATTTTGGCTGCAGTTATCTTAAGTTCATCTTTACTGGTAGTCGCCAGTCCGGAAAAAGGCGATTTTGTACATCGGATGGGTATTTTCGGCTTTTGTTTGGCCTTTATCACTTGTGTGTTGTTGGCGGGCAAATATTTTTATGATCATTTTCGCAAAAAATAATAAAAACCATCAAGCACGCATGTCCACTGCTGCCTGATGGTTTTTATTTTGCTTGTGTTTCCCTGATCGCGGCTTCAAATACTGTTTCAAAATGCAAACGATCTTCTTTGGTAAAAGGTTTGGGCCCTTTGGTCCGTTTCCCTGCTTTTCGCATTTGGGCACCTAAGTAACGCTGTCCTAATAAGAAGTCAATCGTTTCCTTTAAATATTCTGTGCCATTGTGATGAAACACCCGCGCAGATTTTGGCAAGACCAAAGAAGCCAAACCATAATCTTGGGTCACCAAGAAATCACCCGCTTGGATTTCTTTGACGATCTCGTAATCGGCTCGATCAGACCCTTTGTCTACATAAATGAATTGAACATGGGCAGGAAACTCTTTCTTGGTGTAGTGATCAACACTTGTTACGATCATCACTGGCAAGTGATACTTCGCCCCAAGCGCGATCACTTCATTTTTGACAGGTGAACCATCCCCATCGATCAGCAGTCGCATACGTGTTTACCTCACTTTTTTCTTTATATTGTACGGTTCCTCGGGTGATTATGCAAGCAGAGGTATTGTCAGGCACAACGCCATCAACAATACCTCTGCTTCGATTATCCTTTAATTTGCAGGCTCAATGACCGAAAACTTGCGGTCTTTCAATTCATAAACAACATCGCAGGCTTTGGCTACTTCTTGTTCATGGGTCACCAAAATAATACATTTATTTTGTTCATGAGCGATTTCTTGGAACAACTTCACGATTTCTTTTGAAGTTGTTTCGTCTAAGTTTCCAGTTGGTTCATCGGCAACGATCAATTCGTGTTCACAGCAAAGTGCACGAACGATTGCTACACGCTGCTGCTGTCCACCCGACAGTTGCGTCACTTTTTTCATGGCCAGTTCTTCAGTAATACCGACTTTTGCTAAGTTTGCCAATGCATAGGCTTTTTTGTCTGCTTGTTGTGATTTGGCGATGGCCATTGCCGTTGTCACATTATCTAAAGCGGACATATAAGGCAGCAAATTATAGGCTTGAAAAACGATTGAGACATCTTTGCGGCGGTATTCCCGCAAACCAATTTTGGCCAGCGTCTCTTCATTGTACAAAATTTTGCCTTCTTTTGGCGTGTCCAGACCAGTGATCAATGATAAGAATGTCGTTTTACCCGATCCGCTAGATCCTAGGATCGCGTACATTTTACCAGGCTCAAATGTTAAATCTACCTGACGAAATAATGCTTCTGATTCTGTTTGATACCAATAACCTAGTTGTTCTGTGCGTAATGTCATGATATCCCTCCTATGAAACCAAGATTTTTTTCGGATTTAAGCGTAAGATGCCCGCTGAGGAAAGAATAATCGAGCCGAAGCTGATGCCCAATCCCATCAATGCCAGTAAGCCGATCTCTTCCACCGAAACTGTGATGTCCAACGATTGCACTTCTTCCGATTGTGTGAATGAAGGGAAGCCGCCGCCATTGCCCATTTGCTGCATCCCGCCACCGCCAGGACCGCCATTTTCAGTTGCTTGATTGGTTGGATTGGTTGTTGTTTCTGTTTGCTGCGCCAATAATTGCTCGCCAACAACATTCCCAACAAGATTTCCGCTCGCTGCTGCAATCCCCAAAGCAAAGATCATGCAAATAAAGATTTCAGTGAAAAATTGGAAAATCACTTTTGCTCGTGATTCACCTAATGACAACAAAACGCCAATTTCATAGCGACGTTCCCGAATCGACATCATCACGATCAATGTCAAAATGATCACACCAGCTGCTGCTACCAAAATAATGATATTTTTGGCAAAGCTAGCCACATTGTTCAATGGGGTCAACATTGATTGATATTGTTGATCGTTCGATTGAATGCTATACGTGTCCGTGTCGATCAAGCCTTCCGCTTCTGCCACAAATGCATCCATTTCTGAAGGGTCGCTTAATGTATAGGTTGCTGAATCGATCGTCCCTTCATTGCCACTCAGCGTATTCGCCAATGTGTAGGAAGCAAATAGCGTATTGGACGGATTCAAGAAACTGAACATTTGGCTCATGCTATTACCGACTTCTGATGTTTCGTAGATTCCTTTGATCGTCACTTCGACTTCATTATCCTCACTATCTGTGATCGTGAAAGTATCACCTACTGCAAGATCATTGGCTTCAGCTAGCGTCGATTCGATGACCACGTGGTTGGTGCCTTCGTCATCTGCTGTAATCCCATCACCATCTGTCAGTGCGGCTGTACCGTCAGAAAAATTTGTATATGCTGCAGTTGTTGAGACACCCGTGATTTGGAAATCGCCAGAACTCATTTCGCCGCCTGGCATTCCACCTGGCATGCCGCCCATTTGATTGGTGTCGCCACTCGAATCAGATGTGGTTGTTTCGCTATCTGAACTAGAGATGGCTTCAATGCCGCTGACCGCATCTGCCGCTGTGCTGACTTCAAAACTATATGAAGCCACACCCGCTAAGTCTGCAATTGCTTGGGCATCCTCGATTGCTACAGGCGTTGATTGAAAACTTCCAGGACCTGGGCGGGCATCTTCACTCTCACTATCAGAAGAATCTGTCCCTTGTTGAAAGGCTTGTTCTCGATTTGCTTGTAAAGTTACGGTTGCACCCACACTCTTTTGGGCATTTTCTGTAGCCACCAACGCCGCACTTCGAATGGTCAAACCCGCTAAAACAAAAATCAAAATAGCTGAAAAAACTGCGATCAGCAGAATCGTTCTGCCTTTTTTGGCCCACACACTTTGCAGACCACGTTTAAAAAAATTCATGGCGCTTCCTCCTATATCTAACGTAAGCCGACTATACTTGTTTTAACTTAATAGAAACTTAAACCACCCACACAAAAAATGACAGCACAACATTGATCCTTGGATCGCTCTTGTGCTGCCTATCAAAACTGCTGATTTATATTACTGGCAACCCATTAGCGGCCAAAACCGCCGCCACCCATTTGATTGCTGGATGCTGTTTCACCAGATTGTGTCAAATTGACAATCGTATCTGTCACTGGCAGTATCCCTAGTTCAGTACCCTCTGATACGTTACCACCCGCGTAATAGCCAAAGGTTGACTCACCATCATTGCTGCCGCCGCTGACCAATGTATACGAGCTGTCAGTCAGATCTGGTGTGGAGATGACGACATGTTGATAGTTTTTGCTTGGTGCGTAAGAAACAATCGTGTTCCCGTCACTGTCCAACAAAGTCACTAAATTATCTGCAGCTTGCGACTGATCAAAGGCGATCGCCACGGATTGTTGGGTACCATCGCTGACATTCATCGCCATGTCTGCGGTACCAGCTGCCAATAAGACACCACCGGTTATTTCAAACGTACCATTATAATCTAACGCGCCATTGCCGCCGGACGTTGGCCCATTAACGATCGCTGTGCCACCACTCATGGTCACATTGCCGTTACTGTCGAGGCCATCACCTTCTGCATCAATCACGAGTGTTCCACCAGTGATATTCACTTCTTTGCTATCATCTGCTACATCACCGCCGCCAGGTTGACCACCAAAACTATCTTGGCCAAATAGTCCCGTACTTTCATCTGTATCGCTGCCGCCGCCAGCATTGACCCCATCGTCACTGGAAACCACTTGCGTTGTACCGCCCGCAATATTGATGACACTTGCTTCTAATCCTTCATAAGATTTTTCAATCGAAATCTCGCCATCATTGATTGTCAATTCATTGTCTGCATGGATCCCATCGTCACCGCTATTGGCTGTGAGCGTCCCACCAGAAATCGTGATCGTATCATTTGCATGCAGGCTATCATCGGCACTATCGATGGTATACGTCCCACTGCTGATAACCATTGCACCACCAGCTTTCAGTCCTTTATAACTTTCATCGGTACTGATCGATTGACTTTGGGCGCCATCCGCTGTTTGAATCGTGATATCGGCATTTTGGCTACTCAAATTGGTTTCGGCTTGGATTCCATCACGGCCGCTTTGGATCGTAAAGGTTCCACCATCGATTGCTACATACCCTTTGGCCGTATCTTCGGTATTGTTGGCTTGGATCCCATCGCCTTCTTCCGTAGTCAATGTGTATTGTCCCGCTAAAATAGAGACGGAATCTTTGCCCTTGATGGCATTGTTTTTGGCTGTGATCTCATAGGTGCCGCCAGCTAAAACCAAATCATCTTTACTGCGGATCCCATTGCTGTAATTGCCCGTGACCACCAGTTTGCCCTCACCATTGATCGATAAGTCTTCTTTACTATAAAATACGGCATCCGGCTCCGTTTCGCCATCAGCCAGCACGTAATCACTGCCATCCGTCAACGTGTTCGTCGTATCGCTTGCCAATGTTGTGATCACTTTTTCAGCTTGTTCCACCACAACAGCAGCGCCTGAATCATTGGTGATCGTGACACCATTGAAAATCAAATGTACTTTGGCTTCTTTGTCTACATTCACCACCAATTGACCGTTACTCAACGACCCACTGACGACATAGGTACCTTCTTGCGTGATCGTGACCGTTTGTCCGTCTACAGTTACGCCGTCTACTGCTTCAGTATCCCCATCATTTAAGGTAATCTGTGTGGCAGCTGCTTCATCATAAGACGCATCCACATCTTCGTCTTCATAGGTACCATAATAATCGGTAGAATCATCTAAGGTTGTCGAAACATTTGTCACAGTGGCAGCAGAACCACTCGTTGCTGCTGCAGCCGTTGCGCTTGTACTTGTTGAAGTGGTATCTGACTGAGCGCATGCACCTAGTAGTAAAGTAGACAGCAATAACGGATAAATGATTTTTTTCATCAAAAATTCCTCCTTCTATAACTCATCGCGGTTCGCTGCAGCTTTCCCCAATACGACTGGGAGATTGCCATTGCGAATGCGTACTTCATCAATGATTTGCTTTTCTTGCGATTGGTCTTTCAACAGCAAGTGGTAGCGCAATTCATATAAACTCCCCATCGTTGTGGTCCGAACAGAATCTAACTTCGCAGAATGGGCATACTTTTCAAAGATATCGTCAAACAATTGCGGATAGTCCAGATCTTCAGGAATGGTTACTTTCAACTCTCGTTCAGCCGTTTTTTGACGATCACCAAAAGGCATTGTATATAGGGCAATCAAGAATAGTGCTACGATCACTGAAAAAACAACCACATAACCGACGTAGCCCATCCCCGTCGCCAAACCGATCCCCATAGACCAAAAGACACTCGCAATCTCTCTAGAACCTCCCGGTACCGAGCGGAAACGGATTAAGCTGAAAGCACCGAGGATCGCTACCCCGGTTCCTAAATTACCATTGACCAGCATAATCACTGATTGAACAAGAATCGGCAAAACGGCCAAAGTGATCACAAAATTTTTGGTATATACATTCTTGATCATATGCACGAAAGCGACCAATAACCCCAAAATCAGTGATGCCGCCACACAAATCAACAGGCTCCCCCATTCTAGCGAACTGGTATCTCCTGAAAACAAACTAGATAACATGTAAAACTTCCTCCTTTTTGAATAAATGACGCTGATACGTTTGGGCATACTTTGAAAAACTGCCTTTTCTTACATCGTACGTATTCAGCAGCTCAACAAACCACAATGGATAAGCGCCTAACGCTTTGACTTCCATCAAGACACCGATCTCAGGTGCCACCAATGCGCCATCACTGCCTGCAGCTAGATCTAAATTGCACGAACGAAAACGAATATTTTGATCAAACGTCACGCGAAATTCACTTTCATCTTCCACAAACAACGACAAACGATCATAGGCAATCAGGACTCTTGGCGCTAGATCTTGATTTTGTTTGAATAACCATTTGATCTCAGCAGCAATTTGCGCGGGTTCAACCGTATCTGGCAATTGACCATTCACGACCCATTGCTGAAAATCTTGATACGACATGGGTACCCGCCGTTTGTAGACGATGCCGTTGACTTTCTTCTTGATTTCTAAAAAGATCAAACTATCTTGACTTGGTACACCATAACTGCGAATCCGGAATTTTTCTTTATACTTTGGTTTATCCATTGAATGGCGAATAAAGCGAAAATCGTCTGTATCATAGTATAATGACATAATCGTATGTTTGCCGTATTCGTCGACTGTCATTTTTTGTTGCAATGCATCAAAAAAAGCAGGAAAACGATCCGTGGGAATCAAGTATTTTGTTTCTTTTCGTTGAAAAACTTTTTTTAGTTTCACTTGCTTGTCCTCCCTTGTAGTTCATGCTTATAATTTAAAGGGAGTAACTTAAAACCAGCTTAAGTAATTCTCTGCTTTTTAAGTATTTTTTATGTTATTCATGCTATTCTTATCATTAAAGAGGTGGAAAAATGATTAAAATATTGCTTGTTGAAGATGACAAAACATTATCAGAAAATATCAAAGAAATCGTAAGTGAGATTGGTGAAGTCAGCCAATCATTTGATGGCAGTGAAGGATTATACGAAGCTGAGACAGGGATCTATGACTTGATCATTTTAGATTTGATGATGCCTGAAATGGATGGCTATGAGGTATTGGCAGCTTTAAGAAACAAAGGGATTCAAACCCCAGTATTGATTCTGACAGCCAAAGATGGCTTGGAGGACAAAGTCACTGGTTTTCAAAAAGGAGCGGATGACTACTTAACAAAACCATTTTACCGTGAAGAATTGCTGATGCGGGTCAAAGCCTTGCTAAAACGCGCATTGGGCTTATTCAATGAAAACAATATCGAATACAAAGGATTGGTATGTAAATTATCCACCAATGAAGTGACCTTCAATGGACAGCTTTTGCCGATCCAGGGCAAAGAATTTGAGTTGCTGCTGTACTTTTTACAAAACAAAGGTATCATTTTAACAAAAGAACAGATTTTCGATCGAATTTGGGGATTCGACTCCGAGACGACCTTGACAGTCGTTGAAGTCTATATGAGCAACTTGCGCAAACATTTGCGGGATACCGGTGTTGACAAAGAGATTCGCACGTTGCGCAATGTCGGCTATATCATGCAAGGAGCATAGCGGATGAATAAGGAACGTTCAAACAAACAACGATTACAGTCCTTTTTGATCAACGTCAGTGCCTTTGCCATTGTTTTCTTCCTATTAAGTGTGATCGTTTTAGAATTGTTCAATCAGTCTGCTTATCGCGAAACCGACTTATCATTAGAACAAGCCGTGGAAGATACGCGGTTGATCCAAGCGGAGATCAATTCATTCCAATCTAATAGTTTAACGTCACCACCGGATACATCAATGCCCAAAATTCCGGGAACCAACCGCTTCAATACCCAATTGATTCTGTGGTCTGCTGATGGTGAGATTTTGAATAAACAGGCTTTAGGCGGTCGGTTTTCTCAATTAACAAATCTGACAATGAATACCGACAATCTAGATACGATCCAATCCTTTTCCATCGATGATCAATCTGACAATTCCACTGAAGACAAATTACTCTTTCGATCGATCACGACAGAAGCGCCAGCCAATACATTGGGGATCAGCTATATCCAAGTCTTAGCCAATACCAACCAAATCAAAAATGCCATGTCTAACTTCCAGACGATTTTGATTTTATCGATGGTTTTTTTCTGGATCCTCTCTATTGGGATCAGCTATTTCTTGACGACATTAAGCATGCGGCCAATCTTGGCTTCTTGGAAAAAACAACAAGAATTTGTGGAAAATGCCTCCCATGAATTGCGGACACCGCTGACGATCATTCAAAATAGTTTGGAGCGATTGTTTACCAAACCGAATCATACAATCATCGATGAATCAGAAAGCATCGCCCAAGCATTGGCAGAAACCAGACGGTTAACGGGCTTGACCGCCGATTTACTGACGATTGCCCGCAGCGATTCCAATCAACTGACACTCGTGAAAGAACCTGTTGATTTGGTGCCTTTTATCGCCGAGTTAGTCAAACCCTTCAAAGAAATCGCTGAATTAGATGAAAAACGTTTCGTCATCGAAAACTTTGCAGAGACCACAGCGGTATTTGATCAAAAGAAAGTCCATCAAGTTTTAGTGATTTTATTGGACAATGCATTGAAATATACCTCTGTTGGGGATAAAATTACGTTGCTTTCGGAAATTTCCAATAAACAGTGGTTGATTGAAGTCAAAAACACGGGTCCTTCGATCACAGATGAAGAGAAAGCCCGCATTTTTGATCGGTTTTATCGAGAAGATCGTTCTCGTTCGAAAGAAACTGGCGGTTATGGGTTAGGATTAGCAATCGCCAAGCAAATCATTGAAGAGCATAAAGGACAGATCACTGTCAAAGATTTACAGCCTAGAGGGGTCATTTTCCAAATACGTTTGCCAAAGGAAGGGTGAGTAGCTGTCCTTGATCGTCATAAATCTACGAGAACAACCAGCCTATTTAGCCCAAGCGATCGCTTATTTTCAAGCGAAATGGGCGGGACCGGAAACAATGCAGATGTACGAAGATAGTATACGCCATAGTTTTTCTGAGACCCTATTTCCTCAATGGTTTTTATGGGTCGATGATACAGAAAAAACAGCTCGTCAAAAAACGATCGTTGGTTGCGCAGATTTGATCCCAAATAATTTTATCAGCCGGAAGGATTTGACCCCTTGGCTTCGCGCTTTATACGTTGATCCGACAGTGCGAAAGCAAGGAGGTGGGCGCTTGTTGATCCAAGCAGTGCAACAAGCTGCACGGACAGGTGGCTATCGACATTGATATCTATGTACAGATTTGACCGATTTTTATGAGAAACAAGGGTTCACTCCAGTCGGCCTAGGTCATCATCCCTAGGGCAAATCTTCTATGATCTATCGCTGTCTTTTGTAAGCAGACAAATAAAAAAACAGCTTTGAACGAAAACGTTCAAAGCTGTTTTTTTACTCACAGTACTATTGCTAGTAGAAAAGCCCTATCTCCACAAAAGGTCAATTCCGACACCCTGCAAATCCGGCAGGTTGCTTACGCGGTGTGCCTCTGCTATCAATCTGGTCAGCAAATGCTAGACCTTCTCGACTCGTCGCATGAGAATTACTTTACCACATAACTTTCGGGAAAGCTACCTTTATCTGCAAAATAAGTTGACTATGAAAGAAAAGTAGCGACTTTCGTTGTGATCAAATCAATCGCTACATGATTTTCGCCACCTTCTGGTACGATGACATCCGCGTAGCGTTTTGTCGGTTCAATAAACTGATGATACATCGGTTTGACCACTGTAAGATATTGCTCGATGACTGAATCCAATGTCCGGCCCCGTTCTTCCATGTCTCGTTTAATACGACGAATGATGCGAATGTCATCATCAGTATCGACATATAATTTGATATCCATTAAATTGCGGAGACGTTCATCTTCTAAAATCAAAATACCTTCTAAAATAATCACTTCTTTAGGTTCTTGAATGATCGTTGCTTCACTACGGGTATGTGCCACATAATCATATACGGGTTTTTCAATCGTCTGATATGCAAGCAGCTGTTCTAAGTGGGCGATCAATAAATCTGTATCAAATGCAAAAGGATGGTCGTAGTTGGTGTTCAATCGTTCTTCAAAACTCAGATTGCTTTGATCCTTGTAGTAAGAGTCTTGTTCCAACATCATAATAGAATGATTTGGAAAGTGATTAAAAATCGCTCGGCTCACACTTGTTTTGCCGCTTCCTGATCCACCTGTCACACCAATTATAATGGGCTTGCCATTCGTCATTCGATTTACCTCTTTCATTTCTAAAATTCACACTGTTTCTATTATAGCGAAAATTTTGCAAATTACTACTCTTTCTGAAAAATCAACCTCGTAATAAAGCCGGTAATTGGTCGATCGATTGGATCTCATATGTAGGTGTGATACCCGCGGTGTTTTTTTTATGGGGATTGAGCCAAATAGTATCAATCCCTGCAAGCTGCCCGCCTAATATATCTGAACTCAGCGAGTCGCCGATGATCACTGTTTCATGTTTTTTTAAACCCGGGATGCGGGCAAAGACATAATCAAAAAATTCTTTCATTGGCTTTTGGTACCCCGTATCTTCGGACACAAAGACATCCTTGAAAAAGGACATTAATTTTGCATCGCTTAAGCGTTGGTACTGTGTTTTGGACACACCATTCGTCACAACATAGGTATCAAAATCAGGTGCCAAACGCGCGAGCACTTGATCACTGTTGCCCAATAACTTATGCCCTTGATTCAAGAACGCACGATATTGCTGTTCTAAAGCCAGACTGTCGACCTCTTTTCCAAGGGAAGCAAAAAACAGACCAAATCGTTCGTTGGTCACTTGTTCTCGGGTCAATTTCCCTTTTTCAAAATCTTGCCACAACCCATGATTCAAGGTTTGATAGGTTTGTTTAAGGGTATCTGTCAACTGCAGTCCTTGTGTAGCAAATAATTTCTGTAATGCTTGGTTTTCTGTATCTTGAAAATCAAGGATTGTGTCATCGATATCGAATAATAGTGTTTTATAGGTCATTTTTTCCCTCTTTCTTAGTGAAAATAATCCACTAAACGTTCTAATTCATTTTGATGCAGTCGCCGATAGCTGCCGACAGGAAGGTCAGCGGTCAATGTTAATGGGCCAATCGCCGTTCTTTTTAAGGCAATCACTTTGACACCGCGGGTCAGAAACATTTTTTTTATTTGATGAAATTTGCCTTCCGTAATCAGCACCGTCGCTTGCGATTCTTCAGAATGTGATTGTTGGATCATCAGTTGGGCAGGTTGACACCTGGTGCCATCATGAAAAACGATCCCTGTCTCAAAAGCTGCTCGATCAGCTAATGTCAATGGCCCATTGACTGTCACTTCATAGCGCTTTGTGACTTTCTTTTGCGGATGCATCAAGGCGTACCCCAATTGTCCATTAGATGTCAACAGGACCAGCCCTTGTGTATCGCGATCTAAACGCCCCACAGCATAAAGATCGGCGACTCGATCATTTGCGGCCAAACAATCAATAACCGTTTGGTGTCGGTCATCATGATTGGCCGTGACCACTCCTTTGGGTTTATGCAGCAAAAAATACGATTCATGTGTTTTCAACTGTTTTCCCTGTACAGTGATATCGTGCAGATCGCTATCGACATTGCGTTCTCCTCGTCGTTCGATCTTGCCGTTCACTAGGACATGGCCAGTTTGAAACAAACGTTTCATCGCTTTTCTGGGGGTATGTAATTGTTCTTCGATCAATTTATCTAAACGCATAAGATTCTCTCCATAGCGGTTATTATAGCGTAGATTTTACTATCTGAAAACTAGCGGGCTTTCATATTAGTTGACTTTCATTCGGATAGCGCGTAAGGTTAAAGAGTAAAGTAAATAAAGTTTCTCATACACAGCGTTACGACCTGGTGGAGAAAAGTTGAACCAAAACTTTCCGGGACAGTTGTGTACACAACTGTCCTTTTGCGTGTTTTCATTCACGTACCACTTAATGTGCAGAGTTAACAAAATTTGCTTAAAAAACGCTCGGTCAAGCCGAGAAAATTTTAGGAGGAATTGAGTTATGTCAGTATCATTAGAAGTTACGAAAAGAGAAGTCCGCCCCCGTTCTTTAAGGAACAAATTACGTCACGAAGGCAAAGTGCCTGCAGTAGTCAATGGCTACAAAGTAGACAGTACAGCTATTGCTGTCAATGCCGCTGAATTAGAAAGAATTTTGCGTGAGAATGGTTTGAATACCGTGATCACCATTAATCTAGAAGGAAAAAAAGTCAATACGCTGATCAAAGAGTATCAAGCAGATACTTTTACCCGCAATTTGACCCACGTTGAATTCCTTTCTGTCGATATGAACGAAGAAACTGAAGTTGAAGCCGAAGTCAGCTTGACTGGTGAAGCTGCTGGTGTCAAAGCCGGTGGTGTGTTGACACAAAACTTGTATGCTGTTGTCGTTTCTGCAACACCAGACAAATTACCTGAACGTGTTGAAGTCGATGTGACTGCTTTAGAAATCGGCGATTCATTAACCGTTGCTGACCTGCCAAAAAATGATGACTATACGATCGTCACCGATAGTGAAGAACAAATCGTTGCCATTACTGAACCTCAAGAAATCTCTGAAGATGAAGAAGCTGGCGAAGCTGCTGAACCTGCAGTGATCGGTGAAGAAGAAGAATAATTTTGTTAGGCAAATAAATGATTCTTTCAAACAGTACCCTTTTTAAGCGGTACTGTTTTTTCTTTAAGATAATCAAAATCAGTTGCTTTTTTTCTGCTTCTTCCTTATGATAGATACACAAAATCAGTTGCTTGTACCAATACCTTTGAAGGAGGGATTGTTATGTTTGAAACATTTGATAATGCACGCAGCCGTTACGCTTCAGGTGGAATCGTCCAAAGGATGCCTGGTGAATTGATCGATAGTATTTGGATGATTATTGATTTAGATTTAAAAGGGGTATTCCCGCTGACAAATTTATTGACCTTCGATGTTCAAAACAATCAAGGGCGCGTAAGTCTGCTCTTTTCACAGTCACATTCTGATGTGCAATTAGGCGTGGATTTGCCTTATTTTTACGAGGATTCACTGCCAAAAACTGTCTACGCGTATGATGACGGTCAACGACAAACGATCTTGTTGCCAAGTGAGACACGTTAGGTGTTTGTTGATCATTCGACATTTGTTATAACATCCATAAATTATTAAACTATCCTTTTCTTTTTAGAGGATAGTTTTTTTTATCAATTTTTTCATTCTTTTTTTATTCGATTTGCGGTTGATTCGTTCTTTTGCGTTCCCCTGTATGTTTATTTATTATTTTTTGAGAAGTATTCTATTTTCCCGCTAAAAAACAAGTGATTTTATACTACAATAATGACAAAAAAGAACATCACGAAGAGGTGAACACACTTGGAAAAAGTACTGGAGAAGGATATTAACCAAATGTTTCAGGTGACTGCTGCATTGTTAGCAGAAAATCCACTTTCACTCAAAAAAGCTGCCGCTATACAACAGGTCTCCGTTAAAACAATTCGTCGACTCATGGCTGGTCAATTGAATGAAAGCTGCTATTTTGATTATCGTATCAATAGCGGAAAAATCACCAACTTTCGCTTCACAAGTGCCCTACCACGAAACCAACATGAACTAATCGCTGATTTGTTCCATAAAAGCGCGAATTTGGCACTTTTGATTTTATCGATGAAGCAGCCTATTCTGACTTTTCCCATGCTTAGTCATACTGCGTATATCAGTCCATCCACACTCCGTCGTCGCTTTACCTCCTTTGCCCGGTTCCTCTCCCCCTACCTCATCACGATCGATCATGGCGTTTATCCAATTATTACAGGCAATGAACGACAGATTCGTTTTCTCTTATTCAAATTAACTGCTTTTTTGCTTCCAAATCTTTATGCATCGCCTCTATCGCTCTATCAGCATTTTCACGATATTCATACTTTGCGTCAAACCGCGCTTTACAGTTTTCGCTCTTGTACAACGACTGAAGAAATCGTGCCTAGCTGTTTTGTCCCTGACTACTATCTAGTCAATGAATCCGCCTATCTCTTCTTATGGAAACAACTTTTGGCTCAGGAGACATTCTTTGTGCCAAAGAAAGAAGCAATCTTGCTGACAAGAATTATCCACCCCTTGTTCACGGAGCCTGAAGATCATTCATTGGCGGATCGCTTATCACAAATTTACCAAGTTCATTTGCTTTGTGCTTTGCTTGAAGGCAATATTTTTGTCTTCCAACCAACCGTTTTTTCATTTTCAAAAACTACTATAAAACTGATTCGCAGTTTCTTATTGCAACTTCCTCATTATGAAAAGCTGTTGAAAAAACATCCAGAGTTGCCATTGCTTTATGAATGCATTTGGCAAAAGCACTCTATCTTTCAACCAATCATCACAATAAAAAACGCACGATCTTGATGTTTACACAAGATCATGCGTTTCGTGTTATGAGTGATAATTATTGTGCGTCTGCATCAACGATTTTGACAGAACCTTGCCATTCTTGATCAACAAAGTCTTTGATTTCATCAGAGTGCAACACTTCTACCAATTTTTTGATTTTGTCGGTATTTTCGTCGCCTTTGCGTACAGCAATCACATTCACGTAAGGTGAATTGTCGGCTTCTAATAAGACAGAATCATCTACTGGGTTCAAGTCGATCCCAAAGGCAAAGTTGGCATTGATTGCCACTAAGTCTGCTTCATCATTTTGATACGCAGTAGCCAATAATGAAGGGTCGATGTCATGTTTGAATACTAAGTTCTTAGGATTTTCTGCAATATCATCGAAGGTTGCCGTTTCAGTATCGACACCATCTTTCAATGTGATCAAGTCAGCATCTTGCAAAATCGTTAAGATACGTCCCCAATCAGATTCAGAGTTTGATGTGATCACTGTAGCACCATCTGCTAAATCAGCAATATCATCGATCCGTTGAGAATATAGACCCATTGGTTCGATATGGATCGCACCAGCATTGACAAAGTCATACCCATTGTCAGCAATTTGTTTGTTTAAGTAAGGAATATGTTGGAAATAGTTGGCATCGATATCACCATTTTCCAAAGCTTTATTTGGTAAAATATAGTCATCGAAGGTTTTGATTTCTAAATCGATCCCTTCTTCAGCCAACAATGGTTTGGCTTGTTCTAAAATTTCAGCATGTGGCGTGACAGATGCTCCCACGACCAATTTGGTATTTTCTCCGCTGCTGGCTGTCGTTGAATCAGAACTACTTGAATTTGAACCTGTACCGCATGCTGCCAATGCTGCTGTTAACAATACTGTTGTTGCAAAGCCTAAAATCTTTTTCATTTTTATTTCCTCCCATATTTTCCACTTTTATTCTTGGTTCATCTCATTATCTTAACGTTTATCTGTGACTTTTGCTAAGAAGTCGCCCAATCCTTGTAAAATAAATACGATGATTAAAATAATCACTGTCGCCACCAGCGTCACAGTGTAATTTCCACGTTGAAAGCCTTCTTGCCATGCAAGTGATCCTAGACCGCCTGCACCGATTGCGCCCGCCATTGCAGTGTAGCCAATCATTGAAATCGTTGTGACTGTAATGCCTGAAATCAACGCTGGTACACTTTCTGGGATCACGATTTTGTAGATGATTTCCCAGTAACTTGCACCCATCGCTTCCGCGGCTTCGATCACACCTGGACTCACTTCACGAAAGGCAATCTCTACCATTCGGGCATAAAACGGTGCCGCTGATAATACTAATGCTGGAATGGCAGCCTTTGCGCCTAAGAAAGAACCGACTAGCAAAGTCGTGAAAGGAATAATCAAGACCATCAAAATCATAAATGGCGTTGAGCGAAAGGCGTTGCTGACGATGGATACGATGTTATATGCAATACTTGCACCTGCTGTAGATTTGCGTCCTAGCGAATATAAAGCTAGTCCCAACAGCAAACCGATAATAATGACTAAGACCATTGAAAAGAATGTCATAAACAATGTATCGATCGTCGCTTGCTGCATATTGGCCCAATCGATCTTTTCAAAGTTCAAATACGTTTCTGAGAATGATTTATCCACGCTCGATCACCTCCACAGCGACTTGTTGTGTTCCAAAAAATGCGACTGCTTGGTCGATCTCGCTTGTGTCACCAGTCAATAAAACGGTCAATGCCCCAAATGACCCTTCATTGGTTTGTTGGATCTTGCCATAAACGACATTCACATCGATGTTGAACTGACGAATCGCTTGTGAGATCACAGGCTCATTGGCATTGTCTTGCGTAAAAGTCAACGTCACTAAGCGGCCATGGGGATTTTCTCTCAAAAATGCTTGCCGCAACTCTTCTGGATCTTCTTCCGGTTCGAGATCTTGTTGCACAAACCGCTTGGTCACTGCTTGCTGCGGATTACTGAAGACTGCTTGAACAGATCCTTCTTCAACGATTTTGCCTAACTCCATAACGGCAACTTTGTTGCATATTTTGCGGATCACGTTCATTTCATGGGTAATCAAAACAATCGTCAAATGTAGTTTCTTATTGATCGACAAAAGCAATTCCAAAACCTCTTCTGTGGTCTGAGGGTCTAGGGCACTCGTTGCTTCATCACACAATAAGATTTCAGGCTCATTGGCCAACGCCCGAGCAATCCCGACCCGCTGTTTTTGCCCACCAGATAATTGGGCAGGATAGGCATCTTCCCGACCTTCTAAACCAACCAACTGGATCAATTCTTTGGCTTTTTGACGACGCTGTGCTTTCTTGACCCCTGCCAATTCCAATGGCAATTCAATGTTTTGGCTCACCGTACGTGACCATAATAAGTTGAAGTGTTGAAAAATCATGCCGATTTTTTTGCGAAAGTTACGTAATTCTTTGTTCTTTAATGCCAAAATATTTTGGCCGTTGATCACTACATCGCCAGCGGTTGGCAACTCTAGCCCATTCAACAAACGAACCAAGGTACTTTTCCCTGCACCGGAATAGCCGACGATGCCATAGATATCGCCTTTTTCGACTTGCAATGATACATCATTGACCGCATGAACGGCGGTTTTCTTCTGGGCATATGATTTTTTCACATGCGTTAATTCGATTAGTGCCATTGTACTCCCATCTTTCTCTTCACTTTAGGCGGATATATACAAAAAAAGCTTCCGTCCTTTGTACATTATACTGTTACAAAGGACGAAAGCACAACTTCCGCGTTACCACCTTGATTTGTCATAGACTCACATCTATAACCTCGCTCAGTACTTGAATTGCTTCGCATACTGCCGCACTATAACGGGTGCTTCACGTGATAGGCTCATCCAAACTCACCTATCATGCTCAAAGACCATCTTCCATCTTTTCTTCATCGCCTATTTGCACCGGACAAGGCTCTCTGGATATGTCAAAAGGATGTACTCTTCTTTTCAAAGCATTCATTTATTGAGGAAATTATAGCAACGTCTCATGCCGCTGTCAATTCTTTTTATCAAAAATAGTAGTTATTTGCAAAGAAGCTTTACAGTGCTTCAAATTGACTTGGGTCAACATCTTTGAAACTAACTAGCCAAGCATTCATTTCATCTTCATCGTTTAAGATATCGATAGACTGATCAATTTTTTCATTGATAGAAGAGATGACGCCGGTTAGTGGACTTGTGAATTCACTGACTGCTTTTTCTGCTTCCAACTCAACCAATGTATCGCCTTGTTTCAACGCAGTACCGGCTTTTTGGATCGATGCAAAAGAGATCGCACCTAACTCTTCTTGGGCCTCTTTGGTCAAACCAACACAGTACTCATTGCCATTAAACAAAATCCATAAATTATCTTTTTTTCTTAAACATCTTTTTTCCATGATTCCAATAAAACTCCTTCATATTCGTTTTCTTTAAAGCCATTGATCAAAAAACGTTCCCCTTCAACGATCAATGGACGCTTGATCAACATGCCATCCGTTGCCAGTATCGCCGCTGCTTCTTGATTCGTCAACTGAGATATTTGGTCTTTGAGGCCCAGTTCTCGATATTTCATGCCACTCGTATTAAAGAAGCGGCGCAATGGCAAGCCACTATTTTCGATCCACGTGGATATTTGCGTTTCATTCGGCGTATCTTGGACAATATCGATAGGTTCAAACGCCACATCATTTTTTTCTAACCACGCCTGCGCCTTTTTGCATGTCCCACATTTAGGATAGACATATATTTCAACCATCACATGACTCCTTATAACGTTTTTGGTGCGGTCTCTGCTTGATACCGCATAGATAAAATCAATCCAATACCAATCATATTACTCAATAATGCAGAACCCCCTTGGCTAATAAACGGCAACGGAATCCCAGTCAACGGCAAAAGACCGATATTGGCACCAATATTTTCAAATACGTGGAAAAGAATCATCATAATGATCCCTGTCGCCAAATAAGCGTAAAATTCATTATTCGTATCAAAACAGATCCGAATCATCCGATAAATCAAAATGAAATACAGTAAAATCACAAAGGCACTGCCCACGAAGCCAAAATTTTCACCAATGACTGAGAAAATCATATCTGATTCACGAACAGGCACGTAAACGTCACTTACGTTAAAGCCTTTACCGAACATCCCACCAGAGCCAATCGCCATCAAGGCATATGCCAGTTGGAAAGATTGCCCTTGGGTATCATGAAATGGGTCTAGCCAAGAATCGATCCGGGCAAATTGATATTCTTTAAAAATACCAGTATTGTACAGCAACTCGCGCCCCATATCTGTTGTAACAAGGAAAACCGTACCGCCGCCGATCAAGACAAAAGCTGCGATCACCGGAATCACGATGCGCCAAGAAATTCCTGACATTAAAAAAACACCGCCGAAAATTGCTAAAAAGACCAACATGGTGCCAAAATCATTTTGTAACGTGATCAATACCAAGACAGGAATCGTAACTGCCAACATTTTAGCAATCAGCAAGCCATCACTTTTTAGCGTTCTTTCCCGATTTTGGACATTGTGACTTGTCACGACTAGCGCCAACATCATAATAAAAGCAATTTTCATCAATTCCGAAGGCTGCAATGTAAAGGAACCAAAGCGGAACCAGTTTTTTGATCCTGTGGAGGCTTCCATCGCCGGATCATAAAATTTAACCAACGCCAACATGACCACAAGTCCTGCCCCATAGATATAAGGCGTCAATTTCCAAAGCCATTTAGATTTGATATGCATAATAATCACTATTGCTGCGATGCCTAATACATACCACAACGCTTGAAACCCTAAGATCCGTCCAATCGACGGATTGCTGGGGTCATGTGTCAACGCCACATACAGCGAAGCTGCCCCAATCAGACATAATAAAAATACGGGTAAAATCACACCGTAATCAATTCGATTGTCACTCTTTTTTCGTGTATTTTCCATGCCCACACTCTCTTCTGTAGAATCTTTATCCATTATAGTGATGTTTGCCCAGAAAAGAAAGGATTGTCCGTCCGCATTCATAAAAAATTTAGAAACTTTAATGATTTCCCTGAAAAGAAGGATCCCTTAATTAAAGTCGCCCTAAAAATAGGCGCTATCGGCAAATTTTGATGTCAAAACAAACAAAAAGACCCTTATCTCCAATCAAAGAGAAGATAATGGTCTTTTCAATATGCCAGCTGCAGGATTCGAACCTGTGACCTACGCGTTACGAGTGCGTTGCTCTACCAACTGAGCTAAGCTGGCAACTCACACAAAGATGATTATAGGCAAAAACGTAGGTTTTGTAAAGAGCTATCAGGAAGAAAATTTCAATTGCTGAAAATTTTCAAAAAATATGGTATAATAGATATATCAAGGAGGTTTTTACATGGCTACATTTGGTAAATTCGAAACAACGATTGTCCCGTCACAAGAAGGTTCAACATTTGAGGTCGCCACTCCTGTCACGTTCACGATCCACGGTACCCAGCAAACGGGTACGATCACAAAACAATTGAAAAACTCTGCGGTCGTCGAACTAAATGAAACTGCGGATAACCAAAAATTAGTTACACAAAGCAATGGTGTCCTGATTATCAATTACAAACAGTTAACTAAAATCTAATATACTGAGTCACACTCAGCAATCAAAAAAGGGAAAATCGCGACGATTTTCCCTTTTTTTGTTTATTTTGTTCCGAACAAACGGTCACCGGCATCGCCTAATCCAGGAACGATGTAGCCATTTTCGTTCAAACGTTCATCTAAGCTTGCAGTATAGATATCTACATCAGGATGGGCATCTTGCAACGCTTTGACACCTTCAGGCGCAGCAACCAAACAAACAAACTTCATGTTTGAGGCTCCACGTTTTTTCAAGGCATCAATAGCCATGATTGCTGAACCGCCAGTCGCCAACATTGGATCGACGATAAACAATTGGCGTTCATCGATATCTTCAGGTAATTTCACGAAATATTCGTGGGGTTCTAACGTTTCTTCATCACGGTACATCCCGATATGTCCTACTTTTGCTGCTGGGATCAATTCCAATATACCGTCTACCATACCTAATCCGGCACGTAAAATCGGCACAATCGCTACTTTTTTACCAGATAAGGTTTTTTGTGTTGACTCTTCGATTGGTGTTTCGATCACTAAATCTTCCAACGGCATATCTCTTGATACTTCATATGCCATCAACATAGCAATTTCATCTACAACTTCTCTAAAAACCTTGGTTCCGCAGTTCTTATCGCGGATCATCGTCAATTTGTGTTGGATCAGCGGGTGATCGATTACTTGAAATTTACCCATTCTAAAAAATCTCCTTTAGTTTTTCTTTTATTTTAAAGCATATTGTCCTTTGATACAACCATGCACTTTTTCAGCACAGTAGACTGCCTCAAAAAAAGGATTGTGCCAGATACCCTCAAGACGCACGCTTGATTGCTGTTTGCCTGAGGCTTGATCTGTCACAGTCCTATTCGGTTAGTCTTGGTAAAGCGGATATTTGTCCGTTAATTCTTTGACTTGCGCTTTGACTTCTGTCAATGTTGCTTCATCATTTGGTTTTTCCAAAACTTTCACGATCAGTTTGGCTACTTCGACAGCGTCTCCTTCTTTGAAGCCGCGACTCGTGATTGCGGGGGTTCCTACCCGGATCCCGCTTGTTTTGAATGGGCTCAATGATTCGAAAGGAATCGAGTTTTTGTTGACCGTGATATTGACTTGATCCAACAACGCTTCTGCTTCCTTGCCATTCAAATCAAAGCCGCGAACATCGATCAACAACAAATGATTGTCCGTCGCACCAGAAACCAAACGCGCTTGCGGTGCTTGATTGAAGACTTTCGCCATTGCCTGTGCATTCTTGATCACTTGTTCGGAATACGTTTTAAACGTGTCCTCTTGTGCTTCTTTGAAAGCAACAGCTTTAGCAGCGATCACATGTTCTAAAGGTCCTCCTTGGATACCAGGGAAAACAGCACTATTGATTTTTTTGGCCAACGCTTCATCATTGGTCAAAATCAAGCCGCCACGTGGGCCGCGCAATGTTTTGTGGGTGGTTGAAGTCGTGATGTCTGCAAACGGAACTGGGTTAGGATGAAGACCTGCTGCTACCAGACCCGCGATATGAGCCATATCAACCATTAATTTGGCACCCACTTCATCGGCGATTTCACGGAATTTTGCAAAATCGATCGTTCGGGAATACGCACTCGCACCTGCAACGATCAATTTGGGTTGATGTTTGCGGGCTAAAATACGCACCACATTGTAATCGATCACTTCAGTTGCTGGATCTACTCCATAACTTACGAAATGATAAGTTTTCCCACTAAAATTGACTGGTGAACCGTGGGTCAAATGGCCGCCCGCTGACAGATCCATACCCAATACCGTGTCGCCTGCTTCAATCAATGCTAAATAAGCAGCCGTATTGGCTTGGGATCCAGAATGTGGTTGGACATTGGCATATGCGGCACCAAAGATTGCTTTCGCGCGTTCAATAGCTAAATTTTCTACAACATCAACAAACTCGCAACCACCATAGTAGCGACGCCCAGGATAACCTTCGGCATATTTGTTGGTCAAAATACTGCCCTGTGCAGCCATTACACCTTCAGAAACGATATTTTCCGACGCAATCAACTCCAAATTATTTTGCTGACGATTCGTTTCTTTTTCGATCGCTTGCCACAATTCAGGATCAAATGTTTGATAATCCATGCTTACAACACCCCTTAACCTTAATGGTAGCATTGTATCATATTTCCCAAAAGCCACCTATAAGGAAGATAAGATTTTCATTTGTTTTCTTGGAAATATTCGTGGTTTGCCGCTTTTTTCAATCGATTCATGTAGGCAGCACCAATCCCTGCTTCAGAAAACGTCGCTGCCAGCAGCAAATCAAATCCTGCAGTCGATTCATCCAAAGCCCGCAAACCTGCGAATAAGCCTCTCGCAGCTGCTTCTGGACTGTCATCAAAATACTGATAGATTGCTGCCGTTTCCTTACGGACTGCATCAGCGATCGTAGGGCCTGCCAAAACCCCCACTTTCAAGTGATTGGCTTGCGCCCAAGCAATTGCTGCTGGCCAATTTGCTTCTTTCACCATCATCACCTTGGTATTTGGCGCGTAATGTTTATACTTCATTCCAGGTGCTTTGGGTGCCTCGCCAGCCGAAACCAAATGTTTATCCAATAAAACCTCAGTTTCTAAAACAGCTTCAAGTTGCTCTTTGGCAATCGCACCTGGCCGTAAAATGATCGGCTTCCCTGAAGGATCACTTAAATCAAGAACAGTCGACTCTACACCGATCCGTGTTGTTCCTCCATCCAAAATACCGGCAATCTTCCCTTGCAGATCATGCCAGACATGTGCCGCCGATGTTGGACTCGGCTTGCCTGAAGTATTGGCACTTGGTCCCACCAATGGTTGCTGCACTTTTTCGATCAATGCCAATGTTTGCGGATGATCCGGCATCCGAAAAGCCGCAGTGTCCAGCCCTCCTGTAACGATAGACGGCAAGCTGCCCGCTTTGATTTTAAAAATCAATGTCAAGGGACCAGGCCAAAAAGTCTTCATCAGTTTTTTAGCCATTGGTGATAGGTTATCCACAAACGCTTCAACTTGTGCCGACGCTGCAACATGGACAATCAATGGATTGTCGCTCGGTCTTCCTTTTACTTGGTAGACTTGTGCAACAGCATCTGGTAAAAGCGCACTCGCGCCTAAGCCATAGACTGTTTCAGTTGGAAAAGCCACTAAACCGCCTTTTGCTAGAACTGCAGCTGCTTCTGCAATGTGATCTTCATCAAATAATTTGGTTTCCACAGTTTATCCACATCCTTTATTTATACATTTCCACAGTTATCAACATTTGACGTTTTTTTATCCACATTTTGTGGATAAATCGTTTGTCAAGTGTGTATAAGTCTGTTTATAACTCGATTTCCTTTTTATTTGCTTGTTTCAAAGGCTTTTTTATCAGATTCACCCTTCAAAAAAATTATTTATCCACAGTTTGTGGATGACGAACAATGACTATCCGGTCTTGTCCAGCGATATCTTGTTTGATCGTGACTATTTTTTGCGGAAATGCCGCAGCAAATATGCCTTGAACGGCTTTTCCTTGTTGAAAACCAATTTCCACTGCAATCTGCCCAGCAGGTGTTAGGCAACGCTGGGCTTGTTGGGCAATTTTTTTATACATCGCCAACCCATCGTCTTCTGCAAACAGCGCCAGTTTCGGTTCATATTCTCTGACACTGACATCCATCAAATCCCACTCATTCTGGCTGATATAAGGTGGATTAGAGACAATTAAGTCCCATTGTTGTTCAATGATCGGCAACAGCGTATCTCCTTGATAGAAATCAATTGCGGCATCAAGTATTGCCGCATTTTCTTTTGCAATGGCCAATGCAGCCTGTGATAAATCTACTGCAGCGACTTGCCAATGTGGTCGCGCCAATTTTAAGGAAATCGCAATCGCACCCGTACCTGTCCCAACATCCACTACCCGCAGTGGTTTATCTCCAGGAAAGTCAGCCAAACATTGTGCAACCAATTCTTCGGTTTCTGGCCGTGGAATCAACGTATCCCCTGTAACTTTAAACTGATGTCCATAAAATTCTTCATATCCTAACAGATACTGGGGCGGCTGGTGATCTAATAATTGTGCCAAATCATCTTTGATCTGTTGTTCATCTGTTGGCACGATTGGTGTGTCCATGTGCAGCAGCCAATCCAATTGCTGCCATTTTTTGCGCCGTAAAAAAAGATAGTGGATCGCATATCCTTCCAGTCCGGCAGATTCTAAAAAAGAAGAAGCCCGTGAAAGGACTTCTCGATAGGTTTTAGCCATTTTGCATCTCATCTAATTTTGATGTTTGATCATACATGATCAACGCATCCACGATTTCATCCAATTTACCAGCCAAAATTTGATCCAATTTTTGGATAGTCAAGCCGATGCGATGATCGGTCACGCGGTTTTGCGGGAAATTATAGGTACGGATCCGTTCAGAACGATCCCCTGTCCCAACAGCCGACTTACGGTTGGCATCGTATTCGCTTTGGGCTTCTTGAGAAATTTGATCATAGACCCGTGCCCGCAACACTTTCATCGCTTTCTCACGATTTTTCAACTGAGAACGTTCATCTTGCATCGCCACCGCGATCCCTGTTGGTAAATGGGTCAGACGCACTGCAGAGGCAGTTTTGTTGACGTGCTGACCACCAGCACCTGATGCATGATAAATATCGACCCGGATATCTTTATCCGCGATATCGATTTCTACCTCTTCTGCCTCTGGCATAACGACAACTGTTGCTGTCGATGTATGGATCCGTCCTTGAGACTCAGTCGATGGGACCCGCTGTACACGATGGGCACCACTTTCATATTTCAATTTTGAGAAGACACTATCACCAGTGATCATCATGATGACTTCTTTATATCCGCCGATACCAGTAACATTGGCATCCATGACTTCGACTTTCCAGCCTTGATTCTCCGCATATTTTTGATACATATTGAATAGATCGCCGGCGAATAAAGCTGCTTCATCACCACCAGCAGCACCACGAATTTCCATAATAATATTTTTGTCATCATTGGGATCTTTTGGTAATAACAAAATCTTGATACGGTCTTCTAAAACTTCTTTTTCTTTCTTCAAATCTGATAATTCTTCTTTGGCCATTTCTGCCATATCGGCATCTAAACTTTCGCCAAGCAGTTCTTCTGTATCTTTGATTCCTTCCACGACTTCTTTATAGCGTCGGTATACTTCAACAGTATCCCGAGTGTTGGCCTCTTCTTTAGACAGCTGCATAAAACGTTTCGTGTCTGAAATAACAGCAGGATCACTGAGTAATTCGCCTAATTCTTCATAACGGTCTTCTATTGCTTGTAACTGATCGTACATGGTTTATTCTCCTTCTTTTTTCATGACAGGGTGAAAGTAATGTTTTCGACAAACTGGGTAATAGGCTTCATTGCCGCCAATTTGGACTTGATCCCCTTCATAGACAGGCTTGCCGTCGATGTAATGCAGATTCATTGTCGCTTTTTTGTGACAGAACCAGCAAATTGTTTTCATTTCTTCAATTTTATCCGCGTACAAGAGCAAATACTTCGAGCCTTCAAACAACTCATTGCGAAAATCATTTTTCAAACCAAACGCCATAACTGGAATACCTAATTCGTCGACGATTTTGGTAAAGGCGAGTACATGATGTTTCTTCAAAAATTGTGCCTCATCGATCAAGATACAATATGGTTTATACCCCAAGTCTTTGATCAAATGATATAAATCTGTTTCATCAAATATCGGAATCGCATCGCGTTCTAAACCGATTCTGCTTGATACATTCCCGATACCGCTTCTCGTGTCTAAACCGCTGGTCATGATCACAACTGGTTTGTCTTGTTCTTCATAATTGTGTGCCACTTTCAAAATTTCAATGGTCTTGCCACTATTCATCGCGCCATATTTAAAAAAAAGCTGTGCCATTTCGCCCATCCTTCCTCATACTCCTTTGGTATTATACTTGAAAAAACGAAATTTTTACAGACTTAAATTCTTGCTGCAGCGATTGCTCCAATGAAGCCAGACCCATAAAAAAACAAGAACACCTCACATAACTTATACGTACCCAGTTTGATCAAGAATGTCCATGGCTCGGGAATAGTCAAGGTTGGCATGGCCATCGATATCCGTATCAATGATCGCAAAACCTAACGATCGATATAAAGCAATTGCGTGATGACTCCAAGTTTGTGTATGCAGATAAATCATCGGCGCATCTGCTTGCTGACAGACTGTTAGTACACGTTGCAGCAGTTGGCGGGCGATGCCTTGCCGTTGTCCACGAGGATGGACAGCCACCCAATGCACGATGGGCACTAAAACACCATCTTCCCGCATTTTCCACCACGCTGTAGCCGTACCGATAGGTTCTCCTTGTGCATCCAGCGCAAAAAACATTCGTCGGTTCAACGCTTGTTCTTCTGGTATAAATGTAGCTTGAAAATACTGCAATGCTTCTGTTTCGCTTTCAAACTCACCAACCGCCGTTTCGATAGCTGCCCATTTTTCAGCATCTCCGACTTGATAAGTTCTGATTGGCACGCGATTGGGCATTGGTTTTGTCTCAACTATTGTCTTTGTAGGTCGCGCCATCCAAAGTTCCGCATAGGGAATGGTTTTATCTAACATCATGATCCCTCACTTATATGTTTGTAGTCTTTGATAATTTGATTGGTCGTATCTGTTTCGCTCTGTTCTTGGGTAATCACTTTTTCATCGATCACGATAGCCATTTTATCCTGTAGCCAATCATTTGGACGCCACCAACGGCGCATATCTGTTTCTGAAAACTGTTTATTTTGCGGTCGCGTTTGGTGACGTTGACAGGTTATCTCAAAGGGTATATCAAAATAATAAACAAGGTGCTTATGCGCAAATAGACGAAACACATCTTTTAGAAAATCATGGTACACATCCGAAGAAAAGATACCTTCCACAATAACGATCGGCACACAAGATTGACCGTACTGGATCGTGCGCAGCATCAATTCTATTGCTGGATTATTCGGCGTATCTTTAATATGAAAAATTTCTTTACGAAAGACGTCTTGAGAGATCAACAGTGCATCTGCACCAAAATAAGCATGCAATGCTTTGGCAATGGTTGTTTTCCCACTACCTGAATTGCCTCTTAGCAAAATCAGTGTTGCAGCCATATCTCAAATCCCCTTTTCCTTTACATCAAGCATATCATTTGTTTTTCGCCATGAGAAGCTTACCATAGGAGAAAAGGAGGCATTTATATGAAAGATACAGCAATTTTTGCAGGTGGTTGTTTTTGGTGCATGGTCAAACCCTTTGATTCTTTGCCTGGCATTGAGAAAGTGGTCTCCGGATTTACTGGTGGGCACGTCCCTCATCCAACGTATCAAGAAGTCACAACTGGAACGACGGGTCATACTGAAGCAGTGGAGATCACCTTTGATCCTGAACTGATTTCCTATGATGAACTCGTTTCGATTTACTGGCAACAAACCGATCCAACCGATGCCTTTGGTCAATTCGCAGACCGTGGCGATTCTTATCGTCCAGTGATTTTTTACAATAGTGCAAAACAAAAAGCCATTGCTGAGGAATCTAAAGCCAATCTGCAAGCCAGTGGTCGTTTTACTGATCAAATCGTCACAAGTATTGAACCGGCGGAACCTTTTTATCCAGCTGAAGACTATCACCAAGATTTTTATAAAAAAAACGCTGCCCATTATCATGCATACAGTGAAGGTTCTGGCCGCGCGGGATTTATTCGCAAAAACTGGGGGTGATTATTGCCCAGACTAAGAAAAGGAAATTCATACGGATACCTTCACTTCACGGGAGGTATCCGCTTTTTCTTATCACAAAAAAAATTGACAACGATCTACATTACGCGTTAAGATGGTTGAAAATTCTGACGATTATTGAGGAGTGTTGTCTATGTTAGCCAATGAAGTCCGCCCTGGGCCCAATCGGTATGTGACTGGTGAGAATGTCTTAAACGATTTACCCGACTATTTAGCCGATTTTGAACATGTTGCAGTCATCACTGGAACCCAATCCTTTGCTGCATTTGAAGCTTATTATCCCCATGATTTTGACTATCCGATCTATCGCTATGATGGTTCTTCCAGCTATGAAAATGGACAGTTCCTTGCAGAAAAGATCATGTATGCTGATGCTGTGGTCGCCATTGGTGGTGGTCGGGTGGCTGATACAGCAAAAATCACCGCTGAACGGCTTGGTGCAGAACTCATTGTGATCCCAACCCTCGTTTCCAATTGCGCCCCCTTCACGCCAGTGATCGTCGTCTATCATCCAGACCACACGATCAACAAAATCGATTATGCAAAAAAGGGCGCCTATCTCACACTAGTCGATACAGCCTTCTTATTGGCTACACCTGTAGATTACTTTATTGCCGGTATCGCCGATACATTGGCAAAATATTATGAAATGGAAGCCATTTATCGTCATTTGACCGATGACAAAAAAACCGCATTGGTGCGCTTAGGGTTTCAAAGTGCTTGCTTGATCAAAGAGTTGCTGATCCATGATGCCACCCAAGCAGTGGCTGATCTGCAAGCACAGAAGTTGACGCCGGCATTTGCTCGCATCACAGACGCCATTATTGCACTGGCTGGTGAAGTTGGTGGTTTTGCCGTTGACTTCGGCCGCACTTCCGGCGCCCATGCTTTACATGATGGCTTGTCGTATTTAGAAGAGACCCATTCTGTTTTACACGGCAACAAAGTCGCTTATTGTATTTGGGTACAACTGGCTTATACCAATGACTTAGCCGTTATCAAAGAGCTGCGTCCTTTCTATGAAGCCTTGCACTTGCCGATGAAATTAAAAGATATCCATGTCACCCGCACCGACCAAGCCTACTTTGAAGATGTGTTACGCTATGCCATCAATCCCGAAGAAACATTTGTGTTGATTGATCCAGCAATTACGACCGAAAAAGTCTACCAAGCGATCCTTGCTGTTGAAGCACTTTGATTTTAGGAGAAAGCATCTCCCTGCCCTATCACTTTCATTCAAAAACCCCTTGTTCTTTGGTATACTGTTCTTAGTTTACCAAGTGAGGGGTTAATCTACATGAATATCAGCCGCTTTGCCCGACTGACACAACGCAAGGGTAAGACATTTCTTTCAAAAAACGTATCTTCGATCCAAGTGATCGTTTTTTATTATATCGTGATGACAGTCGTATCATTGGTCTTGTTTTACTTGCCATTTTTCCGTAAAGCAGATGCCGATGTTTCTTTTATCGATCTGTTTTTCATGGCAGTCAGCACAGTCAGCGTGACTGGACTAACGACATTCCCCATCAATGATATATTCAATGACCGCGGTGTTGTTTTACTTGAAGTCCTATTCCAAGTAGGTGGGTTGGGGATCATGATGATCTCCACCTTTTTTGCAATCGTCTCTCGACGAAAAATCAGTTTGAAACAACGACAGCTGATCATGACCGATATGAACCAACCCAAATTAAGCGGGATCGTCCGGATGATCCGCACGACATTTACCATTATTTTGTTGTGTCAGATAGTAGCTGGTTCCATCTTCGCGCTCTATTTTCACCTATATGGGTATTACAACAACTGGCGGGATGCGATTTTTTATGGTTTTTATCAAGCGATTTCGGCTGTCACCAACTCCGGTTTTGATGTAACCGGCAACTCGATTTTGCCTTTTTCTCATGACTACTTTTTCTTGAGTTGTATCATGCTGTTGATTTTTATCGGCGGCATTGGCTTTCCGGTCATCATGGACTTTCGAGAATGGGTTCAATTTAAATTGAAAAAACGACGGCGGCAACTGCCCTTTCGCTTCTCCTTATTTACCAAAATCGCTGTCTTAGCATTCGTGATTCTATTTGTTGGCGGTACTCTGGCAATCTTCTTCCTTGAAAAGGACCATCTGTTCAAAGATTACAGCTTGAGCGGGATGTGGATGAATAGTATGTTCTATTCAATGACGACGCGAAATGCTGGTTTGCAGATCCACGACTTAGGAAACTTCCAGACAACCACATTGATCGTATTCTCATTGCTCATGTTCATTGGCTGTAGTCCGAGCTCAGTCGGCGGTGGGATTCGTACCACAACGATCGCGATCATTGGCTTGTATCTATATGCGTTTTTGAAAAGCGAAGACAATATCAATATTTTCGGCCGTCGTATCGATGAAGATGATGTTCGTAAATCCGTTGTCGTCTTTATGTTGTCTATGGGTATGTGCTTTTTCTGCGTGCTGTTTTTGACCGCAACCGAAGATATTCCCTTGATTGCGATTATTGTAGAGGTTTCATCGGCTTTTGGAACAACGGGTCTATCGTTAGGTATCACTGGTGACCTATCCACTATCGGCAAATTAGTGATTGCTCTCTTGATGTTCATCGGACGAATCGGTATGTTGTACACATTGATGTTATTCGTACCAAAAGAAACCCGTGATATCGGCTACGAATACCCAACCGAAAAAATCATTATTGGTTAAATCGTATCTGCATACAATGAAATGCAGGTTTATTGGACCCAGATCAGCACTTGTTGCCGGTTTGGGTTTTTAGCTGTTCTCTTAGCAGAAATTTAAAGAATAGCAAAAGCAATTTAACCTTTTTGGTTGAATATGGTATGATAAATTGAATTTGCGCAATCTTCACAACTGCGCTAAATGGAGGGTAAATTATGGGCATACGAAGTCAACTGGCGGTCACCGTCGGTAAGACCTCTCAGTGGGTATTAAAAAACTTTTTCAAAGGCGGATCTAGTCTGCCAGGAAAATTAGCATTAAAAGTGGATCCGCATATTTTGGATCATTTAGCCAAAGATTATCAAGTGGTCGTGATCACAGGAACGAACGGTAAAACGCTAACGACCGCTTTAACAGTCAATATTTTGCGTCAAGAATTCGATGAAGTACTGACCAATCCAACTGGAGCCAATATGGTCCAAGGAATCGTCTCGACCTTCTTATCTGCAAAGCCTAAAAAAGGCAAAAAATTTGCCGTTTTGGAAATCGACGAAGCTAGTTTAAGCAAAGTCACCAAATATATCAAACCAGAATTATTCGTGTTCACCAATATTTTTCGCGACCAAATGGATCGCTATGGAGAAATCTACACAACCTACAAAATGATCGTCGAAGGGGCAGCGAATGCACCGGAAGCAACGATTTTGTGCAATGGTGATTCTCCTTTGTTCAATTCAGTCGCAACAGTCAATCCTCGGAAATACTATGGGTTTGATCATTTGCCTGATCAAGAGCAAATGGCACACTACAATACCGATGGCGTTTTGTGTCCGGAATGCCACCACTTACTACATTATCAAATGATCACTTATGCCAACCTTGGAAAATACTATTGTCCAAATTGCGGTTTCCATCGGCCAGCGTTAGATTATACATTGACAGCGATCACCGCGATGGACAATACCTCTGCTGATTTTGTGATCGATGACACGCCTTATCGTATCGAAGTTGGCGGCATGTATAATGTTTACAATGCACTGGCTGCAACAGCAGTCGCTGAATACTATCACGTTGCACCAGAGAAAATCAAATCTGGTTTAGCATACGACGAGAAAGTTTTCGGACGTCAAGAAGTGATTCGGATCGGTGACAAAGAATGTACCCTTGTTTTGGTCAAAAATCCAGTTGGGTTAAACCAAGTGATCGATATGATCGGTCTTTCACCTTATCCTTTCTCTCTTGTTTGCCTATTGAATGCCAATTATGCAGATGGAATCGATGTCAGTTGGATCTGGGATGGCGACCACGAAGCTTTTGCTAAAATGGGGATCCCGCAAGTGATTGCTGGCGGCGACCGTCATAAAGATATGGCACTGCGCTTGAAAGTTGCCGGCATTCCGGAAGAGACCATCATAGAAACCAAAGATTTAGATGAAGTGATCAACGACATAGCGAACTTACCAACTGAAAAAGTATATATCTTAGCCACTTATACTGCCGTCTTGCAGTTGCGCAAAAAACTAGCTGAAAAAGGATATATCAAAGGAGGAATGGGTCGTGACTAAATACAGCCTTCGTGTTGCCCACTTATATGGCAATCTACTGAATACCTATGGCGATAACGGCAATCTTCTCATGTTGCGTTATGTGGCTGAGAAAATGGGTGTCGGTTTCGAGGTAGAAGTCGTCAGTATCCATGAACCATTTGAAGCCGAAAAATATGACTTGGTTTTCTTTGGCGGCGGTCAAGATTTTGAACAATTGATTGTTTCCAAAGATATTCAAAGCAAAAAAGAAGATTTGACACGCTATATCGAAAACGATGGTGTGATGTTGGCCATTTGCGGCGGCTACCAATTGTTGGGACATTACTACATGGGTGCCAATGGGGAAAAAATCAACGGCATTGGCGCGTTGGATCACTACACACTCAGCCAAGACAACAATCGCTTCATTGGCGATATCGTGATCCACAACGAAGAATTTGACGAAACCTACTATGGTTTTGAAAACCACAATGGCCGTACTTTCTTGGGCAAAGGGGAAAAACCTCTGGGCAAAGTCCTTGAAGGGCAAGGAAACAATGGCGAGGATCAAACAGAAGGTGTCGTCTACCGTAATGTTTTCGGTTCTTACTTCCACGGACCTCTGCTGGCCCGCAATGAACATTTGGCAGAACGATTGATTCGGACTGCGTTAGCTAACCGTTATGGCGAGATCGATATTTAAAATGAGATGTGCCAGATAAATCGTACACATTCCATATACGTTTATAGACAACACGACTTTGAAGCGACCCCCAAAAATCTATCTTTTTGGGGGTCGCTATTTTTATGGGAAATTTCCCTGACACTGCTACCTATTCTCAGTATTTGAAACTAAGGATCTATTCTCTAACGCACCATTGTAACCGCTAACAATATTTTCTATACTGAACACGTAGTAAAAATTGAAAGGGGATGTTTAAAAAATGATGGAAAAGATTCAGCGCTTCGGCGGCGCCATGTTTACACCAGTTCTCTTATTTTCATTTTCAGGTATCATGGTGGCGCTCTGTATTATTTTCAAAAATCCAATGTTGGTTGGCAGTATTGCTACAGAAGGCACGACATGGTATTCCATCTGGACGATTATTGAAAATGGTGCTTGGACTGTGTTCAATCAGATGGAACTGCTTTTCGTCATAGGTTTACCGATTGGTTTAGCCAAAAAAGCAAACGCACGTGCAGCCATGGAGGCATTCGTCGTGTATATCACATGTAATTATTTTATATCCGGTATGATCGAATACTTTGGTGATTTCTTTGGTGTCAATTTTGCTGCAGATCCTGGTGGCGAGAGTGGGTTAAAGTTAATTGCCGGAATCAAAACGTTAGATACAGGTATCATCGGTGCTATCTTTATATCCGCAATCGTCGTTTATTTGCATAATAAATTTTTTGATACAAAATTACCTGATTTTCTTGGTATTTTCCAAGGCTCTTCCTTCATTGTGATTTTGGGCTTTTTCATCATGTTGCCAGTAGCCTTCCTCATTGCTTTGATTTGGCCAAAAGTACAAGCAGGAATTGGTTCCATGCAGGGATTCTTGGCAAGTGCTGGTGTCTTTGGCGTTTGGTTATATACCTTCTTAGAACGAATATTGATCCCGACAGGCCTCCATCATTTTGTTTATACACCTTTTGTTTTTGGTCCTGCAGTAGTAGAAGAAGGAATTTCCAAGTATTGGATGACACACTTACAAGAATTTGCGCAATCAAGTACACCATTAAAACAACTATTTCCTGAAGGTGGATTCGCACTTCACGGAAATTCAAAAATATTTGCTGCCCCTGGTATTGCAGCTGCTTTTTATTTTACTGCTAAACCCGAGAATAAGAAGAAAGTATTAGCCATTTTGATTCCTGCCACGCTAACTGCTGTCTTGGCTGGGATCACAGAACCACTAGAGTTTACCTTTTTGTTCATCTCTCCCCCGTTGTTTGCAGTCCATGCCGTTCTTGCTGCTACAATGGCGGCAACCATGTTTGCTTTTGGGGTCGTTGGCGACATGGGCGGCGGTTTTATCGATTTGTTAGCAAAAGTTTGGATTCCTTTATTCCAAAATCATAAATCAATGATATTCACTCAGTTATTGATTGGTTTGGCTTTCACCGCCATTTATTTTTTGGTTTTCCGTTTCTTGATTTTGAAATTTAAGTTGGCGACACCTGGAAGAGAAGAAAACAATGCTGAAGTAAAACTTTATTCTAAAAAAGAATACAAAGAAAAAAAAGCCGCAAATGGTGCACCCTTGATTGCCGGTGCAAATCGTTATACTGAACAAGCTGCTATATACTTAGAAGGCTTTGGTGGGCGTGACAATATCGATAAAGTGACCAATTGCGCAACACGCCTTCGTATCACAGTAAAAGATCAAGATCAAGTGTTGCCAGATGACATTTTTAAAGATGGCGGCGCCCATGGAGTTGTTAGAAATGGGAATGCGTTTCAAGTCATTGTTGGATTAGATGTTCCTCAAGTGCGTGAACAATTTGAAAAATTATTAATGATCAACGAATAGAAAGGAAGAATGACAAATGAAAAAATTCTCAATCGTTATTGCTGGAGGCGGCAGTACCTTTACACCAGGTATCGTTTTGATGTTGCTTGAACACTTAGACCGTTTTCCAATTCGTCAAATCAAGTTTTATGATAACTTGGCAGAACGCCAAGATAAAGTTGCGCAAGCTTGCGCAATTTTGTTAAAAGAACGTGCCCCAGAAATAACGTTTTTAGCAACTACTGATCCTGAAACAGCATTTACCGATGTTGATTTCGTAATGGCACATATTCGTGTTGGCTTATATGCAATGCGTGAAAAAGATGAAAAAATCCCTTTGAAATATGGCGTTGTTGGTCAAGAAACTTGCGGGCCTGGGGGGATAGCTTATGGTATGCGCTCAATCGGCGGTGTGCTAGAATTGGTTGATTATATGGAAAAATATTCCCCGCAAGCCTGGATGTTGAATTATTCCAATCCAGCCGCAATTGTTGCCGAAGCAACCAGAAAATTACGACCTCATGCCAATATCATTCATATATGTGACATGCCAGTCGGTATTGAAGAACGTATGGCCCAATCAATAGGGTTATCTTCTCGTAAAGAGCTGATTGTTCGCTACTATGGGCTAAATCATTTTGGCTGGTGGACGGATATTCGTGATAAATCAGGAAAAGATTTAATGCCAGCAATTAAAGCGCATGTTGCTAAACACGGCTATTCCTTACCAGAAGAAATCGAAGCATCTCAACACACAGATGCAAGCTGGTCACACACGTTTGCCAAAGCCAAAGAAGTATATGAAATCGATCCATCTACTTTACCTAATACGTATTTGAAATATTACTTTTTCCCACAAGATGAAGTTGCGCACGCCAACCCAAATTTCACCCGCGCCAATGAAGTGATGGCCGGCAGAGAAAAACATGTCTTCGGTGAATGCCAAAGAATCATTGAAAATCAAACAGCCAAAGATACTTCATTAGCCGTCGATGAGCACGCTAGCTACATTGTCGATTTGGCTCGAGCTATTGCTTATAATACACAAGAACGAATGTTGTTGATTGTGCCAAATGAAGGAGCAATTGTCAATTTTGACCAAACTGCTATGGTGGAAGTTCCTTGCATCGTTGGCAGCAACGGGCCCGAACCTATCACACAAGGCACTATCCCTCGATTCCAAAAAGGGATGATGGAGCAACAAGTTGCTGTCGAAAAATTAGTGGTTGAAGCGTGGGAAGAAAAATCCTACCATAAACTATGGCAGGCAATGATACTATCGAAAGTTGTTCCTAATGCTAGAGTAGCAAAAGAATTACTAGATGACTTGATCGAAGCAAATCAATCGTTCTGGCCAACACTCCATTGATTTGCATGCTCCCCGATTCCCTCTTTTTCAGTTATACTTAAAGAAAGGGAGGGAACTTTTTTGAAATTACAGATTTTGATTCAACAGCATCAGTCAGATTTAAGTATTCTTGATCGTGAAATTTTGGACTATATCCTCAAAAATGAAGGCGCTATCTCTGACCTGAATATTATTGATTTGGCCCAACGTGTCCATGTCTCCAAGTCATCAATTTTACGTTTAACAAAAAAACTTGGGTTTTCTGGTTATTCCGAGTTTAAATATTTCATGCGCAATCAACAGAAATTGACGCAAGTGAAAACTCCTGATAAATCTATATTTGATAAGCAAATGGATGATATTCTTGCCACCCTTAATTATATGAAAAAGGTAGACTTAGATGTCCTCAATCAACTATTTGATCAAAGCAAAACGATTTACTGTTATGCTACTGGATTTTCACAAAAAAAAGCCTTAGAAGAGTTTTCTAAAATGATGTTGTCGATGGAGAAAAGGGTCATTGTGTTGCCAAATAAAACCGAATTCGATATGGTTATGCCAATGATCACTTCAGAAGATTGTGTAATCATCGCATCGTTGAGCGGAGAAACAGAAAATATCAAAGAAAATATCAGTACATTTTCTATCCGCAAAATCCCTGTGCTTTCTTTAACCGCACCTGGAGACAATTACTTTGCACGTCACACAACTTTTCATCTCACTTATTTCTGCGATTTCTTTCAAATAGGACGAAAAAAAATTCCTAGTCAATCATTGATTGGGCTTAATTGCTTAGTTGATTATTTGATTCGTTCTTATGGCCAATTCACACTAAAGGAGAAGGAATATGACTAAACGACGTTTCTCATTCCAACATATTCTGTTGGCCTATTGGCTAGTCATTGTTGGCGCATATTATTTATATCTGTCCCTGACGATCATGACCCAACATATGACATTACAAACCTTGCTAGTATCAAATCCTTTGTTTGCCTTAGGTATTTTACTGACTAGTATAATGTTGATGCAAACAGGTTCTTTATATTATATTGCCAAATTTTCACAAAGTAAGCATGGTTTGCTGGGGAAATATCTTTTTATTTTGTTTTGTCAGCAAATCATAACGGGTAACCTGATTGGTGCCGGTTTAATATTTATGTGTCGCAATCAGTCAAAAGATCAAACAGAATACGCAACCCCGATTGAAAAAGGGATCGTTTACGGTTCAAGTGTGATCAGCATCAGTCTAAGTTTACTTGTTTTATTGATTCTTTATAGAACGTGATTATTTTATTCAGCTTTACTGGACATTTCAAATACGGTCCGTCTTTTATCTCATTTACGCATTTGGTTTGATGACAAAAAAAAGGGAATCTTTGCAAGATTCCCTTTTTGCTATCCTTCTGTCAATGTCAAAACAGCTTTCACGCCAAAATGATCACTAACGATCGGTACACGATTGCCATCAAAAACAACTTCATATTCTTGGACAGCAACATTTCCTGTGACAAATACATAATCGATCCGCAAATGACCTGCGTTTTCTTGCCAACCATCAATCGCTTTATTTACGGTCGCAGCCCCTGTTGTCTTTTGTGACAAGGTAAACGCATCTTGTAATCCCAACGGACTATCCAATACAAGCTGATAACCAGGGCTGGATTCATCGTTGTTAAAATCACCTAAGATCAAAATATTGTTTGTCGCTTCTTGCAAAAATGCTTCGGTTTGCTGCCATTCATAAGCGAATTTCCCTTGATCCCACCACGAGAAATGACAGCTTACTACTTGGACCATTTTGCCCGCAACTTCTGTCAAGCCGCTAAGGTTTTTTCTTGTCGTATGATCTAATACATCGTTGGCTTTGGAAGCCAAATATTCCGTGGCCACAATAGGCTGCTTAGATAGCAACGCATTGCCTTCATGATAGCGGTCGTAGCCGATATGGCTATAACTCCACGACCAATAATATTCAATATCCATGATTTCTAATGCTTCAACCAAGCGCAAAGCAAAATTGTCTTCTTTGATATCTACAGAGGCTTGTGTTGGACAATAAGAACCATCAGGGATTATCGTTTGCGCAGTGATACTTTGATTGACTTCTTGTAAGGCAATCACATCATAGTCCCCTGCCGCGATTTCTTGGGCGATGATCTGCAGCTTGTCTTCTGCCTGTTCTTCTAACCAACTATGGGTATTTAATGTTAAAACTTTCATGGTTGCTCCTATCTTTCCATCACTGATCCTTGCAAAAAATCCATCGGGTCAATCAAACTGACCCGATGGTTTATTGTATTATACTTTGATCGTTCCAACAACTGTCCGCCCAGATTGCTGGCCAGTTTGTGTTAAGGTAAATGTATCGATTTGATCAGTGTTGGTGATCACGACAACGATATCCGTTTCCTTGCCAGCAGCTTTGACTGCGGCAATATCCATTTCAGCTATCGCTTCTCCTTGGGCGACTTGCTGTCCTTCTGCTACGCGAACGGTGAAAGGTTTTCCTTCCAATTCAACTGTATCTAACCCCATATGAACAAGAATCTCGATGCCATTATCTGTCAGTAAACCAATCGCATGTTTCGTTGGGAAGACATTGGTCACCTGTCCAGCAACAGGTGCGTATACCGTCTTGTTTTCTGGAATCACTGCAAAGCCATCCCCCATCATCTTATCAGCAAAAACTTGATCATTGACTTCATTGATTGGGATAACTTTCCCATCAGCAACAGAGCTGATTTCTACCGTCAATCCTTGACTTTTATGTGTTTCTGCTGCAACTGTCGGCTCTGAAACCGTTGCTTTGGGAATAGCGACACCTGAATCCAAAGCATCTTGGATATCCGATTTCAACACATCAGCTTTCGGTCCGTAGACAGCTTGAACCCCGTTGTCTTTAACGATCAACCCTAGGGCCCCAGCAGCTTTCCAAGATTTTTCATCTCCTACTGATTCCCGGTCTTTAACAGTTACCCGCAAACGGGTCATACAAGCATCGACATCGCTGATGTTTTCTGGGCCACCCAACAAATGAATAATTTTTACCACCTGTGAATTAGGATCCAGTGTTCCATCTGCGGCGGTTGTTGCGGTAGTATCGCTTGCCCCTTCAACTTCATAATTGCCGTTTCGGCCAGGAGTGGCAAAATTGAATTTCTTGATCAAGAAGTTCGCTAAGAAATACATACCCACACCAAATGCAATCGTTACAAGTACAAAATTGATCAAGTCTTGACCCAACCCAGCATTGATCGCCATTGGTGTACGCGTCAGCAACTCAATGTTCCCAAAAGAATGGACCCGCAAATTGACGATATCTGCCATAGCAAAAGCGGCTCCTTGAACGACAGCATACACGATATACAATGGTACCGCAGCAAACATGAACATAAACTCTAATGGCTCTGTCACTCCTGTCAAAAAGACAGCAATGGCAGCTGAAAGATACATTGACGTATACTTGTGCCGTTTATCCGCATCGACATTTCGATACATTGCATAAGATAAGCCCATCAAAATACCAGAAGAACCAATCATTTGTCCCACCTTGAAACGTGCCGGTACAAAATTCTCTAACAAGAATTGATATTGCGACGTATCACCAGCATTGCGCATGTTGACCAAGTCAGTCGCCCATGCCAACCATAATGGATCTTGACCAAAGACTTGCGTTCCGGCTTGCGCACCAGAAAGAATCGTATATGTTCCCCCTAGTTCTGTATAGTTGATTGGAATCGTCAACATATGATGCAACCCAAACGGTAATAACAATCGTTCTAACGTACCAAATAAAAATGGTGCCAAAACGGGTGCACTTTCTTGCGATTGTGCGATCCACAACCCAAAGTTATTGATTCCGGCTTGAATATATGGCCAAACAATTGAAAGAACCAAAGCGACCGCCACAGAACGTGCGATCACCACAAAAGGTACAAATCGTTTGCCGTTGAAAAATGATAGCGCATCCGGTAATTTGCGGAAATTATAATATTTGTTATATGCTGTTGCGCCCACAAATCCAGCAATGATCCCAACAAAAACCCCCATATTCAAAGCGGGTGCTTCCAATACACTAGTGAAGAATCCGTCGATCATAATTTTTGTACCAAACAAGGTATGCGTAAAAGCACCTTCTTCTGTCAGCATGGCACTTGTCACACCAAAGATCGATCCGGTGATCCGATTGATCAATACAAAAGCGATCCCAGCTGCAAATGCCCCGCCAGCTCGTTCTTTCGCCCAACTACCACCGATTGCTAATGCAAATAATAAATGCAGGTTACCAATAATTGCCCAACCAATGTTTTCAATCACGCCCCCAGTAGTGACCAACGCTCCCCAATCGGCATTGATCATCGGGATCGTTTTACCGATACTGATCATCAAGCCCGCTGCTGGCATCACTGCCACAACGACCATCAATGCTTTCCCGAATTTTTGCCAAAATTCGAAACTAAATAATTTCTTCATCTTCTTTCCTTCCTTTCTGAAACGATTTACGCAATCGGTTTCTTTACTTTTTCATTCTAACCAAGAAAAAAGATTTTGTAAACCATCAACTTCTAAATATATTTTATAAATCATTTCGAATAAAATATAGCAAATTGCTCAAAAACACAAAAAACAAATGAAATGCAACAACAAACACTTGACGACGCAATCGTTTGCGCTTATGATGAATTTATCATAAGAATTCTGGAGGGGTAGTTCATGAAAAAAATTCAACGCTTGTTTGAAATCGATCCGTGGAAAATCGCCACGTCAACGTTAGATAAAGAAAACCGTCGCTTACAAGAATCATTAACCAGTATTGGTAACGGGTATATGGGGATGCGGGGTAATTTTGAGGAGCAGTATAGCAGTGACCATCATTTAGGGACTTATATTGCAGGTGTTTGGTATCCAGACAAAACCCGCGTTGGCTGGTGGAAAAATGGCTACCCTGATTATTTCGGTAAAGTCATCAATGCGGTCAATTTTATTGCAATGGATCTGTATATCAATGATCAGCAGGTCGACCTTGCAAAAACCAGCCCCACTGATTTTCACTTAGAATTGGATATGCAGTCTGGTATTTTAAGCCGAACGTTCACGGTTTCTTTAGGGGGCGCGACCGTAAAATTTTCTTTTGAGCGTTTCTTAAGTATCGTCAAACGAGAACTTGCTCTGATCAAGATGGAGGCAGAGGTTTTAGATGGCCACGCTGAGATCAAAATCGTTTCTAAACTAGATAACAACGTCCACAATGAAGACAGTAACTACGATGCGCGTTTTTGGGAAGAATTGGCCGATGGGAAGACGTCTGATTTCAGCTATTTAACGACGCGCACAGTAGAAAACAATTTTGATATTGAACAATTCACCGTTACTTCTGCGATGCATCATGATCAAACTCCGGAAGCATCGATGAAGAGTGAATTATGTGTTGCAGATACTTTCCGATTTACTGGTGAAGCGGGCGCAACCTTCTCTTTATTGAAAGAAGTATTGATTATCACAAGCCGTGATGTGCCAGCTCATGACCATCCTGCAAAAATCACAGAATTAGCTACATTGTATACTGGATCATATGAAGATTTGCGAGAAGAACAAGTCAACGCTTGGAAAGCACGTTGGGCTTTGGCAGACGTGATCATCGAAGGAGATGCAGCAGCACAACAAGGGATTCGTTTTAATCTGTTCCAGTTATTCTCCACCTATTATGGGGAAGATGAGCGTTTGAATATTGGACCAAAAGGGTTCACAGGCGAAAAATATGGCGGGGCGACCTATTGGGATACTGAAGCCTATGCTGTGCCATTGTACTTGGCATTAGCTAAACCGGAAGTTACCCGCAATCTATTGAAATATCGTCACAATCAGCTGCCTCAAGCCCACATCAATGCCCAAAAGCAAGGCTTGGCAGGCGCGTTATACCCAATGGTGACCTTTACTGGTATTGAATGTCACAATGAATGGGAAATCACCTTTGAAGAAATCCACCGTAATGGTGCGATTGCTTATGCCATTTATAATTATACGAATTATACTGGTGATACGAACTACTTGAAACAAGAAGGTTTGGAAGTATTGACCGCGATTGCGCGTTTCTGGGCAGACCGTGTCCATTACTCTAAACGCAACCAAGCTTACATGATCCATGGCGTGACCGGCCCGAACGAATATGAAAACAACATCAACAACAACTGGTACACCAATAAAATGGCGACTTGGGTCTTGACTTATACCTTAGAAAACTATAAAAAGTTCAAAGAAGAAACGAGTGTGACGATTTCTGCAGAAGAACAGGCCAAATGGCAAGATATCATTGACAATATGTACTTCCCAGAAGATCAAGAACTAGGGATCTTCGTCCAACATGATACATTTTTGGACAAAGACCTAATGCCAGTGGCTGATTTAGATCCTGCACATTTGCCATTGAACCAAAACTGGTCTTGGGACCACATTTTGCGTTCTTGCTTCATCAAACAAGCAGATGTCTTACAAGGTATTTATTTCTTTGGCGATCAATTTACTCAAGAAGAAAAACAACGCAACTTTGATTTCTACGAACCAATGACCGTTCATGAATCTTCGTTGTCACCTAGTATCCATGCAATCTTAGCGGCAGAATTAGGGATGGAAGAAAAGGCCTTAGAAATGTACGAACGAACTGCGCGCCTTGATTTGGATAACTACAACAATGATACAGAAGACGGGCTGCACATCACCTCTATGACCGGCAGCTGGTTGGCGATCGTTCAAGGCTTTGCCCAAATGAAAACTGATCATGATCATCTAGGGTTTGCGCCATTCTTACCAAGTACATGGCACAGTTATGCCTTCCATATCAATTACCGCGATCGTTTGATCTTTGTTTCTGTGAACGATACAACTGTCACATTAAAGAAAATCTCCGGTGATACTTTGCCAATCAAATTATATGGTGAAGACTACATCTTAGAAGAAGAAGTAACAGCTGCCATCGTTTAAGACATGACCGAAAGAAGAAATGTGCGCATTTCTTCTTTCTTTTGATTGGTCCTACCATTCCAATCCCACTTTATGATACTATAAGCTAAAAAAGGAGGAGAAGCAGTGAGTATAACGGTCAAAGATGTGGCCAAAAAAGCTGGGGTTGCTACCTCTACGGTCTCCCGTGTCGTCAACAATCATCCAAGTATATCAGAAGATACCAAAAAGAAAGTCCGCAAAGTGATGGCAGACATGGGGTATGTCCCCAATCTGGCTGCCCGAAATCTGGGCAAACAAATTTCCAGTGCCATCGGTGTGATTTTGCCCCCACTGGATTCTAAAGAACGGCTAGGCAATCCATTTTATTTAGAAACCATTGAAGCCATCAACGAAGAGGCCCGCCACCACCAAATGACAGTTGCTGTTGCCTCTGCCCGAGATTTCGATACATTATTAAAGAACGTTGAACGCATGCATCTGCAAAAACAAGTCGATGGCTTCATTCTCGTTTATTCCGATGAAAAAGATCCCATCATTGACTATTTGGTCGACAAAGAAGTTCCTTTCACATTGATTGGCCAGCCATACAGCAACGAAGACAAAATCGTTTTTGTCGATAATGACAACCAACTGCTTGGAAAACAAGCGACTGAGCATTTGATTGCCCAAGGGCATACCCATATTTTATTTGCGACCAACACAACCCATGAAAACCTTTATTTCGAGCGTTTTTTTGGGTATCAAAAAGCGATGATGCTGGCAAACTTGCCTTTTTATCCTGCACTGACTTTTGAAAAAGCGGAGGATTATGTGACTTTTGAAGAAATCATTAAAGATACGCAAGCAACTGCTATTGTAGTGATCGATGATCTTTTTGCTGTCCGCATTATCCAATTAGCAGAAATGTATGGGATCAAAGTACCTGATGACTTATCTGTGATCAGTTTCAACAATTCGATTTTTGCCACATTGACACATCCTTACCTGACCAGTATCGATATCAATATTGTGTCCTTAGGCAAGATTGCTACTGAACGATTGATGGCTCAATTGAATCACGAAGATTCCAACGGGGTGCAATTGGTCGTACCGCATAAGCTGATCAAACGCGAGACTGTCTTGAACTTGCATCATGTGAACCATGGATGATCAATAATCTACACAAAAAGAACACCGCAAAAAAAGCGGCACCAAATCATCATTTGGTGCTGCTTTTTTTAAGTTATCAGTTATTTATAGTCTTTGCTTTCTAAACGGAACAATGGACTCATCGGTGTATTTTCATGGATCCGTTTGACCGCTTCACCCATTAGCTCTGCACATGAGATATAGAACAATTTTTCTGGGTGACGGGCGTCATCTGTCCAACAAGAATCAGTGACACAAATATGTTCGATCATCGATTCATCAAGGATCTTTTTGGCTGGAGGTGAAAGTAAGGCATGAGAGGCACAAGCATATATTTCGGTCGCCCCTGCTTCTTTCAATAGTTCTGCAGCTTTTGCCAACGTACTACCAGTGTTCAAAATGTCATCGACCAAAATACACTTTTTGCCTACGACATCTCCGATAACATAGCCGCCTTCAGCTTCATCCTGATCAACGATCGCGATTGCTGTATCCAAATATTCTGCCAAACTTCTGGTTCTTTGCACGCCGCTGTTTTTTGGTGAAACAACGACATATTCATCTCCGGTCATCCCTTGTTGGCGGTAATAATGGGCAAATAAAGGAATCGTAAATAAATTATCGACTGGAATATCGAAAAATCCTTGCACTTGGACTGCATGGAGATCTAAAGTCAGTATGCGTGAAGCGCCTGCTTCTACCAACATATTGGCGATCAATTTGGCTGTGATCGGTTCATGCGGATTCGCCGTACGGTCTTGACGGGCATAGGCATAATAAGGTAAGACCACGTTAATGGTTTTTGCACTAGCTCGCTTCATCGCATCGATCATGATCAACAATTCTAAATAATGGTCATTAACGGGTTCATTGGTCGACTGAATGATATAAATGTGATCACCACGGACACTTTCTTCAATATTGATGGCGATTTCTCCATCACTAAATTGTGTAACTTTCGATTTTCCTAGTTCCGTTCCAAAAACTTTCGCAATTTTCTCTGCCAATGGTACATTGCCATTCAAACTAAAAATTTTTAACGAACTATCTTTATAACTCTCGCCCATGATTGCCTCCAATGAATATGGTTATTTTTATCTATTCTAGCATATTTCTATCTTATTTTTAAGTCTCACATTCAGGGCAACGTTACTGTGCCGTTGACCCAACTTGCTGGAATCACTTTTTTATAGTTTCCCCAGTTGTCATGGACTTTAAAGAACCGTTCTCCCGCTGCTGTCTCTTGATAGGCGTACGCGACTACCCAATGATTGCCATAGGTACTGCCTAAAGGTTTTAATATCCCGATGATGACAGGTTTTCCTTGATCGATGCGCTTGCAAGCCCGTTGCCAACCACCGATCATGGTTGCGCGCCCGCGATACGGCAATTGAAAGTGATCAAAATAGCGGCTCAAGCCATGGGCAACTTGCCAAGCAATCGTCGGCATCCCATGTGGTTGGATCGTCATCCGCAAAAATTCTGTCACAGCAGTGAGATCTCGTTGATGTTTTTTTCGAAATGCTTTAGGAATGATCGATTCGTCGATATAATCTTGATAATAAGCCAAAAAAACAGCAGCTGCATACGTTCCGCATAAATAACCAGATGGGGTGACCCACTGCCGATACAAACGAAACCGTTCCTCTGGGATGCCTTGCCATACGGATTCATCCATCTAAATCACCTTCCTTTTCTCCTATTATACCTTAGATTCCCCAGCAGACTGTTGGGAATCTCTTTTTCCCAAAAAAACTTTTCTTTGCGTCCTTTTGATTTTTGTTTCATAATAGGGGAAAGCGAGAGGAGCGAAAGACATGACAACCCTGTTAAAAGATGATTTTTATGATTATGTAAATGGAGAGTGGATGGAAACTGCAGTGATTCCTGCTGACAAACCTGCTACAGGTGGATTTCAAGATTTAGTAGATGGCATTGATACTTTGATGATCTCCGAATTCGAGAATATGGCCAAAGATGACCATGCAACACCAAAAGGCCGAATGAAAGATGCTGTGGCTTTTTACCGCTTAGCAAGCGACTTTTCAACACGTGATACTGCGGGCGGTGCAGAAGTCTTGCCGATTCTAGCAAAAATCGAAGCCTTATCTTCCTATGAAGATTTGAATCAACAACTTGACCAATTTATTTTAGACGGCATGGCATTACCTTTCCAATTTGATGTCGATTCTGACATGAAAAATGCCAAAATGAATACCCTATTGGTTTATCCTCCAGGAACGATTTTACCAGATAAAACCTATTATACAGATAATCCGCAAGCAGAAGAAATGCTGCAAGTCTATTTCGATGCAGCGGTTAAATTACTGGTGGCTTATGGTAAAGACCAAGCAACAGCCGAAGCATTGGTGGAACAAGCGATCGCTTTTGATAAATTGATTGCGCCCCATGTACGGAGTGCTGAAGAAAGTGCGGATTACAGCAAAAATTATAACCCGCAAACTTTAGATACCTTTGCAGCCCATTCCTCCCATATCGATTTCAAAACAACATTGACTGCGTTGTTGTCTGCCGCACCAGAGTCGTTGATCGTCACAGAGCCCGACTATTTTGACGCTTTCGATCTTATCGTCTCTCTTAGTCATTTTGAATTATTGAAAGGGTGGATGATCGTCAACCAAAGTCTAAAATATACGGCCTATTTAAGTGAAGAGATTCGCCAGTTAGGTGGTACCTATAGCCGTTATTTATCTGGTATCGACGAAGCAATGCCCCAGCAAAAAGCGGCTTACTATCTGACGATTGGTCAATTTAGCCAAGTGATCGGTGATTATTACGGACGGAAATACTTTGGGGAGACCGCCAAAAACGATGTCAAACATATGGTAGAAACCATGATTGGTGTCTATCAAGACCGCTTGACCAACAATACATGGCTCAGCCAGAAAACCCGTGAAAAAGCGATCATAAAACTAAATAATCTGGGCATCCATGTTGGATATCCAGATCAAATTCCGGCGATCTATGATCAATTTCGTACAGATGCAGCTTCTTCTCTATTGCAAAACGCTTTGCGCTTTGGCCGTTTGTTGCGTGAAGACAGCTTCAAAAAATGGCAGCAACCAGTTGACCGCGATGAATGGGAAATGTCAGCAGCTACAGTCAATGCCTACTACCATCCATTCAAAAATGTGATTGTTTTCCCGGCAGCGATTTTACAAGCACCATTTTATAGCCTAAACCAATCTTCAAGCGCCAATTATGGCGGGATCGGTGCGGTCATTGCCCATGAGATTTCTCATGCATTTGACAACAATGGCGCCAAATTTGATGAATTTGGCAATCTGAACAATTGGTGGACGGACGAGGACTTGGCGCACTTTGAAACACTGGCTCAAGACATGATCGCCGCATTTGATGGTGTGCCATTTGCTGGCGGAACCGTCAATGGGACTTTGACCGTTTCTGAAAACATCGCCGATGCAGGCGGTCTGAGTTGTGCTTTAGAGGCAGCTGAGAAAGAAGCTGACGTATCGCTAGAAGATTTCTTTATCAATTGGGCGAAGATTTGGCGTACCAAAGCCAAAGAGCAGTATCAACAATTACTACTCTCTATTGATGTCCATGGACCAGCCAAACTTAGAGCCAATCTGCAAGTCCAAAATATCGATGCCTTTTATACAACTTTCGATATCAAACCAGGCGACCCCATGTACCTTGCCCCAGAAAAACGGGTCCATATTTGGTAAAAAAACATACATCACGGAAATGGTTGTTCAGCCATTCCTGTGATGTATATTTTTCTTCAATCTTATTTTGTCGGTCTCACTGATTCAAGGCTTTTTTGAGCATTGCAATGACTGAATCAAATTGGGAATGATCTTTGACGACTTGATCGGCTTTTTGCCGATTGCCGCGATCTTTCAAGAAGTCCATGATTTGCCCTTCATCTTTGATACCTAATTTGGCCATAAAGGCTTCTAGGTTAGCAAAATCAGTATATTTTTTCAAAAAGTCATTGTTCAACAGCCCGTTAATATCCAGATTTCCTTTTTGATACGCTTGATATAAACCTGTCAATTCACTAAAACTAAAATTTTCTTTTAATTGATCCATCCATCCCATGATCACGCCTCCTTAGAAATGATTTTGGCACCCAATGTCTGCTCAAAATGCCGCAACGCCCATTCATGTCCAACAGCATCAAAACTTGCGACTGCATCTGCATCGATCACCAAACGATACCCTAAATTATACGCGTCTACGGCGGTATGAAGTATACAAATATCGGTACAAACACCTGTTAAATACAACTCAGTGATACCGCGCTCCCGCAAACGAATATCTAAATCAGTTCCGCTAAATGCCGAATAATGGCGCTTGTCGATCCAGTAAACATTTGCACGGTCTTGATTCTCTTCATACAGTGGCGCCAACCTACCATAAAGCGCCCTGCCACTAGTGCCTGCTATGTTGTGTGGTGGAAACAACCGACTTTCTGGATGGTAGTGATCGTCAGAATCATGGCGATCAATGGCAAAAACAACATAGTCTCCTGCTTCGATAAATGCTTGGGTCTGAGCGACCAATCGTTCTTCAATGGCTTGCCCTGCTTTCCCTGTGGTCAAACGTCCTTCATCTGCGACAAAATCAACTGTATAATCAATAGACAACAATGCTTTCATAGGCATCCTCCTTTATCATCTGCTGCGTGCATGATCACTTTAATTTCTTTACAAATGCCAATACCATTTCCGCCGAACGTTTGCCGGCGTCTAAAATAAATTCATCAAAGGATTGGGTGGCGTCATGATCCGCCGTATCGCTGATGGCACGAACGATCAAAAAAGGTACGTTGAATTGTTGCGCAGTTTGGGCAATTGCTGCTCCTTCCATCTCACACGCCAACGCATCAGGAAAATGCCCCAAGATTTCAGAGACTTTTTGGGGATCATTGATAAAACTGTCTCCGGTAACGATCAACCCATTTTTCACAGTGTGCTTGGTGGCCTCTGCCGCTTTTGTCATTTCGCTGATCAAGTACCGACTCGCTTCATAATACAAAGGCATTCCACCAGGTAATTGGCCGTAAGCATAGCCAAACCCTGTCACATCAACATCAAAATACGCTACTTTATCCGAGAGAACCACATCCCCCACTTGCAAACCTGCACCAATACCACCAGCAGATCCCGTATTGATCACCATATTGACACCATATTGCTGAATCAACAGACTAGTGGTGATCGAAGCCAATACTTTACCGATACCAGAACGAACGACGATCACTTCATGATTGCCGATGCTCCCCGAAATAAACAACGCACCGCCTCTTTCCCATGACAATGGTGCAGCTAATTGTTCTCTTAGTGCTTTGATTTCTTCATCCATTGCACCAATAATGCCTATCTTCATACATATATCCTCCTCAAAAAACTCGCTGGATCACGCAGAACAACTGCAACAAATCGCGCTTACTGATGGACTGCGTTCTTCTCTTTTATGATAAACTAGTTTTATTGAAAGGAACAGTTTTTTGTCACCATAAGGAGGAGCTATGTCTAAAATTTTCGAACAAATGGCCGTGACCTACGATACCCCAGAACGTAAGAATTTGGCCGCAAAATGTACTGAGGTCCTTGAACCGATAATAAAGCTGCGTCAGTCCCAAACCATGATCGATATTGGTGGTGGCACAGGTCTGGTCAGCTTACCTATCGCACCGCTGGTCGATACTCTGATCATTTGGGATACAGCACCAACCATGGTCAAATTGGCACAAGATAAAATCGACCATCAGCACTTACCCAATGCGACCGCAACCCTCCATGATTTTTTAAAGCAACCAGCCCAGCAACAAGCAGATATTATTTTGCTGTCTTTGGTCTTGCTGCATATTCCTGATACTAAGGCCGTTTTCGACAAAGTTTTTGCCTTGTTGCGCCCACATGGCATCTGCCTGATCATTGATTTCGAAAAAAATCCAGAGGTGGCCCATCCGCTCGTACACAATGGCTTCGATCAAGAAACCTTAGATACTCTCTCAAAGGATGCAGGCTTTATCGATCAGCAGTATCAGGTATTTCACCAAGGACCAAATTTATTCATGGGCAAACCTGCTCGTGTATGCTTATATACCGCCAATAAACCAAATTAGCGCACAAACACCACTTCTTTGTTTGAGAAGTGGTGTTTGCCTGAACATCAAAATCAAGTAGCTGGCTACAGCAAAAAAACAGCTAAGCCGACAACGATCAATAACAAACCGACGATCACGATCCCTTTCATCAAAAAGCGATTCAAATCCCGTGACTTTTGGTTTTCTCCCGCTCTTGTCTTGGTCATATCTTTATTTTTTTTACGTATTTTCCGGTAATGATTGTCGATTTGCTTTTCTTTTTGCTGCAATTCTTTGCTGCTTTGCTTGGCGATGATTTTTTGATTTCGTTCATGCGCCGCCTCTTCTTCTTCTTTGCGCCGCCGCAATTCTGAGCGGGTGATCAATGGTTCTTTAGGCAAGGCCCTTCCTCCGTTTCAATTCTAGCAGTTCCCAATATTGAAGCGCAAATAACGTTTTGGCATCGCAAATCGTTCCTTCTGCAACGGCAGCTTGCGCTTCCTCAAAAGTCAATTCATAGATTTCTAACACTTCATCATCATCTTGCGGCAACGGATTGTCTACTTTTGTAATAGCTGTTGCAGCATAGATGTGCAATATTTCATTGGCGAATCCAGGAGACAAATACATGGAGTATAAATGTTCTAAAGCGGCTGGCCGATAGCCGGTTTCTTCTTCCAACTCACGGGCACCGGTCAGTTCTGGAGATGCCCCTTCCCCAGGATCGATCTTGCCTGCAGGAATCTCTAAAATCACGCGCTCAAGCGGTTTTCTGAATTGGCGCACAAATACCATTTTATTTTCCGCTGTCAGAGCTATCACCGCTACACCGCCAGGGTGAAAGACCAATTCCCGTTTGCTGGTCCCGCCGTTGGGTAAAGCGACATCGTCAACGACGACATCAATGATTTTCCCTTTAAAAATTTCCTTGCGTTGGATCGTTGTTTCTTCAAAATCTGTGTATTCGAGCATTTTCCCACCTAACCTTTACTAGTCTTATCTAACAAACACTTTAGCATAATTTGCCAAAAATATCTTCTTAAGAAAAAACAAGAAAGCTTATAAATTTACTAAATATCAGAAAATCCACCCCAAGTCTGATATTTTTATCTGAGTGAACATGCTAAAATAAAGATGTCGAACAACCAAATCAACTTGTCCAACGATTTTTTAGGAGGAGGAAAAATGAAAAAAAATATCCGACTGATCGCTGGCGCGATCATACTTATTTTGCTGCTAATCTTTATTAGCTCAACTGGTACCGATATATTTACAACCTTGTTGTTATTAGCAGGTATCGTTTTAGTCGTGATTGGTCTTAGAGGACGCAAAGTCGAAGCCAATCCTCATGTATTGCCTTCTTTGACCAAAGAAAGAGAAGCGCACTATCTAAAAAGCGGTATGTCTGCCCGTGAGATCGAACTATTTCGCGAAACAATGAACCAAAGCAAGCAGCAAATCGACCAATTTCAAAAAAATATTGCCCGCAACAACAAGCTTAAAGCCATTGACTTACGTCATGACGCTTTGCGGGCATCAAAAGCGCTTTTTAAAGAATTGGTCAAAGAACCAACGAAGCTTCCATTAGCAAATCATTTTCTTTATACCCATTTGCCAAATATGGTAGATCTAACCGACAAATTCATTGAAATCAACGAACATGAGATCAAAAGTCGCGAAACTTATGAGAAAATCGAAGAAAGCACCCAAATCATTGAACAAATGGCGTCATTGATCGCCAAAGATTATTCACAATTCGTTGCAGATGATCTAGATGATATGGATATCGAGTTATCCATTGCCAAACAAAGCATAAAACGCGATAATGAATAGGGATAGGTCTTAGGTTTGAATTTGCCGACAGATCTAAAAAAAAATCTAGCCCCGGCTAGATTTTTTTCGAAATGCACACATTTTTAGGAGGAGTTACTATGAGTGATACACCTGATCAAATAAAACCAGTCAATGATACCCTTGACGATCTATTGAACAACCCATTTGCAACCCCCGTTGATACACTGACAACTACCCAGCAAGCTGAGATCACTGCATTACAAGAACAACAGCAAGCACCACGTCTGATCGATAAATTGCCGCCAGAAAGACAAGCGCAAGCACAAGAACTGGCTAATAAAATCGACGCGACAGATCAGCAAGCAGTCATCACTTACGGCGCCGCTGCACAAACGAAGCTTGGGGAATTTTCACAATCAATGTTGAATCACGTTCAAGCAGCTGATATTGGCCCTGTTGGGGATTCGTTAACGGAGTTGATGTATCGTTTGCAAGAGGCCAACCCGGATGAATTAAGAGCCGGCGAAGGCAGTCTCTTCAAACGGATGTTTGGAAAAGTCAAACAATCGATTTTTGAAATCACTGCAAAATACCAAAAAATCGGCGCACAAATCGATAAGATCGCCGTCAAATTAGACAAAGAAAAAGATGGTCTATTGAAAGACAACTTAATGCTTGAACAACTTTATCATAAAAATAAAGATTACTTCGATGCATTGAACATCTACATTGCGGCTGGGGAATTGAAAATGCAAGAACTTCAAACTACGATCATCCCAGAAGCTATGAAGAAAGCTGAAGAGACCAATGACCAAATGGATGTCCAAATTGCCAATGACTATGCACAATTTTTGGACCGCCTAGATAAACGGACCCATGATTTACGTTTGGCACGACAAATCACGATCCAACAAGCACCACAAATCCGTTTGATCCAAAATACCAACCAAGCGCTGGCAGAGAAGATTCAAGCCTCTGTCAATACAGCGATTCCGCTATGGAAAAATCAGGTCGTCATTGCCTTGACCTTATTACGACAAAAAGATGCGGTCACAGCGCAACGTCAAGTGTCTGAAACTACGAACGAACTATTGAAGAAAAACTCGGAAATGTTGAAAGTTTCAGCCATAGAAACAGCCAAAGAAAATGAACGGGGCATCGTTGATATCGAAACCTTGCAAAAAACCCAAAATGATTTGGTGGAAACCATCCAAGAAACATTGCGCATCCAACGTGAAGGGAAAGAAAAACGTCGGGCTGCTGAAGTTGAATTGGGTCATTTAGAAGAAGATTTGAAAGACCGTTTATTAGATTTGACGGGAAATAAATAAAATAGATGCCGAAACCTTCTAGGATTTCGGCATCTATTTTTTTATTGTGTAACCAAATCTAGCGGAGAATCAATTTGTTCAACTACTTCTTTTCCTGCAAAATGATCAAAGGCAGCTTGTAATGCCAAACGCCCCATTTCTTCTGGCTTCTGCGCAATCGTTGCAGTCATTTTCCCTTCTTCTATTGCTTTTAAGCCATCTTCTGTTCCATCAAATCCAACTATAACAACCCCTTCACGACTACCGATTGCTTCAGCAGCGCCTAAAGCCATTTCATCGTTTTGCGCAAAGATTCCTTGCACATCACTATTCGCTTGTAAAATATTTTCCATGACTGTTAAACCTTCCGCACGGTTAAAATTCGCTGATTGTTTTTCGATAACATCCAGTTTGCCCTCTGCAAAGTCATCGAATCCTTTTCCGCGTTCCCTCGTCGCAGATGCGCCTGGTACGCCTTCGAGTTCAACTACTTTCGCATTTTCACCTAATTGCTCTAGTATAAATTCAGCAGCCATTTTCCCGCCTTCTTCATTGTTTGATGCAACTGTCGTCAGCAAAGTTCCGCCATCGCTGCTTCTGTCGATTGCAATCACAGGAATATTGGCATTGTTTGCTGCTTCGACTGCCGGTACAATTGCTGAAGAGTCAACTGGATTAATCAATAACACATCGACATTTTGCTGGATCAAATCATCTATATCATTACTTTGTTTTGCTGTATCATCTTGTGCATCGACGAATTTCACTTGCGTATCATTTTCTTCGGCAAGTTGTTGAATACCATCTTGCATCGATACAAAGAACGGATTGTTCAATGTGGAAATTGATACACCTACGATTAGTTCAGACGCTGCTTTTTCCTCAGATTGTTCTTCATTGCTATTGCCGTTGTCTAATGTTGCCGCGCCACACCCCGCTAGTAAAAACATGCTTGCTGCCAATAAAAACATTTTTTTCATGATTGTTCCTCCTTGTTTATTATTTTCTTTTTCTATCCAACAATACTGCTATAACAATGACGATTCCTTTTACGATCTGCTGATAAAAACTTGATACCCCAAGCAGATTAAGTCCATTATTTAAAGTACCAATGATCAACGCACCGATCAATGTACCAAACAGTCTTCCACGACCGCCGGATAAGCTGGTCCCTCCCAGAACAACTGCTGCTATGGCATCCATTTCATATGATTGCCCTGCAGTAGGTTGGGCAGAATTCAATCGTGACGTAATGATCATCCCACTGATCGAAGCCATCAAACCTGAAATAGAATAGATCACCATCTTCACTTTATCTATTTTCACACCCGCGACAAACGCTGCTTTTTCATTGCCGCCAATCGCATACGTTTTCCGGCCAAAAGATGTCTTGTGCAACAAAAGAAATAGCACAAAATAAATAACAAACATAAGTACTACAGGAAAAGGAATGCCAAACAAGTAACCACGGCCTAAGAAACTGAAGAAAAAACTATCTCCTAATCCTGTGATCGGATTGCCATTTGTATAAACCAATGTTGCGCCTCGATAAATCGTCATTGTTGCTAAAGTGGCTATAAAAGGGGCCATTTTTCCTTTCGCAATCAGCAAGCCATTCAATGCGCCAAGGATACTCCCACTAAGCAACCCAATAAGAATTGCTAAGACAGATGACATACCATTTGCCATCAAACCTGCAGTCAAAGCACTTGATAGCGCTAATGTAGACCCAACAGATAGATCTATTCCTCCTGTTAAAATGACGAATGTCATTCCGAATGCAATAAAGCCGTTGGCAGCTACTTGGCGCAGCAGATTAAGCAGATTACTCGGTGACAAAAAGCTAGGATTAAGTACCGTAACTGCAATGACCAATGCAATCAATGCTAACAGAGGTCCTAATTTAGATATATATTCTGATAGTTGTTTCGTTTGGAACGCTTTTTTTTCCATTTTATTTCCCTCCGGTTGCATATGTCATAATCGCTTCTTGTGTGGCATCTTCTCTTGATAATTCACCAGCTATTCTTCCTTCATGTAAAATGATAATTCTATCACTAACCCCAAGCACTTCTGGCAAATCACTCGAAACCATGAGGATGGCAATCCCTCTTTCTGCAAGTTCATTCATTAATTGATAAATTTCACGCTTCGCGCCAACATCGACACCTCGCGTAGGTTCATCCAAAATAAGCACTTTAGGACCGACACCTATCCATTTTGCCAACACGACTTTCTGCTGATTTCCTCCAGACAACTCTCCAACGATATCTTTCGCACTCATCGTTTTGATTCTTAGCCGTTCGATCATCAAGTCAACGAATGACCGTTCTGTCTGGCTATCAACAAATCCTTTCTTAGAAAATTGATCGATACTCGGAAGACTGATGTTATCAATGATTGGAAAATCTAGAATCAATCCTTCAGTTTTTCGGTTTTCAGTTAGAAATCCTATCCCATTCTCAATCGCTTTTGACGGAGAAGAAGGAAACACTTCTTTCCCATCAATAAAAAAGTTACCGCTTTCAATTTTGTCAAGTCCGAATATACTACGCATCACTTCAGTTCGGCCCGCACCCATCAAACCCGAAAATCCCAAGATTTCACCCGCTCTTACACTAAAATCGATATCTTTAAACACATGTGAAGCTGCAGTCATATTCTTGACTTCAAATACGACTTCACCAATGACGGCCTCTTTTTTTGGGTAATAGTCAGAGAGCGCTCGACCGACCATTTTTTTAACAACTTCTTCCATATTGGTATCTTTCGTTTCTTTCGTATCAATCGATAACCCATCGCGCATAACAGTGATTTTGTCACTTATTTTGAAAATCTCCTCCATTCTATGTGAAATGTACACGATCGCTGTGCCTTTTTCCTTCAATCTTTGAATGATCGCAAACAAATTGTTGATTTCGTTATCTGATAAAGCTGCAGTGGGTTCATCCATGATCAATACTTTGGCCTCAGTCATCAATGCTTTTGTTATTTCTATCATTTGTTGTTGTCCTACAGATAAATCATCGACATCTTTTTGAAGCGGAATCTGGATGCCTAATTGTTCAAAAATCAACTGCGCTTGATTGGCCATCGCTTTCGTATCTAAAAATCCTAACTTGGTTTTGATTTCTCGATTTAGAAATAGGTTCTCTAAGACTGTCATTTGTTCCCAGTTATTCATCTCTTGGTGGATAAAGTTGACACCAGCTTCTTCAGCTTCTTTGGGATCTTTAAATGTTTTTTCCACACCATCAATCACTATTTTGCCGTGATCTTTTTGATGGAGCCCGGTTAGAATATTCATCAATGTAGACTTTCCAGCACCGTTTTCACCCATTAATGCGTGAATTTCACCTGGATATAGTTGCAAAGAAACATCTTTTAACACTCGATTATGTCCGAATGATTTCTCAATATTCATCATTTCGATTTGCAAAGAGTTCCTCTCCTTTCTTTTAAAAGATCACTGCGGACTGTAAGATAATATTAGCGTACGGTGTTGCTTCCCCCGTGCGAATGATTGCCTTGCTGTTGTGTGTCATTTTCTTAAAATCATCATGTGTCAGATATACAATCGATAGATCGGGAAATTGCTCAATGATAAATTCTAGTTGATCAGGGTTCTCATATTGAATTTCTTCAGCTAGAATAATCGATTCAATGGCCATCTCTTCCTTCATCAGAGATACTACTTCTTGGAAACTTGGTGTACCAATTGCCAACGCCACATCTATTTTTTTTACGCCTGCAGGTATGGGCAGCCCTAAATCACCTATTGTGATTTGATCTGTGTGTCCTAAGTCCGCTAATACTTTATCAATATCGCTATTCAAAATTCCATGTTTCTTCATACAAATCACTCTCCATCATTTCTTTCAAAGTCGGCATTCCCCCTTGCGCACCATAACCCGAGACTGACATCGCGGCAGCTAAATTGGCAAAAGAGAGGGCTTTTTCAATAGGGATTTCATTTAAAAGCGCCACAGCCAAAGCGCCATTGAATGTATCGCCAGCACCTGTAGTATCGACAGGCACCGTTTGAAATGCAGGTATTCTCACTTCTTCACTGCCATTATGGAAAACTGCGCCGGCTGAACCTAAAGTAACGATCAGCTTATTCGGATATAGTTCGAGTATTTCTGATCTGTTTTTTCCGGGAAACAAAATGTCAAACTCATGCTCATTTGGTGTAACATATTGAACTTTCTCAATCATACTAGCCGTCACTTCTCGTGCAGGTGCTGGGTTATATATTACTGGAATGCCTTTTGACCAGCATAAATCAACAATGCATTCATTTACGGCTTGGGGAATCTCATTTTGCAAAATGACTAAAGCAAAGTCATCGATCATTTTGTTCCATTTTTCTTTTTCGTCCAAATCAAAAGCATTATTGGCCCCTGGAATGACAATGATGCTGTTATCATGATCAAATAGCGTGATGTGGGCAGAGCCGGATGACTGGTGTGTAACGGGTTCCACATAGTCAGTAGAAACTTCGTTTTGAACAAGATTGGCGATGATCTCGGTGCCAAACAAATCATCTCCTACATGTCCCATCATCGCTGTATGGGCACCTAATCGGCTGGCGGCTACCGCTTGGTTCGCCCCTTTCCCACCAAAACCAGTGCTGAAATTTTCGCCAAATACCGTCTCGCCTTGATTAGGTCTTATGTTGGTTGTAACGATAAAGTCAATTGACATACTACCAACAACTAAAATTTTTTTCATCCTATGTTCCTCCATCTCTTAAAGTCTCACGCATCTCTAAATGCACTGGCAATATTATTTTTTTGCTTTCAATATAGTCATTATTCATCAGAGAATACAACATCTCTGCACCTTTAAACCCCACTTGATACGCTGGTTGATGAATAGTAGTCAATCTCGGTACAACAAGTTCGCTGATCGGTACATCGTCATATCCTATCACTTGCAACGATGCAGGCACTTGATAACCTCTATGGTATGCCTCTTGCAATATGGTTATGGCATGTGTATCGCTAGGTGCTATAATACTATCTACTTCAGGATAACGATCAAAAAGCAACGTTGCCGTTTCTTTCGCATCTTCCAATAAGAATGATTTTGACTGTATAAGTGAATAAGACATATTTGCAGTTTTTAACGTTTGTTCAACGCTCATTAACCTATCTCTTGCTCTAGTAACAGATTCAGGACCAGCAATAACAACTATATTTTTGGGGTTTCCTTTTAAAATTGCTTCAGCAGCAAGTTGGCCCCCTTGTTTATCATCAGAATAGACGCCGTATTCAACATCTTCATCTATACGGTCCAAAATCACTGTAGGTATAGTACTGTCATTTTTATTCTTATGTTCCACCGCTGACAGAATACCGGCAACATTGTTTTGTTCAAAAGCACGTAGATATTCATTTGCTTTTTCATTGTTTTCCTGGATATTTCCCAGTATCACTTGATAGCCTTTTTTTTGAAGGAAATCTTCGACACCTTTGGCTACCATTGGGAAAAAAGGATTGGATATATCTGGAAGCAACAAGCCTACAAGCTTCGATTTTTTTTGAAATAATGAACGCGCCACCTCATTTGGTGAATAATTCAATTGTTTGATCGCATATGTAATTTTTTTTCTAGCTTCTTCACTGACATATCCCGTTCCATTCATCGCTCGAGAAACTGTAGCAACAGAAAGTCCAGCTAAATTTGCCACATCTTTGATTGTTGCCATCTTGACCCTCCTCCAACATGTAACCGATTACATACACATCATAATCGATAACTTGATTGATTGCAAGTATTTATTTTTACAAATTTTATCGCACATGACAAAATTGCGGTGGCGATTGATCCTCATTTCCTAAAAAAAAACAACCCCGCATGGGATTGTCTGTACAAAAAACGGATTTTGATATGCTAACGTTGTTCTTCATCTTGCAATGCACTGTGGCGATACCCGTAAACAAAATAAATCACTAGGCCCATCACCAATGTGATCGCAAAGACGATCCACGTCGTCATTTGCAAACGGGTCATCAAAAATAAGCAACTTGCAACTGAGATCAATGGTAACACGGGTACAAAAGGTACTTTGAACTCCCCTTTTTTTGGTGCCCCCAGCATCTTACGTAATTTGATGATACCTAATGACATCAAAATCAAATAAGACAATGCGGCAATATTGGTCAGTTCCGCCAATATATTTAATGGAAAAGCTGCGGCAAAGAACAAGGCAAACGCGCCGGCAACATAGGTCGCTTTTTTAGGCGTTTGCTGCTTTGGATCAACCTCTTGCATAAAGCGTGGCAGCAACCCATCTTTGCTAATGGCATATAACAGGCGTGCCAATGAATACATCATCGCGATCGTTACCGTTAATAGTGTCAAGATCGCTCCCACAGAGATGATCGATCCTACTACGCCATGGTTGATATAACGCATAGCAAATGCGACTGGATCACTGACCCCTAATTCTGTATAGGGTACGATTCCCGTCAAAATCAACGTCACCACAATATACAGAACTGTAGCAATTGCAATCGAGCCAATAATCCCCCGAGGCACATTTTTCTTTGCATCTTCGACTTCTTCTGCTGCCATCGCAACTGCATCAAATCCTAAAAAGGCAAAGAAAACCAACGCTGCGCCATTAAAGACACCAGAAAAGCCAAAAGGCATAAATGGTTGCCAATTGGTTGGTTGAACGAAAAACACGCCAAATACGATAAACAGCGCAATGATCGCAAATTTGACCCAAACCATCGCATTATTTAAGCGTAAAGCTTTCTTTGCCTCTTGGCTAACCCATAAGGTCACAAAAACGATCACCAAACCAGCAATCAAATCGATATACGTGCCTTTGCTTGGGTCATAGCCAGCTGTCAGGGCAGTAGGCAAATGGATACCGGCGCTTGCTAAAAAGCCTTGGACATATCCTGACCAGCCTGATGCCACAGAGGAAACGGCTAATAAAAACTCACAAATCAGAAACCAGCCAGCCAACCAAGCAATGAATTCCCCAAAAACGACATACAAGTATGAATAGGCCCCGCCCAAAACTGGGATACGAGAAGCAAATTCAGCAAAAGATAAACCAGATAGTACCACTACGACCCCTGCAATCACAAAGGACAAAATAAGTGCAGGGCCTGCATACTCAGCAGATGCCGCTCCTGTCACGACAAAAATTCCCGTGCCAATGATGGCACCAATACCAAGCATGATCAAATCTTTTAATTTCAATTCTTTTTTTAGGTTCGTCACACGCTCTGGTTGTATGACCTTTTTTCGAAATAAATCCATGTTTCCTCCTGAATTTTACGTTAGGCTGCCTTCATATAGCCTAGCAATACGCCACCAATGATGACCAACAGACAGCCTACGACAACATAGCGTAATTCTTTTTTTGTTTTCTTTTCTCCTAAAATGAAAATACCGCCTAATGTTGAAATAATGATCCCCATTTGCGACAATGAAAAACCGACTGCCAAACCAACTTGCTGCACAGTGATCAACATACAAACATTCCCGATTCCCCACAGCAAACCAGACAATGTATTCTTCCACACGTAACGATCAACTGTTGTTTTACGTAATGCAAACAAACTTGCACCGATCAACATACCGACACTTTGCGGCAAAATAATAGCCAATGGATCGATGCCGGCCCAAGTGATAATGATCGTATACGCACCATACCCGATCGTAGAAGAAATCAACGCTCTTAATCCTTTAGGAAAATCGAGCATTTTATTTTCAGTTTCCGGTGCTTTTTCACCATCTTGACGTGCCGTTAAATAGGCACCAATCACTAATAAAATCAGGGCACAGATACCTAACAAATAATCACGGGTTTGCGTCCATTCAGCAAAAAAGATTGCTCCTGCCACGGTATTCAAAATCAATTGCATACCTGTTGATAAAGGCAAGCCAACAGAAACACCCAAATGTTTCATGCCATGGAACTGACCATTCTGACCGACAGACCAGCATAGTCCTGAGAGCAAACCGATCAAGATCACTTTCCCATCGATCGTAGGCATCGTGACAAAAAATACAATCAACGAAAAGACAAAGGCACCAATCGTCATACCTAATGTTTGTTGATTGGCATCGCCTCCAAGTTTTCCACTGACTAAACCGATGCTGCCCCATGCGAACATAGGGATTAAAGCTACAAGTATTTCCATTTTATTCATCCTTACTATTCAGTTTTTAGTACACAAAGGATAGTGTATCAGTGAAAACGTTTAAAGGACAAGTTATATTTTGCTGAAAATAAACTGAAAATCAGACGTGATACTGGGTATAGCCAATCCTCATTTTTCTAACGGGTTTCTTCATAATAGCTTAATAAGGGGAAAAACAAGGTCATCGTTGTACCTTTTCCCACGGTGGAGACAGCGGTTAATTCAATACCTAATTCTTTGGCCAGATTCTTGGCTAAATATAGGCCCAATCCAGTAGAGTGCGTATCGGTTTTCCGTCCATTTTCGCCAGTAAATCCTTTGTCAAAAATACGGCGCAGATCCTCTGCAGGGATGCCGATCCCATTATCGATCAACCTTAAATAGGTTCCTTGGTCATCTTTGTCGATTTGGATCGTCAACTGGCCATTATCTGGTGTATATTTGACTGCATTACTCAACAACTGGTTAAAAATAAAGGAGAGCCATTTTTCGTCCGTCAAGATGAACTGGTCGCCGCCTTCTACTTCATAGTGCAAGTTCTTTTGGATAAAATAGTTGGCTTGACTGCGCAATACGGGTTGGATCACTGATTTTATCGAGACTTCCTGGACCAAATAGTCTTTCGAGAAACTATCTAGTCGCGATACATACAAGACTTGTTCGACATACTCGTTGATTCTTGTCAATTCATTTTCCAATAAGATAAATTTATCATCAGGAATATCGAACTCTACTGCATGCAGCAGCAAACGAGAAGCCGCCAAAGGAACTTTGATTTCGTGGACCCATGAATCAATATATTCCTTTTGTTCTTCTTGATTACGTACGACTTGCTGCATCAATTCTTGGTGTTCACCAATCAATTGATTGATATACTTTTCGATCCGTTCTTCTTCCACTGATCGTGCACCGTGCAAATAATTTTGTAATAAGATATCTCCAGGTTTGGGGGAGAGTTTTTGCCAAAATCGACGCTTAGCCACATAACTGATCGACAAAAAAAAGACCAGCAACACGGCTTGCATCAAAAATAAATAACCGACAGTTCCCCAGTCTAATGGCGAATGCGGAATCAACCAAAAGACCAATACCGTCAAAACAAACATGATTAACCATGCCACCAGCAGCAGCCAGCGATCCTTTAGAAAACCACCAATTAGTTTGACGTTTTTCATGGCACGATGTATCCTTGCCCAACTTTGGTTTCGATATATCCAGTGGTGCCTGTTTGTTCGATTTTTCGGCGGAGTCGATTGATATTGACGGTCAATGTGTTGTCATCCACAAATCGTTCATCATCCCACAATGCCCGCAATAATTTTTCTCGGCTCAAAATTTTCCCATGATTTTTCATCAAGATATACAGCAATCGGTACTCATTTTTGCTTAAGTCGATGGTTTCGTCATTGATCGACATGCTGCTATTGTCAATATTTAAGGTTAACCCATTGTGGCTCAGGGTTTCATTGCTGCTTTCAACATAATTATATGAACGACGCAGCAACGCATTGATTTTGGCAATCAATACATCGATTTCAAACGGTTTGGTCACAAAATCATCTGCGCCCATATTCATCGCCATGATCATGTCCATATTGGTATTGCGACTAGAAATAAAAATGATTGGCACTTTCGAGGTTTCTCGAATTTTTTGGCACCAATAATAGCCATCAAATACCGGTAAATTGATATCCAATAAGACCAGTTGCGGATTTTCCGCCTCAAAATCGGTGGCTACTTGATGAAAATCAGTCGTACCAAAGGTTTCAAATTGCCATTTTTCCAATTCTTCTATGATCAACTGCCGAATGACAGCTTCATCTTCTACTACCATTATCTTCGCCATAGCTGTACGTTCCCTCACTTTTTTCGAAAGTACTTTCCTTAACTGTATCAAAAAACATACGTGAATGCGAACAATAATCGCTAGTTTAACTAATTATAAAAGACCCGCCTAATAAAGACGGATCTTCCCTTGTGCTTCCTTATGCCAATTTGTGTGTATTACTCAATGATTTCTACTGCTTCTATCAGCAATTTCCCAACGAATAATAAAATACCGTCAAAGAAAAGCACACTCATATTGATCCCTAGCAACATTGATAGTTTTTCTACGACTTCAATTTTGGGCCGCTGTTTCAAGTAGCGCATCAAACAGAAATTTGTTCCATAGGTCACCAACATGATCAATCCCATTAAGATCACCATTTTTTTCCCTGCATTTCTACTGCTTTATTTTTGTTCTGACAAGAAGTCCCTTAATTTGCTTTGGTCGATCGCTGGGTAGCGATCTAAGAATTGACTGATTTTCTGGACGATTGCTGGTAAATGGCCCAATGCATCGTTTTCGATTTGCAAGACCAGCAAGGGTTCGTGTAAACTCATCCGCAATAAAAACCACCCATTGCCGTATGGCGCTGAGACTTTGAACCGTATCCCTTCTTCATTTTCAGGATCAATGGTCCATCCCGGTTGATTGATGGAGCCAAAATCGGCAATCAATTGGCGCCCATAGTTTTGATAGTCGGGCGTATTGATTTTGAAGCGTAATTCTTGTGTTTCTGCCGGCTGCTGCAATGTCGCAATCAAATCATCCAATGAAGTCCCCTGCGCCTGAAGTTCTGGCAAGATCATAAGGATCTTCGCAATGACATAGGCGCCGTCATCTAGAAAATAATTTTCTTTGAAGGCGGCATGGCCGCTGGTTTCAATCGCTAGCTGGACATCATCTCCTGCTTCATTTAACGTGATTGCTTTATTGATGACATTACGGTAGCCGGAAATGTAACGCACCTGTTGACCGCCTAATGATTCAATGAACCTTTTCAAATGATCTGAAGTAGGTGAATTGGTCACGATTTTTGTGCCTGGATGCGCTGCCAGCACGATTTTGCTTAGTACAGCAATCATATTATTACGGTTCAGCGGCGCGCCGCTTTGGGTGACCACTGCCGAACGATCGACATCTGTATCAAAAATGATGCCAAGATCCGCTTGTTCTCTCAAAACAGCATCAGTGATACTCTTCATGGCTTCTTTATTGTCTGGATTAGGAATATGATTGGGAAAATGCCCATCCGGTTCTAGGAATTGTGATCCATTGGTATCCGCACCTAATGGTATCAGCACTTTTTCGGCAAAGAAGCCCCCTGCACCATTACCGGCATCAACGATGATTTTCAATCCTGATAACGGTTGCCATTCCGTAGTCCCTATTCCCTGACGAATCTTCGCCACTAAATCAGCAGCATACGGTGTAAGCAAGTCTTGTTGTTGATAAGTGCCTGAAACATCACTAAGCGTTGGTTCTGTATGGGTCAAGATGTACTGAATGTCCTCTTTTTCAGCACCACCTTCACGGCTGAATATTTTAATGCCGTTAAAGTAATAGGGTAAGTGGCTTGCAGTGAGCATCACTCCCGCATCACAAGCAAAGTCGCTAAATTGCGTACTCATAAACATCGCCGGTGTCGTTGCCATGCCGCAATCGATCACATCGATCCCTTCTGCTTGCAACTGAGACATCAATACTTGCTGCAGTGCTTCGCCACTTAAGCGGCTATCTCTGCCAACTGCCACACGAAAAGGACCAGTCCCTTTACTGGCTAACCAGTGATGCAATCCTGAAGCCACAGCTTTGACTGTAGCTGCTGTCAGTGTCACGTTTTCATCGGTAGTTGCGATAGCAATCCCCCGTATATCAGAACCATTTTGTAAATCAGCGTACGTCATTTCCTCCACCCCTTCTTGTAACCGGAATCATCTTTATTATACCAGACAGGTTAGAAAAAGGGTGGCCTTTTTAGTATTTTTTACTTTAAATAAATAGGTGTCACTTTCTGTAATCAATCCCTTCCAATGCGAGTAAGCGTTGTTTTTCCGATAATCCCCCACGATAGCCTGTCAATTGTCCATTTTTCCCTAGTACACGGTGACAAGGCACGATGATCATCATAGGGTTTCTGCCAACCGCATTGGCTACCGCTCGTGTGGCCGCTGGCCGGCCGATTTTTTGCGCCAAAGCGCTATAACTGATCGATTGCCCATATGGAATCTCAGTCAGCGCTTGCCAGATTGCTTGTTGAAAGGGCGTACCGATAAAGTCAAATGGGAGATCAAAGGTCATTGGTTCTCCAGCAAAATATTGCTGCAGCTGCTGATCGATTTGCTTATCGATTTCACTGGTGGTAAGGATCGTCACCTGTGGAAAAAATTTGACGAATTCTTGATGTGCGGTTTCTTTTCCTAGATAGACATACCCTCGTTCTGTTCGCATTGCTTCATAGATTTCTTCATTGATGTTGATTTGTTGCCGTGTGACTCTCATTGCGCACCTCTTCTTGAATGATTGCATGTTGTTGTCCCTGATCATACCATCTCCGACTGACAATCACCTACATTTTCCTTTAGTATACACAAATGAACCGATTGACAGCAAAAAAAAACAGCGGCCTATCTTACAAGCCACTGTTTTTTGCTTAATCCAATTCGATTTTTCCAGTATACAATTGATAATAGGTGCCTTTTTCAGCTAATAATGTATCATGAGTACCCCGTTCGATGATACGCCCGTGGTCCATCACCATGATGACATCTGAATTCTGGATCGTCGACAATCGATGCGCGATAACAAAGACTGTCCGTCCAGACATCAAGCGATCCATCCCAGTTTGAACGATTCGTTCGGTTCGCGTATCGATACTAGAGGTTGCTTCATCCAAAATCATTACCGGGGGATCAGCAATCGCTGCGCGTGCAATCGCCAACAACTGGCGCTGACCTTGTGACAAGCCATCCCCATCTCCTGTGATGACTGTGTCGTATTTCTGCGGCAGGTGATTGATGAACATATCTGCATTGGCCAATTGGGCAGCAGCTAAGACTTCATCATCTGTCGCGTCTAGCTTACCAAAGCGAATATTTTCTCTGATCGTTCCGGTAAATAAGTGGGTATCTTGCAAGACAATACCCAAAGAGCGACGCAATGATTCAAGATGGATTTTTTCAATATTGATGCCATCATAGCGAATCTTGCCTTCTTGAATATTGTAAAAACGATTGATCAAATTGGTGATGGTGGTCTTCCCAGCTCCTGTGGCACCGACAAAAGCCACTTTTTGCCCCGGTTCTGCAAATAAATTGATGTCTTTCAAGACCATTTTGTTGTCCACATAACCAAAGTCAACATCTTCAAAACGCACATCGCCGGTGACTTCGGTATACGTGATCGTTCCATCTTCATGGGGATGTTTCCACGCCCAAGTACCGGTACGTTCTTTGGTTTCTACCAATTGACCTTGTGACCACTTGGCGTTGACCAATGTCACATACCCAGTATCCACTTCGGGTGTTTCATCTAACAAGTTGAATATACGCTCTGCTCCCGCTAGTGCCATGATCACAAAGTTGATTTGTTGTGAGACTTGGCTGATTGGTCCATTCAAAGACCGGCTCAATTGCAGAAATGACGCAATCATCCCCACAGTCAACCCTGACACACCATTGATCGCAAACAACCCACCAATAATGGCAATCAACACATATTGAATATTTAACAGATTCATCATGATTGGCATCAAAGTATTGGCATTGACATTGGCTTTGGTTGCACTTTCTTGCAATTGATCATTGAGGGCATCAAATTCAGACATCACAACTTTCTCATGATTGAAAATCTTCACGACTTTTTGGCCATGCATCATTTCTTCAATATAACCATTCACTGCACCCAAATCTCGTTGTTGCGCACCGAAGAAACGACCACTTTTGCGTGATACCAAACGAATCACGTTCAACATCAAGACAATGGACAACAAGACAAAAAGTGTCAAAGGTAAACTGATAGAAAACATGGCAATAAACACCGAACAGAAAGTGACTGCAGCCATCATCAAGTTGGGAATACTTTGTGAGATCATTTGGCGCAATGTGTCCGTGTCATTGGTAAAGTGACTCATGATATCTCCGTCAGAACGCGCATCGAAGTAACCGACTGGCAACGACTGCATATGCGTGAACATTTGATCACGTATCTTTTTTTGCGTACCTTCACTGATTTTGACCATCATAAAGTTATAAGTCAATCCGGCCAAAATACCGATCAAGTAGATGATCCCCATTTGAATAATGGCTTGCAGAAGGCTACTGAAATTCGGATTACTTTGTCCCATCAAAGGCGCGATATGATCATCGATCACCACTTGTAAGAAGAGAGAGCCCCGTACATTAGCAAAAGCGCTCAATAAAATCATGACCATTACGATCAGCAACTGGCCTTTATAATCCCCAAACATGGTTTTTAATAAACGTTTCATCGTTTTTGCTGGATTTGCTGCTTGTCTATTCTTCACCTTCACCAAATCCTTTCTGTTGGGAATGGAACACTTCTTGATAGATTTTATTGTTGGCTAACAATTCATCATGGGTCCCTATGCCATTGATTTTGCCATCGTCCATGACGATGATACGGTCGGCATCTTCAATGGAGTTGATACGTTGCGAGATAATGATCGTTGTTGTCCCCGGAATCTCCCGCTTCAACCCTTCGCGAATACTGCGATCGGTCTTGGTATCTACTGCACTCGTAGAGTCATCCAAAATCAAGATTTTGGGTTTTTTCAATAATGCGCGTGCAATAGTCAACCGCTGCTTTTGTCCACCAGAGACATTGTTTCCCCCTTGAGAAATCATCGTGTCATATTTATCAGGAAACTCTTGAATAAATGGATCTGCCTGTGCGATCGTTGCCACACGCCGAATTTCTTCATCTGACGCTTCTTCATTGCCCCAGCGTAAATTGTCATTAATGGTTCCGCTAAAGAGCACATTGTTTTGCAGCACCATGCTGACTTGGTCTCTTAAAACCGCTAAATCGTAGTCGCGGACATCATGTCCCCCTACTTTGACATGTCCTTCGATTACATCATAAAGTCTAGGGATCAATTGAACAAGGGATGATTTCCCACTACCTGTTCCACCGATGATGCCAATGACTTCTCCTGAAGCAATTTCAAGATTGGCATGTTCCAAGGCTAACTTATCTTTGTCATTCGCATAACTAAAGCAAACATCTTCAAACACGATCGAGCCATCACTGATGCTCATTAAAGGATCGGCAGTATTTTTCAAATCACTTTCTTCGTCAAGTACTTCTACCACCCGTTCTGCGGAAGTTCTAGCAATCAGAATTTGAACAAACGCCATCGACATCATCATCAAGCTCATCAAAATTTGCATCGTGTAATTGAACATACTAACGAGTTCACCTGTAGTCAGGCTGCTTTGTTCAACAATCAATTGGGCACCGAACCAAGAAAGCAGCAACATGCATGTATAGACAGAAAATTGCATCAATGGCATGTTGAATGATACGATTCGTTGCGCCAACGTGAAATTGCGATAGACATCTTCAGATACTTTGTCAAAAATTTCTTCTTGTTGTTCTTCTCGGACATACGATTTAACGACCCGTACACCTTGCAGATTTTCTTGTACAACATTGTTCAACTTGTCATAGATTCGGAAGACTTTCAAAAACAGCGGATGGGCAAATTTGATCACCAAAGCCAACCCAATCGCCAAAACCGGCAACACGACAAGATAGATCGTCATCAGCTCTGGGCTGATAGTGCTGACCATCACCAAGGAAAAAATCAAGACCAAGGGGCTGCGGACAAGAATCCGAATGATCATTTGATAGGCATTTTGTACATTGGTCACATCTGTGGTCATCCGCGTGATCAAACTCGCAGAAGAAAACCGATCAATATTGGAAAAAGAAAAATCTTGGATCCGTGAAAATAAGTTATGTCTTAAATTACGGGCGAACCCAGCAGAGGCGATCGCCGCCGTTCGTCCACCCAAAGTTCCTAGCAGCAACGCCAATAAAGACAATAAAAAAAGCAAACCACCATCTCGTAAAATTACGCCGGCGTCTCCTTTTTCGATCCCTTGGTCGATCATCATTGCCATGATCAAGGGCATGATCACATCTAAGGCCACTTCTCCGGCAACATATACGGGGGTCATTAGACTGTCTTTTTTGTAGCTGCCCACATTTGCGAGCAATTTTTTTATCATTATTTTCTTCCCTTCTGTAAATGGCACCAAACACCGATTTTATGGTTACATCCAAGTTTACTGTATCACTTCTCCGAATACAAGCGTCTCGTTTGCTCTTTTTTTGAGAAAATTTCCTCAAAAATAGCTACCCCTTTTCAAGAAGATACAAACGGTCTTTAAAAGCGACTGAGGTAGCCGTTTTTAAAGACCGTTGCTTGAATAATATGTGTCGCGCTGTTTTACTACTCTTCCGTCTCAAGCGTTTCTTCATCTGTCGATGGGGCCACCACAGATGTATCTTCCGGTACACTGGTTGTTGCCCCTTGCAGGTTGCCACGACTGATACCGATCGTGATCCACGTTTCTAACGGAATGAACTCACCATAGCGGCTCATTTCTACCACAGTTCCTTTGGGTTCAGCAGAATCGACATAATAAATGTCATAGTAGACATAGGCGCCTTTAGATTTGTATTCATCAAAGAACAATTTGGGCAAATCACCTTCAGTCGCTTGGAAGCGAATATCTTTCAAATATGGTTGTCCCAATGAATAAACAACTTTCACGGTTGGCAGACTATCGCCTTCGCCATATTCTTTGCCCGCTTCAACTGATTGACTGATGAAGCTGCCATAGGAAACATTCGTTGCATAGATCGTTGATACTTGAACAGGTATCTTCGTTTCCAATCCTTGGGCCTCTTCGATCGTATATTGAGAGAAGTCCGGTACTGTCATGGCTTCGCCTTTTGACACTTTGACAAGGAAAGTATCTTTCTTCGCCAGTTTGCTGCCTTTGACTGGTTCTTGAGAAACCACTAAATCAACCGCGACGCTATCTGAAAATACCGCTTCTTCTTTGTAAGATAACTCATTTTTCTTGGCCCATTCGGCAGCTTCCGTCTTGGTTTTGCCAGTAAAATCTGTGACTTCGATATCTTTTTCAAAGACTTCTTTGCCCTTCGAATAATAGACACTCAAGCGGTCTTTCCGGCGATATTTTGTCAGATCCAATTCTTTGTTGTTGGCTTCTTGCTTGATAAAGGCATTGGCTTTGACACTATCATCGAATTGCTCGATCAAAGAAATATTTTCCGCTTTGTTGTCCTCGATCCATTGTTTGGCTGTCTCAGTTTCCATTTCTGAAAAATCAGGCAAGGTCAACTGTTCCTCTGGGTCTGGTCCAAGGCTTGCAGTCAGTGTCAAGGTCGCACCCTTTTTGATTTTTTTATCTGCAGCGATATCTTGGGCAATGATTTGATTGGTCTCCATGTCAAAATCATAGGCTTGTTCAACCTTGAGAACCACACCTTCTTCATTGCTCCAAGTCCGTGCTTCCGAAAGATTGGTCGCTTTGAAATCAGGGACTTTGACATGCGTCAATTGATAGTAGACAACCCCGACCACGATTGCCAACAGCAGTGCAAGAGCCGATATAATAACTATTTTTTTACGTTTTCTATTTTTGTATGTTGGATCAAATTCCGTTTCTTCTTGACCGAAACGACTCACTGCTTGTTGGCTTTTTTCTGGCTGTTCATCTACCTTGGTTTCTCGATCTCTTTGCTTACTTCCGCGCCGGCTGCCAATTGATTCTGACTGGCTTGCTGTCTCTGGCGCTGTCTCCGGAGCTGTTTCTGGCGTCATTTTTTCATCTTCCGGTTGTGTAGCTGCTTGCGGTGTCGGTTCTTGTTTTTTGCCATCATACTTATCCGGACTAAAATTAGATAGGAAATCACTCATGACGACTTAACACACCTTTACGAAGGTACAAGACTTCATCGGCTTGTTGCGCAATCTCATTGGCATGGGTCACTACGATGACACACTTATTGTGGACATGGGCCAAGTCTCTAAAAATATCAATGATTTCTTGTTCCATGGCTTCATCTAAGTTTCCAGTTGGTTCATCTGCCAAAATAATGTCAACATTGGTTGCCAAAGCACGGGCGATGGCAACCCGTTGCTGCTCTCCACCAGATAGTTGATTGACTAAACGATTGGCTTTTTCTTTCGTAATACCAATATAATCCAACAGATTATAGGCTACTTCTTGCTGATTGTCCGGCAACTTATTTTTGGTGATGGACATTGGCACCAATACATTCTCAACAGCACTTAAATAGGGAATCAAGTTGTAGCTTTGAAAGATGATGCTGATATCATCTCGCCGGTAATTCTCATGACCAATTTTTTCAATGTCTGTGCCTTCAAATAAGATTTCCCCACTTTTGGGGCTATCTAAGGCACTGATCAGTGAGAGAAAGGTAGTTTTCCCAGAACCAGATTGACCCAAGATTGCGTAAAAACGACCTTTTTCAAAGGCTACTGAGGTTTCTTTTAAAATGTAGCGACGTTGGTCGCCATCTTGGTAGTAATAATCGACTGCTTTGGTTTCTAATAATGTCATGGTGTTTTTCCTCCTACATCATGATTTTCTTCGGATTTAAGCGCAAGATATAGAGCAATGGCAAGACAGCTGACAACAAGACTGTTCCAAGTCCTAGCAATAAGTAGGTGATAATATACCCAATAGAAAAGGTCACTTGATACGCATTCTTGATATCATTCAGATCGATATCAGCTGATGACATCAAGCTGCTGTAATACACTACGCCATTGTCGTTTTGAGCATTCATAAAGTCATTTTGCATCAAGACGTTTGAGACTGCTCCACCTAAGAGATTCCCTGTTACCAACGAGACCAAAAGGGCAATTGCACTAACAAGAATAACTTCGATCACGATTTGACCGATTACTTTACCGCGACTTTCTCCTAAGGATAGATAAATGCCTAGTTCTTGTTTACGGTCTCGCAAGAAGAGTAATACCACCAATGAAATAATGAACATCGCTGCGATCGAAGCGATGATCACGATGTAGTTGGCAATTATCCCCATCCGATTAAAGCCGCCAGCAATTTGCTCATATTGATCTGTATTGGCAACAACTTTGTAGTAATCCGGCAATAAAGCATCTGCTTCTTGTTTGAAGGCATCGACATCATCGATAGAATTCAACACAAACATCGGTTGATAGTATTGCTCTTCATCTGAAACATCCATGGTTTCACCCCATAATTTTTCAGACTGGATTTTATTGAATTCTTTGACAAAATTATTGCTGGCATAAAAGGTATTGATTTGATCCATCAACATCCATGCTTGGTCATTATTTTGGTTACTATCTGATTGACTGGACTGTGCGCTATCGTCCTTCTTAACGACAGAAAAAATCCCGGCAATCGTCACCGGATAATCAAAAGTCACAACTGTAGTGCCTTCATCCGAAGCGTCATCATCCTCTTCACTCTCAGAAGCCTCTGTATAGACTTCACTGCGGATATCCCAAACGAGCTGATCACCGACAGATAAGTTATTGGCTTCTGCGACTTCTTTACTCACCAAAACAGCACTTGTGGTCTCGTTCATATCTTTGTCGGTAAATCCGTCACCCTCGATCAATTTGATCAAGCCTTCCCGCATATCTAATGGCTCTGTCAAATTACCACCTTTCACAGAAAAATAGTTTCCGCCCATCCCCATAGATCCATCTTCAGGTGTATAGGCTTTTAATTTTTTGGTTTCAATATAACTAGTATTTGAGTAGTCATAATACTTCACATAACTCAACTCCCCGACTTGATCATACACATCTAATCCAGGAGATATCGGATAAAAATCTTCACTATACTTTTCTTCATCTGACATATCAGCAGTTTCTTTTTCAAAACGCTCATAATCCATTTCAACTGTCGCCACGTTGCCCATTTTTTTCTTGGTTTCGGTTTCGACATTGGCCGTAGATTGTTGAATCGCTACTGCACCTGCGATGACATTTCCTAAAACAAATACAACTAAAAATAAAATAAATGATTTCCCTTTTCTTCGAGTGATACTTTTTAATGCACGCTGCCAAAAATTCATTGTCATTTCCTCCAGTGACATTATTTTTTAACAATTATTCCATACTTCCCACACAAGAACAATCTGAATAAATGGGGGTTATTTGAATTATTCTATTAAAATAACAAATAATAAATATATAAAAAGCGTATAAAAAGCATCTAATCATCTATTATATAACTGAATTGTTATGAATGGACATTCTAACAGTTTTGTAAGGTAGCGTTTTAAATGTATTGTCAAAGTAATGCTACTGTTTTACATAAAAAAAAGCACCTACTAGGTTGACTAGTAAGTACTTATCTTGATTTATTTGTCTTTGGTGTCGATCACGATCGTTACTGGTCCATCATTGATCAGTGAGACTTGCATATCCGCCCCAAATCGTCCCGTTGCCACGGTCAATCCTGCCTCTGTTAATCCTTGATTGAAGGCCTCGTACAGAGGGACAGCAATAACTGGCGGTGCCGCTTTGATAAAACTAGGCCGATTGCCTTTTTTGGTATCCCCATAAAGTGTAAATTGTGAAATACTTAAGATTGCCCCATCGATTGCCGACAAGGAACGATTCATTTTGCCATCATCATCTTCAAAAATCCGTAAATGTTGGATCTTGCGAATCAGATAGTCCACATCTGCCTGCGTATCTTCATGCGTAATGCCCAATAGAACCATCAATCCTTGCTTGATTTCACCTACAATGGTTCCTTCAATTGCCACACTGGCTTGACTGACACGTTGAATCACTGCTTTCATCTAGCCATCATCCCTTCGTCCGTCTCACACTGTAAACATCAGGAATTTGCTTGATTTTATCAACGATCGAGCGCAGATGGGTCAAGTTTTGGATTGAAACTGTGATCCGAATCGTAGCCATTTTGTCTTTATTGGTCTTGGCTTCTACACTGACCAAGCGCTTGCTGACAGTATTCACAGTTTGCAATACATCATTAAGCAGGCCTGAACGATCATAGCCATAAATTTCAAGATCCGCATTGTATTCCTTATTATTCTCTGAAGCATCTTCCCATTCAACATCGATCAAGCGGTTCGCGGCTTCTTTGTTTTGAACATTTGGACAATCGCTGCGATGAATCGAGATGCCTCGCCCTTTGGTGATGTAACCAACAATGTCATCACCTGGAACGGGATTACAACAACGAGAAATACGGATCAGCAAGTTGTCAACACCTTCGATCACAATGCCGCCTTCATGGCGAACCTTCATTTTTTCAGGTTCTTTTTTGGCTGGCTGATTGATCATATCTTGTACTTGTTGTTTTTGTTTTTCGATCTGTTTTTCTCGTCGTTCTTCTTCCGTCAACCGATTGGCTAACGTTGTAGCACTGACTTCACCAAAGCCAACTGAAGCAAATAAATCATCTTCAGTATTATAATTGAATCGTTCGCAAGCTTCAGCCATTTTACTTTTGGACAGAAACTCTTTTGGTACAAAGCCCATGTCCTGAAGGGTGCGGACAACTGCTTCATGGCCTTTGATGATATTTTCTTCACGGTCTTGATCTTTGAAGAAACGCTTGATTTTATTTTTTGCTTTACTGGTGGCCACCAATTTGATCCAGTCTTTGCTGGGACCGAATGAGTTCGGTGAGGTCAAAATTTCAATAATATCGCCATTTTTCAATTTATAGTCCAGTTGGACCATTTTGCCATTGATCTTGGCACCAGTGGTTTTGTTGCCAATATCAGTATGGATACTGTAAGCAAAGTCAAGTGGACTTGATCCTTGCGGCAACTCGGTGACATCCCCTTTAGGCGTAAAGACATAGACTTTATCGCTAAAGATATCTCCTTTGACACCTTCCATGAATTCAGAAGCATCATAAGATTCATCTTGCAATTCCAAAATTTCTTGGAACCACCCGACCTGCTGGGTCATTTTATCTGCTTTTACTTTCTCTGTTTTGCCTTCTTTGTACGCCCAATGCGCAGCTACCCCGAATTCGGCAATTTCGTGCATTTCATGGGTACGAATTTGAATTTCTACTGGATTGCCTTTCGGGCCAATGACCGTTGTATGCAGTGATTGATACATATTGGCTTTGGGCATTGCAATATAATCTTTGAATCGACCTGGCATCGGTTTCCATTTGGTATGGATCGTGCCTAAGACCGCATAACAATCTTTGATTGAATCAACAACTACCCGAATAGCCAGCAAGTCGTAGATTTCATTGAATTGCTTCTTCTGGTCTTTCATCTTGCGATAGATTGAATAAATATGTTTTGGTCGGCCATAGATTTCTGCATAGATATCAAGTTCTTCTGTTGCAACACGAATCTCTTCCACCGTTTCTGACACATAAGCCACGCGTTCTTCCCGCTTGGTCTGCATCAAATGAACAATACGATAATACTGTTGTGGATTCAAATAACGCAACGAAATATCTTCTAATTCCCACTTGATTCGGCTAATCCCTAATCGATGCGCTAATGGCGCATAAATTTCCATCGTTTCTTGGGCGATGCGACGCTGTTTGTCCTCTCGCAAATGTTTCAGTGTTCGCATATTATGTAAACGGTCTGCTAGTTTGACCATAATGACCCGTAGATCTTGTGCCATGGCGATCAACATTTTACGGTGATTTTCTGCTAATTGTTCTTCATGTGATTTATATTTGATTTTGCCTAATTTGGTGACACCATCTACCAGCATCGCTACATCAGCACCAAAGTTTTCCTTTAAATCAGCTAATGTGATCTCCGTATCTTCGACTACATCATGCAAAAAGCCCGTAGCGATCGTATGGGGATCCATCTGCAGTTCGGCGAGGATTCCAGCGACTTGGATCGGGTGGATAATATAGGGCTCGCCAGATTTGCGGAATTGTTCTTTATGGGCTTCTGTGGCATAATCCAATGCTTTTTGGACAAATGCTACATGCTCATCACTCATATAATGCGATACCAAATTTATAACATTTGGGCCGGTCAATATGACTTCTTTCGCCATGATTGTCGCCTCCTTCTTCTTGTTTTCAAAAATTAGACAGCAGTCCCTGACAAGAGGTTGCCGAAGCAAACTCTTTCAAGCATGGACTCCTGTCTAAACCACTCTTTGATAATTACTGACATTATACAAACTTTTCTGGCTTTTTTCAATCACCGGCGCTCGATATTCCAGGCCGAATCCTTTTACAAAAAATCGCTGGCAGTGAAAGGAACACTGACTTTTGCAGCGCCCGCTGCAGTCAACTGATCGTACGCTGTGTTATCCGCTGTTTCGGGATTGCTTTGAATCGTCAACTGTTCGCCGCCGTCTAGCGCAAAAAGCGTCACGTCATGGACTGCCTCTGCAAGTGGTGTCCCCTGCCCCAAAACAACACTCGGCCAGTTCTGTGCTTTCAATTGCTGGGCGACTTGGATTTTGGTCAACTCATTCATGTTTTCTGTTTGTAAAGCCAAACGGATTTCGCCACCTGTCAACGTCAATGAGCGAATCGTCTCAATCAATTCTTCAAATCCCTGGCTATTATGGAGCAATAAAGAGGCAGGCAGCCATACTTCAAGAAAATCTGCACCATCCATAAATGCCCGCCCAATCTCGTAAGCGATTTTTGCCATCGTGCCTTGTGCCAATGGATAGTCGATCACACCACCAATCTGTAAATTGGCGGTTTGAGCCAATTGTTTGGCACGACGAATCGCGCTAGGGAGAACGACTACTTCTTTGATCGAGGTCTGCTGGCAATACAGGATGGCATCTTTTAGGTGCCAGTCTGTCAAATCCGCCGCTAATAAACGGACACTGATATTTCTTTGCGTTGTTTCCATCTACTCACTTCCTTGTCAATTCAAGTTGGACACTCACAGCACTTAAAAAATACAATGGCGCTGTTTCCGTGCGCAAAATCCTTGGTCCTAGACCACATAAAGCTGCTTGATGGGTTTCAGCCAGTTTGATCTCAGTTGATGTCAATCCACCTTCAGGACCAAAAATCGCCAAGACCTTGCTGCCGGGTTTGACTTGATCAAGGATTTGCAGCAACATGGCAGATTCGCCTTGCTTGGCTGATTCTTCATAAGCAACTAAGATATGATCATAAGCTGAAAGTTGGGGCCAAAATGACGTTTCATTGGCAAGCAGCGTCACAGAAGGCACGACTTGCCGTTGTGATTGCTCAGCTGCCTCTTGGGCAATTTTGTGCAGACGTTGTTGTTTTTTTTGCAGTTTCTTTTCATCCCACTTGACGACAGATGTTTGGGCTGGAAACCCGATAAAAGCAGCGGCACCAAGTTCGGTCCCTTTTTGAACGATCCAGTCTAACTTATCCCCCTTAGGGTACCCGCTGGCAATCGTCACATAGATAGGTAATTCTTTGTTTTGCTGCTCTTTTTCGATTTCAGTCAGATACACGGTCTCTTCGTCGATCCGGCTGATGGCAGCGATGATCGCTAATTGGTCACGAAACACTAACCCAACTTGGCTGCCGGCAGTCATACGCATGACGCGAATCATATGATGAAAAGGTTCGCCGCTTAAGGCGTATTCCGCTTGTGTCTGATAAGGTTGATCAATAAAATATCGTTGCATCTCATTCTTCCTCGGCTTTTTTGAAGGCGATCGCTACCCAGTCTCTTTGTGTAAATACTTGGTCGATCACAAATCCTTGGTCTTGCATTGCCTCAACAACAAGTTGTTTTTTGGCCTCAATGATGCCTGAAACGATCAATGTGCCTTCTGGTTTCAATAAACGCCATGCATCCGGGATCATCAATAAAATAATATCTGCTAAGATATTGGCCACAATGACATCAGCTGTCTCTTCGACATCCGTTAATAAGTTATTTGCTTGAACGTGTACATCATGGGCAACCGGATTCAGTTGCATATTTTCTAATGCTGAGCGGACAGCAACTTCATCTAAATCATAGGCATACACAGTTTGTGCGCCTAAATGTTTGCTGGCGATACTGAGCACACCAGATCCAGTCCCAACATCTAATACGGTTTCTCCACCTCGCAGATACACTTCTAGTGCTTGCAGCGTTAAGCGGGTCGTAGGGTGGGTTCCCGTCCCAAAGGCCATACCAGGATCCAAAGTGATGATTTTTTCATCTGTTTGGTCAGCTTGATAGTTTTCCCAACTTGGTACAATCGTCAAATAACGGGAGATTCGGCCAGGATGATAATATTTTTTCCAAGCCGTCGCCCAAGCTTCTTCTACAACTTCATTGGTGGTGATCTCATTTTTGCCAACTGCTAAGCCATAGTCAGGCAACCGATCAATCGCTGCTTTGATGATTGGCAGAACTTCCGGTAAAAAAATCGTTTCGGGAAAATACGCCGTTACTTGCGCCCCTTCATCTAAAGTCGTATAGGTTTCTTTGTCTAATATTTCTCCGTAGGCATCACTTTTAAAGTTTTCGATGTCTAGCACATCTTCGATTGCCACCCCGCTAGCGCCTTGCTCCATCAAAATATTGGCAACAGCTTCTACTGATTCACTTGCGGTGGCAACAGTTACTTCATTCCACTTCATCGTTTACTCCTTAATAACTTGGATATGGGATCAATGTATCCCCATCTTTTGTTTGGTATTTTGTGACTTTTTCAATCCATGCATGTTCATCAAATTTCAGTTCGAACAGGGCATCTTCAGCATCATCATTCAAAAAATCCAACAAGTCGCTTTCGCCTTCGCTCAGTATCTCATTCAAATAATCGACTAAGCCATCCAACAAAGCTTTTTTGATGCCTTTTTTTCCTTCATAAGGAATGACTGCCAAAAAGTCCGCTTCATCAAAAGTTGATTTTTTGGGATCATATAATAAAATACCATCTTCAAACTCAATTATTTCTTCTTCAGAGGCAACACCTTGGACATCATCGATTTTTTGATGGGCTGGGTTTTCTGCAAATAAGCGCAATACAAGCTCAATTGTATGGTTTTTGGCATCCCAATCGATGGCTACATCATACTCCGTGATCTGTTTGGTTAAACGTTGGTCTAGATACGTTAAAATCGTTTCCTTCGCCATATTTTTTTCCTTCTTTCTTATCGCCAACCGTGGTCCGGTCGGATCGCTGATTTTTTGATATTGGTTACATAAGGATTGCCTTCTGCAATAAATCGCAATGGTTTGTCCGTCCATTCCCCTTTGTTAGGGATCCCAATTCTCGGTAATGCGATGACTGCTCTTGGTATCTGCTTCTTCTGGGGTTCCAAATGGAGAGGACTGGTGATGATCGACTCTCCATATAAATCTGGGCCAATATTCATCGCCTGTACCAACTTTCCAGGTCCATTGGTCAATGCAGGACCGCTTGTCTGACGGTTGAGATGCATCTCCTTGATACCCTCCACCGGCTCTAAACCACGAATCATGATACCTTGAGGAATGCCTTCTGGCTGCGTAATGATATTGACGATTCGATGGGTATGCATGGTGTATAGATAAATCGTTCCCGCTTGTTGATACATCGCACGCACTCTGGGGGTTTGCCGCATTCCTGCACTATGAGCCGCTAAATCTTCTGGCCCAAGATAGGCTTCACAATCTACGATATACCCTCCAAGACGGCCCGCTGGCGTTTCATGGACCATATACATACCAATCAGTTGTCGGGCAATCGTTGCTGTATCTGCTTGGTTCAATAAAACCATTAATTCATCCATTTTTATCACTCCGTTACCCTATTTTACACAATTACATGCCAAGTTACTATCATTGCGGCCAATTCTCCTAAAATGAAAAGAAACCGATTGACACAATATCGCCCCCAAAAAAGGAATTCCCTCCTAGCGCTGCCAGCCATTGGTTCTATGCTATACTAATAAAAAAGGAGAGGATCGTTTTATGCAACAACCATTAGCCTATCGCATGCGTCCTAGAAATTTAGATGAAGTCGTTGGTCAGCAACATTTGGTTGGCCCTGGCAAGATCATTCGTCGAATGGTCGAAGCCAAAATGCTGTCATCAATGATTCTCTATGGTCCCCCCGGAACAGGAAAAACAAGTATTGCCAGTGCGATTGCCGGTTCAACGCGTTACGCCTTTCGCATGCTGAATGCTGCCACCGATACAAAAAAAGATTTGCAGATCGTCGCCGAAGAAGCCCGTATGAGCGGGACAGTGATTTTGTTATTAGATGAAGTCCACCGTTTGGATAAAACCAAGCAAGATTTTTTGCTTCCTCATTTAGAAAGCGGAAAAATCATTCTGATTGGTGCGACAACTGAGAATCCATACATCACCATCAATCCAGCGATTCGCAGTCGGACACAAATTTTTGAAGTCAAACCGTTGCAAGAAAGTGACATCTTATTGGCGATCGACCAAGCTTTGGCTGATAGCGAGCGGGGCTTAGGAGATGAAGCCATTACGTTGAGCGATGAAGCCCGGTTACATCTTTCTCGGGCAACCAATGGTGATCTGCGCAGTGCATTGAATGGATTGGAATTGGCTGCCCGCTCAACCCCAAAATCTGATGATGGCGTGATCCATCTTTCCCTTGCGGTGATCGAAGAATGTGTGCAAAGAAAAGCCTTGACCCATGACAAAAACGGAGATGCCCATTATGATGTCATCTCTGCTTTTCAAAAATCGATCCGCGGCAGCGATGTGGACGCAGCCTTGCATTACTTGGGGCGTCTAGTTGAAGCGGGTGATTTGGCCATTATTTGTCGACGACTGATGGTGATTGGCTATGAAGATATCGGTCTGGCCAATCCGGCTGCTGCTGCTCGTACAGTCAATGCCGTTTTGGCAGCGGAACGTTTGGGCTTGCCGGAAGCACGTATCCCATTAGCAGATACCGTCGTTGATCTTTGTTTATCCCCTAAATCAAACAGTGCCTATATGGCATTGGATGCAGCGATTGCGGATATTCGCAATGGCAAAGCTGGTGATGTGCCTGATCACTTAAGAGACAGTCATTATAAAGGTGCAGAGACATTAAACCGCGGTGTCGGTTATCAATATCCCCATAATTTCGAGGATGCTTGGGTCGACCAGCAATATTTACCAGACAAACTAAAAGGGACACAATACTATGCGCCAAAAGCCACAGGTAAATATGAGCACGCGCTTGGTCAGAGATACCAGCAATTAAAGGATCGGAAAAAAAACGGATAGCACAGTCTTTTGGGTGGTCTCTCATGGAGAAGCACACACTTTTTGGTATCGTTTTCAATCAACTTTATTGCACCTTTTGTATTCCTATGCTACTATAAGGGTGGGAAATCTGTGATGTACGAGTTATCCCTTTTGTGTGTTGACCGAACATTTTTATTGATATCTTGGGATCTGTCTTGTGTCAATGCTGGTAACATGCCTTTTCTTTTGGTAGTTCGAAGCTTAGACCGTGGAACCCACCTGCTAGAATTTGCGGGATCAATACTACGGGAAAAAGAACGGCATCAACGGATATTACCCATTCTTTTATAGAATGTGCCACCTGTTTTTTGACAGGTGGCTTTTTTTGTCTGATTTATACGCCCTTTTCTCCCTCGAAATCAGCCTGTCTTTGCTATTCCTCAGTGTCTTCGTTATACTTGAGGTATCTTTGAATACAGGAGCGAACCCACATGATGATCATCTTATTATTTACCCTGGTGGCCCTTGTTTTATTGACCACTAGTTATTTACTCTACGCCAAACAATCGATTTTTTTCACTTTGATCCCTAATAGCAGCAACAACCAATCCTTTTTGAAAATATATAGTCTCATCCATCTGGTATTAGGGTTGTTGGCGATCGTCGTGGCTGTCATAAATTTGAAACTGATTGCCTTAGGCTATTTGGCACTCTTATTGGCTTCTTCTGCTTCATTTAGTATCTTGCTTGCGCAAAAAATGAAAAAAAACAGGGATTAGGTTTTCATTTTCGGTCAAAAAGGACTACAATAAAAGAAAAGAACTGATGGGAGTGTTTCATATGTTACAACAATATCAACGAATCATGGTCGCCGTAGATGGATCAAGTGAATCAGAGCTTGCCTTTAAGAAAGCTGTCAATGTCGCACAACGAAACGATTCTGAATTGATTTTGGCACATGTGATCGATACCCGTGCTTTCCAAACGGTTTCTTCTTTCGACGGGATGTTGGCAGAACAAGCGACTGAAATGGCCAAACAAACATTGAAAGATTATGAAGACTATGCCCGCAAGCATCAAGTTGCTTCGGTCAAAACGGTGATCGAATATGGTTCACCAAAACCAATCATTGCCAAACAATTACCCGAAGAACACCACATTGACTTGATCATGATCGGCGCCACTGGGTTAAATGCAGTCGAACGCATCTTCATTGGTTCCGTTTCTGAGTATGTCATTCGCCATGCCGGCTGTGATGTATTGGTCGTACGGACTGACTTGCAAAATCAATTACCAACAGTAGAGACCAAAAATTGATATTTGATCAGCCTGTCTTTTTTGAGACAGGTTTTTTAGTATAAAAAAAACCTGGATGGCAAAAACCATCCAGGATGACAAGTCGGTTATCCTAACTTGTACAGCAAAAAAATGAAAGCAAAGTAATAGGTACCTCTATCTAACCACGTTTTGCAGTGAATGTAAATAGTTTATTCTGAATTTTCTGAATAGATATTCATTTTAAGCAAACATACCTATCTTTGACACCAAAAAAACGCCGACTTAAGAAAATCGACGCCAAAATCTGTATTGAACATGTAATAGCACAGCCACGGTAATCACAAGTAATCCTGCAAATACAGGCACATTCAACAGCCAAAAATCAAAGACTGTTGCTGCAAAAGCATAGACACCAACCAAAATAGCAGCAATGAAAATCGTCGCCATCGTCGCCAATGCCAAACCGACACTTCCTGCCCCTCTCGTAAACAATTGACTGATATTGGTCCATTGCAGCAAGAGCAGCCGATAATCACGCGCAAAGTAATGGCTGCACATCAAAATCGTACTCCATATCGCACCTAGTACAAATGCGCTTCCTACTATCAATGGGGCTTGTAATAAGACAACAGCTGCTACGGCAACGACTACAGCTAAAACGATCTGTATGAGCACACCAAAACGAAATTTTTCTTTCAGATACGATTTCATAGACAACGGCAAAGACCGCACAAACAAAAAGTTTTCCTGATCCAAAGAAATCAGATTGCTGATAAAGGAGGTTGGATTGACCATCAAAGCCGCCAACGAAGCTCCTGCAACAAACATCACACCGACGTAACGGCCATCCAATTGATTCAAACGAAAGACACCGGTGAACACAAAGGTCACTAAGAAAACGACTGGCATCAACAAAGAGGATGAAAAAACTTGCATAATCAAATTCGGATCACGAATCAATTGAGAATTATAATTAAAGAGCAATTGGCTTAAACTTCTGCCTGCTTTGTGCTTCCGAGTCAAATTGCCTTGATTTGGAGCAGCGGCTGCTACTTGTTCAAAAAACTTAGGTAAAATCAGCCAATAAAGCGCGGCAATCAGCACACCGCAAAGCCCAATGATTCCTAAAAAACTGAATAGTCCTGATACTTGTACAGGAACCGTCATCACATAGTAAAAGGGCAGCAAAAACAAAATCGCGCCTCGATCTAGCACCTCTGTATCGTAAGATGTCGCTTGATTCATCATCAAAACCCCCGCCATGACAACGATCATCGTCACAACTAAGAGCAGTGTCGTCACTAACTTCTTATGTTTGAGAAAGAATTTGGTTCGGGTCAATCCAAAAACGATCAAGCTGCAGACACTAAATATGATGACCAAAAATAAAACAAATAGCAGGACCGATAATAAGATCGTCAGCACAAAAAACAATTGTGCACGAAATCCAGTCAATAAAAACAGCACCAGCATCGGAAAAACAAAAGGGACCACCGTTAAGCATACGACGAAGATTTTCGCTGCAAAAATCTCCATTTGTCGAAACGGCAACGGCAAATACGCGGGAAGATCCTGGCTTTCAAAGAACACATTGTAAATAGTGGAGATGCCTTGTGAAAAACCTAAGATCCCAAACAACGCTACATAATACGTGAAAAAACCTGGCATCCGACTAAAATCCATGGTAAACATCGTTGCCCCGTAGATCAGGATGAACACCATTCCAGATAATCCATATTGCCATAGCAGATAGCGTGTCAGTTGTCCGCCACTCTTGCCTTTTTTCCGTGCCTTATCTGTCATTTGCGGATTGGCATAAAGTAAATTGATTCGGGTCAACATCAAGAGCTGCTGTTTTCTCATATGACAGCGTCGCCCCTTTCTTCTGTCTGACTTTCTGGACTGCGGCCTGTCATTTGCAGATAAATCGTTTCTAATGAAGTCGATGGATGGGCAGCCAGCAATTCTGATACTGAACCGTTATACAGCAATTCTCCCTTTTTTAAGATAGCCAATTGATCACATAATTGTTGCGCTGTATCTAAGACATGGGTCGAAAAAATAACGGTTTTGCCTTTTGCCGCATGCTGTTTCATCATTTCCTTCAAATCATAGGCTGCTTGTGGATCCAGTCCTTGCAACGGCTCATCTAAAATCCAAATATCTGGGTCTGGAATCAGCGCCCCTATCAGCAATGTCTTTTGCCGCATCCCATGAGAAAATCCGGCAATCGTCTCTTCAGCATGGGACAACATATCAAACAATTGACCCAGTTCCTGTAAGCGGCGTTCTTTCTTTTCTTGCGGCACTTCATATGCTGCAGCAATCAGATCCCAATATTCTGCTGCTGTTAGCTGTAAAAACAAATCTGGTGAATCAGGTACATATGCAATTTGTTTTTTGATTGCTTCCCGATGACTCGATAACGCCAGACCATCAACAAAAATTTCTCCGCTCGTGGGCTGCAAAATACTTACCATACTTTTGATGGTTGTTGATTTCCCCGCACCGTTGTGCCCCAAAAACCCAAAAATTTCTCCTTGACGAATCGTTAACGAAAGATCGTTCAGCGCCAACTTAGTCCCATACTTTTTTACAAGGTGTTTGATTTCAATCATCTATTCTCCTCCTTTTAAGCTGTTAGCGTTATTTTACGCTATCCAAAAGGGAAAGAAAAATGTTTTTTTCGATTTCTATTTTTTCTAGTTGACAGAAAACAGAAAAACGATGATAATGAGAGAACTTTAGGGGAGTAGCACATGGATATTTCCATGATCTTAGATCAACAGCAAGCGGTGATCCGCTGGTTTAAGGTGTTTCTTGCAAGACCTAAGTGGCAAAGGGCCGCTTAGGTCTTTTTGTATGAAAAAATTGGAGGGTATAAAAACATGCGCGCAACAAATCAAATGAAAAAAATAACGGCCGGTGGCTTGCTGGTAGCAATGGGGGTCGTTTATGGCGATATTGGAACTAGTCCGCTGTATGTGATGAAGGCCTTGGTAGAAGACAATGGCGGGCTTTCCTCACTTACGCCAGATTTCATCTTAGGAAGTGTTTCCTTGGTTTTTTGGACATTGACTTTATTGACAACGATCAAATATGTCATCATTGCTTTAAATGCAGATAACCACGGTGAGGGGGGCATTTTTTCTCTTTTCACTTTGGTTCGTAAACATAGCCGCTACTTGATCATCCCAGCAATCATTGGTGGTGCAGCTTTATTGGCTGATGGTGTACTGACACCTGCTGTCACTGTTACAACTGCGATCGAAGGTTTACGGGGGATTCCTGCATTTTACGATCGATTTGGTAACGACCAATCGATTATCGTAGGCATCACTTTAACGATTTTATTGATCTTGTTTGCCTTACAACGTTTTGGCACCGAGTTTGTTGGTAAAGCTTTTGGTCCTATCATGTTGGCTTGGTTCACTTTTTTAGGTATAATCGGTCTCTTCAATTTTGCAGACGATCTTTCGGTGATCCGAGCCCTTGACCCTAGATATGCGATCAATTTGCTGTTCAGCCCAGATAATGCTTCTGGCTTATTCATTTTAGGCAATATCTTTTTGGCAACTACAGGGGCTGAAGCGTTGTATTCGGATTTGGGACATGTGGGCAAGAAAAATATTTACGCCAGTTGGCCTTATATCAAAATCTGTTTGATGCTGAATTATTTTGGTCAAGCAGCTTGGCTCTTGCAAGTCTATCAAAATCCAAGCTATCAATCGATCGAAAATTTGAATCCTTTTTTTGAAGCTTTGCCCCAAGGCTGGACTGTTTTTGGTGTAAGTTTTGCAACCTTGGCTGCCGTAATTGCTTCTCAAGCATTATTGTCTGGTTCATTCACATTGGTTTCTGAAGCCATTAAATTAAAATTGCTGCCACGGATGCAAATCATCTATCCCGGTGCTTCGATCGGTCAGATGTATATCCCTGCACTTAATACGATATTGTGGATCGCTTGTTCTGGCGTAGTCCTGCTGTTTCAAACATCGACTAAAATGGAAGCAGCGTATGGGCTATCGATCACTGTCACGATGCTGATGACCACGATTTTGCTCTATTTTTATTTGCATCAAAACAAAAAAACACGCCTGTTGGCACCTTTCATTACATTATTTTTTGCAGCGATCGAAAGTGTTTTCTTCATCTCCAGTGCCACCAAGTTCCTTCATGGCGGTTATGTTGCAGTGATCATGGCAAGTGTGATCATCGTGATCATGCTGATCTGGGAATGGGGCAATCAAATTCAAGAACATGCAGCAGAAGAGGTATCGCTGTCTGCTTATATCCCGCAATTGAAACAGCTGAAAGATGACGATACACTGCCATTATCCCAAACCAACGTCGTGTTCATGGTACCGAGTTTGACAGACGATCAGATCGGACAACAGTTCATCTATTCGATTTTGGACAAACGTCCCAAACGAGCAAAAGTCTATTGGTTCGTCAATGTCGAAGTCACAGATGAACCCTACACGAAATCCTATGAAGTATCGATGGCTGATACCGACTTTATCGTTAAACTTAAATTATATCTTGGTTTCCGCGTACCGCAAGAAGTCAATGTCTATATTCGTCAAATCATTCAAGAACTGATGAAAGACGGTCGTTTAGCGGAACAGCCGCAGCGGTATTCGTTGACTCCTGGACGCAATGTAGGGGATTTCCAATTCATTTTGATCGAAGAAGAATTATCAAATGCCACTGCCTTGTCAAAATGGAAGAAACAAATCATGCAAATGAAGCTATTCATCAAGCGCCATACGATTTCACCAGAATGCTGGTTTGGTTTAGAATACAGCGACGTCGTCCACGAAACTGTGCCATTAGTGATTGGGCACCCGAAGGAAAGTCATTTGTCAGAACGTAGAGAAACAAAATAACATACAAAAAAACCTCAAACTATGCAACAACCGCTCATCGGTTGCTTGCCTAGCTTGAGGTTTATTTAATGATGGATCAATGGATATTGCCGATCAATTTGCGGATCGGTTTTCTTGCCATGAATAAAATGATCCCTACGACCACTGCGACACCACCAACGATACCATAGTAGGCACCTTCTGTTTGCGGTGTATAAAAACGGGCGATTTGGGCATTGATTGCTTGTGAAGATGCATCTGCCAATAACCAGATAGCCAAAGTTTGGGCTTCAAAAGCTTTTGGCGCTAATTTTGTCGTCACCGATAATCCGACTGGAGACAAGCACATTTCTCCAGCAATCATGATAAGGAAACTAAATACCAACCATAGTGGGCTCACTCGTTGATCCACACCAAACATCATGCTTGGGAACATCAATAAGACAAATGATAAACCTGCCAAAATCAACCCAATCGCAAATTTGACTTCCGTCCGAGGCTGACGGTTCCCCAATTTAGTCCATAACCAAACAAAAACGGGTGTCAATAACACAACAAATAATGGATTTAATGTTTGGTACAGGCTAGCTGGAATCGAGATTCCAAATAAAGTTGCTTGCGTACGGTCAGCAGCAAACAAGGCAAGAATCGATGATCCTTGTTCTTCTAACGACCAAAATACAATCGCTGATAAGAACAATGGAATATACGCCAATACTTTTTTCTTTTCATCTGCTGTTACATCTGTTGAACGCAACATTTTTGTGAAGTAATAAATTGGTAAAAAGATTCCTAGAATACTGATACAGTTAATGAAGAAATCAACTGATAAATAGCCAGCTGCCGCTGCCCCACCAAAAATCACGGCTAACGCGATCAAAACAATGATGATATTGCGAAAGAATGTTTTCTTCTCTGCAGCTGTCAACGGGTTTGTTGGTGCAGTTGCAACTGTTTTTAATGTTGTTTTCCCTTGTACATAATATTGTACTAAACCGACAAACATCCCAATCGCTGCAATAGAGAACCCTAAATGATAGTTCACTTTTTGACCTAGAATCCCTACAATGATCGGTGCTAACAAGCCGCCAATGTTGATCCCCATATAGAAGATCGAGAACCCAGCATCACGACGTACATCATCTTTGCTATATAAATGACCGACCATCCCAGAAACATTTGATTTCAATAACCCAGTACCGATCACGATCAATATCATAGAAACAAATAATGCTGGAATCCCTAATGGCGTTGCCAAGACGATATGACCCAACATGATCAATATACCACCATAAAAGACCGACTTATTTGATCCAAGCAGACGGTCAGAGACCCATCCACCAACAATACTCGACATATATACCAATGATCCATAAATAGACATGATTGCTACAGCAGTTCCTTTTGGCAAACCTAATCCACCATTGGTCACTGCATCGTACATAAAGTAAACCAGAATGGCACGCATGCCGTAGTAGCTGAATCGTTCCCACATTTCAGTGAAAAACAGTGTTGAAAGCCCTCGCGGCTGACCTAAAAAAGTTTTTTCTTTCTCCATACTTACTGACTCCTTAAAAATAATAGTTATGAAAATAAATAGCTAAATTTTTCTGAAAATTCATACATGCCAGTTTATGCCCATTCCAAGTATTTTACAAGGTTAAAACGGTGAGAAGAAGCGTGCAATTATAAGTTGATGCGCGCAAAAAATGAAACATTTATTAGAGGGAACATTCTCGAAGCACTTACATTGATGTTTTACCGCTTATGTAATGATTAAAAATAATCATCGAAAATTAAAATGGTCTTAATCAATTTTTATCAACGGACCGAATTTTGCTTTTTTGAAGGTACCTGCAATAAATAAAGACACAAAAAAACCGATCCACTAAGACAATACGTTCTTAGATGGATCGGTTATACTTTTTTATTCGGATTATCCTCGTAAGCGCTCTACATCACGAGCAATCATTAGTTCTTCATCTGTTGGGATCAATAACACTTTGACTTTTGAATCCTCTGTTGAGATGACCAACTCTTCGCCACGTTTGGCGTTTTCCTTTTCATCTAATGCACAACCGAACCAAGTCATCCCTTTGATGATTTCACTACGGACATGGGCATCGTTTTCGCCGATTCCTGCTGTAAAGACGATGGCATCAACACCGTTCATTGTTGTGACATATCCCCCAATATACTTACGGATCCGATCGGTAAATACATCATAAGCAATTTTGACCTCATCTTTGTCATAGTTTGCTTCCAAGTCACGCATATCACTTGAGAGACCAGTCAAACCTAGTAAACCAGATTTTTTGTTCAATACATCGACCATTTGATCAATGTTCAAGTCAAGTTTTTCCATTAAGTAAGGCAAAACAGCAGGATCGATATCCCCAGAACGTGTGCCCATTGTCACACCAGCTAATGGTGTAAAGCCCATAGATGTATCGACTGATTTGCCGCCATCAACCGCTGTGATCGATGCGCCATTACCCAAATGACAAGTAATAATTTTCAGCTCTTCGATTGGTTTGCCTAATACAGCAGCCGCGCGTTCTGATACATAGCGATGACTTGTCCCGTGGAAACCATATTTACGTACTTTATAATCATTGTAAAACTCGATTGGTAAACTATATAAATAGTTGTGTTTTGGCATTGTTGCATGGAAAGAGGTATCAAATACCGCTACACTGATGATTTCTGGCAAGATTTTTTTGAAGGCTGTGATCCCCATCAAGTTTGCCGGGTTATGCAATGGTGCAAACTCAGCTAAGTCCTGGATACGCGCCATGACTTCATCGTTGATAATGATTGAATCAGGAAAATCTTCTCCACCATGAACAACACGGTGACCAACGCCTGTGATTTCATCATAAGACCCTAAAATATTTAATTCGATCAACTGATCTAACAGCATTTTTACAGCTACTTCATGATCATTGATATCGATAATTTGTTCGAACTTTTGATCGTCCCCATATTTGATTGTGAAGATTGAATCTTTTAAACCGATTCTTTCTACGATTCCTTTGGCAACAACTGTTTCCTCTGGCATTTGATATAACTGCCATTTTAAACTTGAACTTCCAGCATTGATAGCGATTGTTTTTGACATGATGATCTCCTTATCCGGTTTATATTACAGATTTACTGCTTTCCAAGCAGCAAATTGTTCAAAAAGTTTGGTGATGTTCTTCGGTTCTTTCAAAGAAGCTAGTTTCACAAGCAAGACTTCTGGCGCTTGTTGGCTAGTTTCTCCTTTGTTTTGTAAAAGCAAGATACTCTTACGTGAATGTTCATTCTTAAAAAGTTCATCTGGTAATTGGATCATTCCTTGCAGATAGACTTTTTCTTTCAACCAGGCTTTTAGATAGTCACTTTGATCTGTTTCCAAGAAATTACTTGGGACCAAAAATAAACCGAATCCATTAGGTTTAACATAGTTCATGGCTTGTTCCATCAACAAATGATGGGCATAACTATGGCCTTCTGAGGCTGCAGAAATAAAATGACTTGCTTTTTCATCTTGCGGATAATAGCCGACTGGTAAATCACTGATGGCAATATCCATTGGTTCAATCAATAGGTCTTGCAACCCATCTTGATGGAACAAATGCATTGGTGCCTGTGTCCATTCGCCGGTAGCTGCCGCGATGGCTAGCAAAGTCTCATCAATATCGACCCCTGTGCCTTCTACTTGTCGTTTTGCCAATTGCAGATTCAGCAAAACTGTGAGTAACAAATTGCCCATTCCAACTGACAAATCTAAGATTTTCGTTGTATCATCGGCATTGGTCAACTGTTCAATCAAGTAGACAAATAAAAAGCCTAAACTATCTGGTGTGAGTTGATGATTGGCTTGCAGCCGTTCAGTTTGTCCTCCTTTTAAAAGGAGCAATTGCGCAAGTTTGCGCTTTTCTTCAGCAGTCAATGATACTGCTTTCAGCTCATGATAAATGGTTTGCAATCGAGCAACCGTTGCTTCATCTGGCACCCCATCGATCACGCGCACTTGATAGTGATCAACAAAATTTTCGATGGTTTCTACATAAGAATCAAAAAAAGATGATTCTAATGCGTTTTGTAACAACTGAATTGCTTCAACAGTCAAATGAAAGGATGACTCCATTTTTTCTGCGGACATCTCGCACCTCTTCTCAAAACTATAACAACATATATACCTGTTTAATTTTAGCTGATTACCGGAAAATAATCAATCGCTTTCGTGCAGAATAATTTGTGAACCTGTAAACATTCTTTTCCGTTTAGGTATAAGAAAAAAGATGCCAATAGATGCCATCTTCCCCCTGTACTATTCTGTTAAATCATCTGTGTCTATTTTTTCTGCTTCTTTTGGCAGCGTGTAGTCAAAGATAAATGTCCTTTTACCTACGATACAAGTGACAATGATTTGCTCCCTTTGTTTTTCATAGATCAGCTCTCCAGTATTAAACTGTCTGGTGCCATTTTCTGGATCGATGTCTCCCCGATAATCGGCCCAAAACAACTCACTCATGATCGACGCTTCATAACGCTGGATCGTTTTATGATAGAAATCTGTTGTGGCGCGGCTGCTTTCCAATACGGTGATCAGCATCAGACTGAGCAGTTGGATCAACAATAAGGCCGTGAGCAAAATTCCACCTCTATATGGTATGGATCTTCCATTGACCAATTTTTTGTTCTCCATTCTCAAAAGTAACTGTGAAGCGGATACTTTCGTTGATTTTTTGATAAGTCAGACCGCTGACTTCTGTCAGCAACGGATGGTATCCATTATTGTCACGTTTGCGGATCACGCCATTGATGCGGTCGATCGTCACTGTATTGTTTTCTGCACTGCGTAAAATCAATGTATAGGTTGTAACAGAAACATAGGTGCACGCCGCCAATTCTCTTTCAAGCTGCAACAAGAAAATATGCCATTCTTGGTCTTTACGGGCGGACAGTTGTTGATTGACCTGTGGTATCTGCTTGATGATAGCGTCGACCATCAGCAAACTAATAGACAACACCATTAAAGCAAGCAAACACTCTATTAAGGTAAACCCCTTAGTCTTCACTTTTGATCACCACCTGAATATCTCCTTTATTGATTTGGACATGTTGTTGCTGATTGGTCTGCCAAAATCTTAGTTGGTAGGTTTGCTTGCGGTCTGTCGCATAAGATACGGTGTTGGGCAGAAATTCCTGTTGATTTTGGACTTCTTCATACAAGACCCGTAAAACCTCTGCTTTTGCTTGGAGTTGGGCAGTTTGCTGTAAAGAAGCACTTTGCAAGCTGAGAAAAACGAAAACACAGGTCGTCAAAACACTAAAGGCAACCAAACTTTCAATCAGAACGAACCCTTTATTCGATGACTTTTTCATAACGTCCACTCCCAAAAAGAAATTTATACGTGATCGTCTGGTCTTTTTCAGGCCAATACAAAACGATTTGCGGAAAACTACTATTGTTTCCAGAACTGCTATTAAACAAAATCATGGGAAAACTGCGGACTTCTAGTTGTTTGGGCACATCGATACTGCTCAGACGCAGCTCTCCTGTGATCGTTGATTGAAAATGCACGCCAGGATCAGGTGCACGCGTGTATGCAACCCTTGTTTGCCGTTGATCGATAATCGCTGTTTGTTGGGCAGTGTATAAGCCTTTTTCTAATCTTTGGCAAAAGCCAACTACTTCGATTTGTTTTTGATAATTATCGATTGCCAATACCGGCAGCAAAACAAATAAACTCACAACGGAAAGTACCAACAGACTTTCGATCAATGTAAACCCTTTGTTTAGAATCCTCAATTCGGTCTGCGCCAATTTTGATAAATCTCATACTGTTCAGTTGTAACATACCCTTCAGAAACCAATTCATTTGCGCTTGGTTCTCGGTTTTTTTCGAGTCTGAACAATTCGATTTGTGTCTCAACCACCTTTACTACTGCTTCGTTGCCTTTGTCATCAATGACCCCACGCTGTTGCGACAAGTTGGGCACAAAAAGCAAAATCAAGACGCTGATCACCAGTAAAACAATCAGCATTTCAATGAGCGTAAAGCCTTTTTTCAGTTTCTTTTTCCTAGTATCCTCTATTCTTTGGAACAATAATGATGTCATTCAATCACTCCTTGTATATTTCCGTAAATCGGCAAAAACATCGCTGCATAAATACCTACGATCAATAATGCGACAAATAAAAAAATAACCGGTTGAACCCATTGGATCGTTTTTTCGACTCGCTGAAACACCCTTTCGGACAACAGTTGACTATAAACAAACAATTCTTCTCCCAGACGTCCTTTAACCTCGCCTTGGAAGACGATCAAAGCAAATTCTGGTGTTAAAAAATGATAGCGTTCCAGTTGATTGGTTAATTCCCCCCCTTGCACCAACGCCTGCTCTAATATTGCAGCAAGTTCTTGAATCAAAGTTGCCTTGTTGGTCTGTTTCATACAAAGAATGATTTGGTTGATCTCTAACCCTTGTTGAAACAACTTGCCCCACTCCAAGGCGAAAAAACTTGTTTGCCAACAACGATACACCGAACCAAATAGCGGCAGCCGACTAAGAAACTCTGCTTTCGCGATGGCATTTTTTTGAGAAAATATAAACATCGCCAATACTGTTAGGATGATACTGAGCAGCAAGAATCCCAATAGAATGAGCGGTGTGCCTTCGATCAATCGAATACCCCAGTGATCTCCATGGATCATTCCTGATGCTAAAAGTTGAGGCAGTAAAAAACTACGCATACTAAACAATGCACTAAAAACAAAAATCAGCAATAAAGCAGGATAGAGGATCGTTTTTTGCAACAATTGCTTCTGTTTATTGAACAATACTTGATAATCAACCATCCGCCGCAATGTATCGCGCAAATTTCCGTGGGTCTCTGCCAAATAAAGTTGATTGGTTTCAGAAGCGGTCAGATGTAAATTCCCTATCGCCTGTGCCAAACCTTTTCCTTGAGAAAGCGCCGTGATCTGTGCTTGAATCACCGAGGACTCGTATTGTCCACTGCGCAACATAACTTGTAAACTCTCTTGCAAAGAAAAGCCGCTTTCTAATAAAATCGTAAATGTCGCCAAAAAAGATTCAGAGGCTTTTCGAGACAATCTGTCCGCCTTCTTTTTGAAAAATTTCATCTGAGATCCACCCTTTCTCATGGATTGTCGTCAACGTTTGCTGCCAAGTACACGCCCGTTGCGCATCCACAAATGAATATGCCATGGCACCTTGAACGACTCCTTCAACATTGGGCATAAGGCGTTGATAAATCACACCTTGCAAAGCATGGGCAAGACTAGTAGTCTCTCCAAGCAGCTCAGTCAAACGTGTCCTTGTCTCTGTTACGCCTCTTGCATGGATCGTTGCAAACACCCGATGACCAGTCAACGCAGCTCGGACAGCAGCCTGTGCTGTTTCCCGGTTACGGATCTCACCGATGATCAGCAGTTCCGGATGATGGCGCAATGACAAGCGGATCAATTCATCATAATCTTGATTGATTTTAAGGTTTGTCTGCAATTGTAAAAAATGAGGTGCTTCGATCTCCACCGGGTCTTCGATCGTGATCACCTGCCCTTCAGTTTCATTGGCGATTTGATACATCAAGGTCGATTTACCAGAGCCTGTGGGGCCTGCAAACAAATATAGGCCGCGATAACGGGTAGCTGTTAAAATATGTTGGACATCTTCAGCAAAAAAATAGCTGATGTGCTGCTGATCGAAGGTGTACAAAAAACGCAGTACGAGGCTTTCTCTGCCTTGGTAGTCACCAACTGTCGAAACACGAATACGCTGCTTGCCATTTTGGGCAGGATAACTAACTGCTCCTAATTGCGCTTTGCGTCGTTCTCCAACATCCATGCCGCCTAAAAATTTGAAACGTGTGATCAATTGCTGTGCTTCTTCAGCCGATAGCTGGGCATACAGTTGCCGCTGATAACTTTTACTGCAGATCACGGCCATCTTATCTTGTTGCGGCAGCACCGAGACATCTTGAATGTGAGACGCACGTGCATGCGCCACCAATTCATCGGAAAATAGTTCAATATCCATGGTCGTTGTTCCCTCCTAAAAAGAAGTACGCAAAAAAAGACGAAGCGATTTTTCGTCTTCGTCTTGATCAATGATCGATATTGTTTTATTCCTTCGCTGCTACAAACTGTGCTTCGACACGGTAGATTCGTTGTCCGCGATTGGCAAATTTCTCCTCATACTCAGTCATGATATTCCCCTCATAGGTACTCGTATGCAAATCTAACCACACTTGTTTCAGAATCATGCCATACTGAGAAAAACTAGCCAATGAATACTCAAACAGACCTTGGTTATCTGTTTTAAAATGAATTTCGCCATTCGGACGAATGATCTGTTCATCCACCGCTAGAAAGGCTTTTGATGTCAATCGGCGTTTTTCATGCTTTTTCTTGGGCCAAGGATCACTAAAGTTCAAGTAAATTTGGTCCACTTCATGGTCTGCAAAATAGTTCGTTAATGCTGAGCCGTCTACATGCAGCAATTGGACGTTTGGGATTTCCTCGGCAATCAATTTGTCCAAAGCAATCGACACGACGCTGATTTGCATTTCAATACCTATATAATTGATATCTGGATTGGCTTTTGCCATACCGGTAATAAATTGGCCTTTCCCCATGCCGATTTCAATATGGATCGGGTGGTCATTGCCAAAACGTTCATGCCAGCGCCCTTTCCATTCTGTTGGATTTGCCACCACAAATTCTGGATGGTCAGCCACAAGTTCTTGTGCCCCTGCGCGTTTTCTTACTCTCATATTCTTTCCTCTCCGAAAAAACAAGATGGAACCAGTTGATTGCGCTCCATCTTGGCTTTATTCACTATAAATTCTTTTTAATTGTAAAATTTCTGCATTCATCGCTTTAAAGTCGCCCCGCAGATAATACTTTTTGACTTCTTGCAACATGCTCAGTAATGCATACCAATAGATTTTTTCGATGACTTCACTGCTGCCATGAATGCCATAACGCATCAACCAATGCGGCCAACTTGATAAAGGAACATAATGACCTAAGATCGTACCGATATCCATTGCTGGATCAGCGAACATGATTGAATCCCAATCCACTAAATACAAGTAGTTTTGGCAAACCAGCCAATTACGGTAATTGACGTCTCCGTGCACAACCGTTGCTTTTTGCGTTTGAAAAACTGGAATGTTCTTTTTCAAATAGGTAGTCACCAAATGAATAAATTGATTTTGCGCTACCGCTTTTGGCAAGTCTTCAGTAAATTCCTTAACCATTTTCTCTGGCGACATCACTTGTCCGCCGATTTTGCTCAACATTTGCGACAGTGTTTTAGAGTGATGAAGATGATACAACACATCGATTACATCGTTGCGTTGCCCAATCTCTTCAGGATCTAAGACCCGGCCATCTAGCCACTCTTGGGCTGATAAGGTGTCGCCGTTACCCGTTCGCTTCGTCCAAACCAGCTTCGGCGTAATGCCCTCTTTAGAGAGTGCTGCCAGCATTGGAGTCGTATTCCGTTTGATAAAGACTTTATCGTTATCTTTAAGCCCGATGTAGGCTTTTCCGGTGTCGCCTTTGATTGGTCGCATACGCCAATCTTGATCCAAACGAATATCCATCCTAGCTTCTCTCCTTATTTCACAGTAACTCTTATTCTAGCTTCCTAAAGTGTTGCCGTCAAGCGCATATGCGTTCGCTTTTTGTGAGAAAAACAGTCAATTTCATGCATTCATTTTTTTGAGTCGATTTGGCATGTATAGTTTCAAAAATCCTCCGGTAAAAATGAAGTAGCCACCAGCAGTCAGTGCCCATTGACTCATTGTCGTCAATGTGAAGCACTCAATCACTGCAAAGATCAATGCCGCAAAAAATAACAGCAGCGCCAACACTTTTTTCATAGCCTCATTTTTTTGTTCTGCTTGTATTGGGTACAAGTGGGTCAAGACCATGTATTGAAATTCATTGGCCAATGGAAGCAGTTGAAAGCCAATCAAATAAATAAATAGGCAACCAACCGCCAAACTGATCCAAGCTTCCTGAACAAAACAAAGGATACCTGCAGCAATCACTGTTAATCGGACATACAGTCCCCCATATTGCCCCCCTCGTACCAGGCGTCGAAGATAGAGATAAAGATAGGTATTCTTATGGACTTTCGGTACCCAATGCAACGCCCAATCCAAATATTTCCTGCGTTTGGCTTGCGCCGTGATTTGCGGCACATCCGTAAACAGATTGATAAACCGATAGATTCGGTGCAGCCTTGTTTGTTCTTCCTGAATCATCTCATCCCATGACAACAATTGCTGAGGTACTTTCAAAACAAGACCAAACCAAAGCACTTGCCCAACCGCCAACAACAGCCCAATCCAAGGCGAAAACCATAAACTGCTGCTGATCGATGCAACAACTACCAGCACCCAAATGATGCGTTGGCGTTTGCATCGGGAAGAAGTATCTTGATACAGATGGAGCCGTTGTAGATATAAATCGCTGGTTTTTAACAGCCACATCATGAGTACATATAAAGGAAAGTAAGAAAAAGGAACTGCAACAGACACCACGATCAGTGGCATTGAAGCGCCGACAACCAAAAAAAGCACGCCAAATGGCAACCACAAGGAATACCGCAATGCCCGTTTCAAATAGGCAGTCATTTGACTTTCTTTCGCCAATAAAAAAATCAAATCAGCAGGTTTCGTTAACGTAGCCAAACGACCAATTGGCAACACACTCACCCACAAAAGCAAAACAATCCAGCCACCGAGTCTAAACGGCTGAGGCAATGTTTTCAGTAACTCAGAATAGTACAACCCTAATCCACCGACTAAAAACGTACAAATCAAGGCAAAATGGTCATTGAAGACATAACGCAAATACCGCATCATGTGTTTTTGGTGCCGCTGCAAACGTTGAGAAAAGAAATCTGCCATATTTTATTGCTCCTTTGTCAGCGCTAGATATAAATCATCTAGTGAAGCGTCAGGGGTGTGAAACTCTGCTTGCAATTGTGCCAGTGTGCCTTGCGCACGAATCTCGCCATTGTGAAGCAGGATGAACTTATCGCAATATTTTTCTGCAGTAGCTAAAATATGGGTCGACATTAAAATCGCAGCACCTGATTGCTTCATTTCATTCATTAATTCTAATAACGCATTGATAGCCAATGGATCTAAGCCCAAAAAAGGTTCATCAATGATGTATACACTTGGCTCAATCAAAAAAGCACACAGAACCATGACTTTTTGCTTCATCCCTTTAGAAAAATTGGCAGGAAACCAGTCAAGTTTATTGTCTAAACGAAACGTTTTAAGCAAACGTGCAGCCCGCGCCATTGCTTCTTCTTGCGGTAAGTCGTAAGCCATCGCCGTGACTTCAATATGTTCTCTTAAAGTTAACTCTTCATATAAAGAAGGTGTTTCTGGGATATAGCCAATTTTTTTGCGGTATGCCTCAGGCTGTTCTTTTAAAGTCAGACCATCAATGGTGATTTTGCCGCTATGAGGTTGCAACAGACCAATGATTTCTTTGATCGTGGTGCTTTTTCCCGCACCGTTCAAGCCAATCAATCCCACCATTTCACCATTTTCGATCGTAAAATCAATATTTTTCAATACTGGCAGTTGATGATAGCCGCCAGTCACATTTGCTACTTGTAATGTCATTCGTTTATCCTCCGTTTTGCCAATTATACCACGCCTTGACAATTGCAGTATCGGTTCACCTATTCAAAGCGGTTGGTAATCTGTAATGTATAGGCTTGTTCGCCAACAATCAATTCTTCAGTAGCCAAGTCTTGGCTGCCAAAGCGATCTTGCCAGAGCTGATTTTCCGCAGCTGGATATACCACCAATTGGATCGCTCCAGCTGCTAGACGCGTGGTGAAGGCTTGGACTGCGGCTGGTTCATCATAAGAAACCATATTGATCGTCAATGTGTCTTCATCGATATTTTGCGCCTTAGCCCATTGTGTGACAGCTGTCGTCAAAGCACTTTGAGTATCTTGCGCTAATGCACTTTCTGAAACAATGGCGGCAGTAACTACTTCTTCTTTCGGTCTAGTGACTGAATAGATCAATGATCCGCAAACAGCGATGATCAAGATACCCGCGATCAGCCACTCTTTGTATGCATATGCCAGATAGCGTACTTTCTCAGGGACAGTTTTCTTTTGTTGCAGCGTTTTTTTTATGATTGGTTTCATCAAATCCTACTTTCCGACTAGTTATTAGCTTTAAGTCTAGGGATGTCAGAATTGAAATGCAAGCGTTTATCGTGAAGTTTTTTATATTTTTTTCCGAAACACGCTATCTTTTAGACATGAGGTGCCTGCTTTTGCGATTTGTGAATGAAATCTGACGAAAGCTAGTCAAATATGGTAAAGTAAGAAGAATAGATAAAGGAGGTTCTTTCAATGGACAATTGTATTTTTTGTAAAATCAGCCAAAAGGAGATTCCTAGTCACACAGTGTACGAAGATGATGTTGTATACGCTTTTTTGGATATTTCTCAAGTCACCCCAGGACACACCCTTGTGATTCCTAAGACCCATGTAATGGATATCTTTGCATTTGACGACACTTTAGCAGCAGATGTATTCGCACGTATCCCTAAAATCGCTCGAGCGATCGAACAGGCTTTTCCTGAGATCGAAGGCTTGAATATCGTCAACAACAATAAAGAACTCGCCTATCAATCTGTGTTTCATTCCCATATCCATCTGATTCCTCGTTATAGCAAAGAAGATGACTTCTCGATGCATTTTGGCAATCACACAGAAGACTATACGCCTGAAGCATTAGCTGTTATCGCTGAAAAAATCAGAAAGCAGGTGCGTTAAATGATTGGTAATTTCATTAAAGGTTTATTCTTTGGTTCATTAGCTGGTGGTTTAGGCGGCCTTTTATTTGCGCCAAAAAGCGGCCATGAAACCCGCGAACAGATGATGCGTTATCTTGATGAAACCACAGAAGCTACCCTTGAATTCAATGACAGTGTCAAAAATTTAAAAGACGCTGTGATGGTCACCCGAAAAACGATTGATGAAACAATCCCCGTAGTGACAGAATCCTTCACCAAAGATTTAGCAACTTTTAAATTTCAAGCCCAACCACGGATCGAGCGAATCAAAGACCAGCTTGAACAACTCAATCAACATGTAACGACGATCCAAGCCAAATCAGCGGACGAAGAATAGCTGTTAGAAACATTGTAGTTTTTATGAATTTTGTTTGAAACATCTACGGTTTTCTTTCCAACCATTTATAGAAGTGGTATAGTAAGAGCTGTGATTATTTAGAATTTTGAAGAAATAGGAGTGCTTACTAGGATGAAGAAAAAATTGATCTTAGCAGCCGTCAGTGCAATGAGCCTTTTTGCCTTAGCTGCTTGCGGAAGTTCCAGTGAAGAAATTGCAACAATGAAAGGTGGCAAAATCACCGTTCAAGATTTTTATGATGAAGCCAAAACAGATTCAACCAACCAAAGTTTGATTCGTCAGTTGATTGTGTTAAAAGTATTTGATGAAAAATATGGTGACAAAGTAACTGATGACATGATCGATGAACAATTCAATTCAACTGCTGAACAATATGGCGGCAGCGACACCTTTGAATCAGCATTAGAATCTGCTGGCTATACGACTAAATCTTACCGTGAACAAATCAAACAACAATTGTCATTGCAAGAAGGCTTAAAAGCCAATATGGATATCACGGATGAAGACATGAAAACCGCTTGGGATTCTTTCCATCCTGAAGTAGAAGCACAAATCATCAAAGTGGCAAGTGAAGATGACGCCAACGATGTTTTAGATGAAGTGAAAAAAGATGACGCTGATTTCGGAGAAATTGCAAAAGACAAGTCAACAGACACAGCAACTGCTGAAGATGGTGGGACGATCAAATTTGATTCAACATCAACTACTGTTCCGACAGAAGTCAAAACAGCCGCCTTTGCTTTAAAAGATGGTGAAATCTCAGATGTGATCTCAGCAACAGATACATCAACCTATACAACAAGCTACTATGTTGTCAAGATGGTGAAAACCCAAGACAAAGGCAATGATATGGATAAATACAAAGATGAATTGACAGAAATCGCCCAAAACACTTTGTTAAATGATTCAACATTCGTTGCTTCAACAATCGGTACCGAATTACAAGCTGCTAATGTAAAAATGAAAGATTCCGATCTTGCTGATCTTCTTTCTGATTACATCACAGCTGCCGACACAGAAGATTCCACAGCTGATTCTTCTGCAACTGATTCTACAGACAGTGACGCAGCAACTGATTCAACTGCTGAATCTACTGCTACAAGCGAAAGTACAACCGATTCTTCTGCGGAATAAACAATATAAGGTGTATCCACTTTTGAGTGGATACACCTTTTTTGATGGGAAATAATGACCTGTGCAGTTTTTTATATGGCTTGTTTCCTACAAGAATCATAACAAAAGAGGCAACGATCATCCAATCACGTTGCCTCCCCAAAATCTCTATTCGCATCACTTTTAGTTGACTGATTCTTTACTCATATTTGCTGTTACTTTTTCATCGATACGCAAGAATGGCATATAGATAAACACACTCACTGCAATAATGGCAATTTGCAATACTGCAGCGCGCCAATCGCCTCCAGTTGCTAAGAATCCTGAAATAACAGGCGGTGTAGTCCAAGGAATTTGTACGACAACATGATTGATCAGACCAACTGCTGTTGCAAAGTATGCGACCGTCAAAGAAAATATTGGTGCCAACACAAATGGAATGATCAAGCTAATATTAAACACGATCGGCAAACCGAAGATAATGGGTTCACTGATGTTAAATATTGCAGGTGTTACAGAAAGTTTCGCAAAATCCTTATAATCTTTTCGACGACTAAAGATAAAAATAGCGATCAATAAAGCAATCGTATTTCCAGAACCACCCATGACTGCAAATGTATCTTTGAATGCCATATTGATGATGTGGGGTATTTCTTCTTTGTTCGCATATGCTGCCATATTTTCTTGCATATTTTGCAATAAGAATGGATCCAAAAGAGAGCCAGAAATGACCGCTTGGTGAATCCCAAAACCAAAAAACAAGTTAGCAATCGACGTAATCAATAAGAATCCTGGCAATCCAGTTGTAATTTTGCTTAATGGACCTGTGATGACCGTTGTGATCAATGTATTGACATCCATATTGAACAATTGATTGATCGCAAAAGAACCGATCGCAAATGTTGTCACAGTAATCATGATTGGAATCAGCACATTGAACGATTTCAAAACTGCTGGTGGAATATTTCCCGACAGTTGAATTTGCAATTTTTTATTGTTAGACAGTTTGATAAACAATTCTGTTGCCGCTAATCCTACAAAGATCCCTACAAACATACCTGATGCCCCTGTATGCGTAACAGGAATAACGCCGCTGACTTCAAGTGCTTCCTGGCTACCTTCTGGTGTAAAGAGCGTCATCATAGGCGTCAATACGATAAATGTCGATATAGCGACTAATACTGCAGCGATTTGATTGGTATAATTTCTGCTAACACACATATGATAAGATACCGCTGCGACAACCAACAATGTCGTGATACTCAATGTTCCGTTACTAATAGATGTTCCTATTTCTTGAATTTTTGTTAACGTTTCTGGATCAATGATTTTTCCCATAAATCCTGTCGGTTCCAAAATCACATAATTGATCAATGTGACAAATCCCGCCAACATCATAAATGGCATAAAAGTTGCAAATGCATCACGAAGCGTTCGCAAATGGATTTGATTTCCTAACTTTGTTGCAACGATACCGAATTTTTCAAATATAGCATCTTTTTTACTCATAGCACACTCAATCTCCTTTATTTGGTTGTAAGCGATTGCTTATGACATGATAATACACTACCTTTCTTTTAAAGTAAATACCTTTTCATAAAATTATATATCTTTTTTGAGAGTAAAAAAAAATCAACGCGAAAGTTGATTCTTATTTCTCCACAAATACTGCTTCAAAGACAAAATCTTGATACAAATGACGAGACAATGAATATTCAAATGGAATACCTGAGGACAATGACACAACTTTGTCTACTTCGATCATGAATGCACCTGGTTCGATCGATAAAACTTCAGCGTCAAAGTCATTCGCTGTATCTCCTTTGATCCATATATGAGATGACTTGATTTCTAGCCCTAACTCACCTGAGATGTACCCGTAAACTGAACGTTTCAAATGTTTGGGTTCCAATCCAGGAATAACTGAAAGCGGCATAAAGGTTTGCTCGATTGAATAAGGCGCCGCATCAATAAATCGGCTGCGAATGATATTATAAACATATTCTTTAGGATCGATGTCTAAAATATGAGCGACTTCATTCGTAGGCAATTCAATAGAAAACGTATGAATTTCAGAAGTGACGTGCTCTTCACCTACCAAATCAAATAAGCCTTCATTCGGCCCAAAAACTTTTGAATTATCGATGGGGGTGCGCAGCACTTCTGTCCCATACCCACTTCTCGTGTGCAGCAGGCCTTCTGATACAAGCATATCGATTCCTTTTTTGACTGTTAATTTACTTGCTTGGTATTTTTGTGCCAATACATCGCCGGGGGGCAGCTTTTCTCCAATCGAATAAGTGCCATTTGCAATTTTTTTCTTAATATCTGTATATACTTCGATATATTTGGGTTGTTTCTTCATTATTCAAACTCCTTTTCAATAAACAATCATACCCCTACTTTATCATAAAGAAGTAAGTTTAGGCTACTAAAAATATACATCCTTTCAAAAGATATATAATTTTAAATAAAGCTATTTACTTTTACATGTAAGCGATGTTACACTATTGACATCGAGTAGGAGGGAAACAACATGACAAAAGAGACACAACTACTATTTCCAAAAGATTTTTGGTGGGGCTCAGCTTGGTCCGCAGAACAAGCTGAAGGGCGTGGCGAAACTGGAAAAGCAGAAACCGTTTGGGAAAGATGGTTCACCGAACAACCCAATCGCTTTTACAAAAGAATCGGCCCTGAAACCACAACAGATCATATTCATCGCTATCACGAAGATATCCAGCTAATGAAACAAACTGGACACAATTCATTTCGTGTATCTATCTCATGGGCACGCATGTTTCCAAATGATGGAATCGGCGAACCAAATAAGAAAGCCATCGCTTTTTATCGCGATTTATTTACTGAAATGAATAACAATGGCATCAAAGTATTTGCGAACCTCTATCATTTTGATATGCCAGCAAAATTACAAGATCAAGGTGGCTGGGAATCTAGAGCTGTTGTTGACGCTTATGTTCGTTTTGCTGATACCTGTTTCCAATATTTTGGGGATTTGGTTTATCATTGGTTTACTTTCAATGAACCTTTGGGACCAATCTTAGGTTCTTACCTTGAGGATTTTCATTACCCTAATTTGATTGATTTTAAAAGAGGGGCACAGGCTGCTTTCTTTACGATCTTGGCACACGCAAAAGCAATCGAAGCCTTCAAAAAGCACCAACTAACGAGCAAAATCGGGGTCATTCTTAATCTGAGTCCTACTTTTCCTCGAAGCCAAAATCCTGCCGATGTGCAAGCAGCTGAAATTGCAGATTTATTTTATACACGAAGCTTTCTCGATCCTATGGTCAAAGGTGTTTTTCCAGAGAAATTGATTGACCTGCTAAAAACCTATGATCAATTGCCTGCAGACTATCAAACGGATGATCTAGCCATCATCAAAGAACATACTGCTCAAATTTTAGGTCTGAACTATTATGAACCACGACGGGTCAAAGCGCGTTTGACTGCCATCAATCAGGATGGACCTTTCTTACCAGAGTGGTTCTTTGAACACCACGTCATGCCTGGCAGACGGATGAATGAATACCGCGGATGGGAAATTTACGAAAAAGGTATTTATGATCTATGTCTTGATATCAGAGACAACTATGGAAACATTGAAGCATTCATATCAGAAAATGGTATGGGCGTTGCTGATGAAGAACGATTTATGGATGATCAAGGACAAGTGATCGATGACTATCGCATCACTTTCATTCAAGACCACTTAGCGTATTTATGGCAAGCAATTCAAGACGGCTGCAACATCAAGGGCTATCATTTGTGGACATTTATCGATTGCTGGTCATGGATCAATTCTTACAAAAACCGCTACGGGCTTGTTTCATTGGATTTAGCAACACAAAAAAGAACAATCAAAAAAAGCGGCTTCTTCTATAAGACACTGAGTGAACAAAACGGCTTCTTATACGATACTGATTTATTGATTCGCTAAGGTCTAATTAAACGCCTAAAGAGACACAGTTCGTTCTCCTGTAAATGGAGCGGACTGTGCCTCTTTTTTATTGACGCATATCAAGGCGCATCAAAACTTGATTGGGACGGAAATTTTCTGATGCTTGATAGGTTAGTTTCCCCGATTCGATCGTATATAGATTATAGCCATATCTTTCTTCAAAGCGAACGATTCCTGCTCCTTCATCTTCTCCCACAAAGGACATACTAGCAACTGTGAAATAAGGAATCCCTCTAATCGTTCCTGTATAGGCATGATGCGTATGTCCACACAGGATGCCGCAAACAGAAAACTTGGCCAATAATTCAAGCAAGCGTTTTGCTCCTGGCCATGCAGCTGTATCGGCTTGACCGTCCAGCAAATGATGGTGGGTCACAAAAAGGATTGGCTTTGCTTGGGTCTGAACAAGCGTTTCTTCTAACCATAAAAATTGCTGCTCATCAATGATACCATCAGAAGAGCCATGACAAGAATTATCGAAAGCAACGATGTAAAAAGAGTCTGCATCATACACAGTATTATACGGCAATGAATCACGTGAACCTGCGAACCATCCTTGTCTAAAATGTTCTTTGATGTCATGGTTTCCTAGAGTGACTATCATGGGGATGTCACCAATCAATTGTTGGATTTTTTGCTTGAGATGCGCATAGTCCGCCGGACACCCATCTTCTGTTAAATCACCACTGATAATCAGCAAATCGATCCTCATTTTTTCTTGTGCGCGTTCAATACAAGCAGTCAAGGGAATCAAAGGATTTCTCATACGTCCAAGCATGCCTAGATATCCTTCAGTTTGTGTTGCATAATGCTTGCGATAATGAATGTCTGAAACATGTAATATATTCATAAGCTCATCTCAATTTCTTTCTAATTATACCGGTCAATTGATCCAATAAAAAGACGGTTACGACAACGCCAAGTAAGATAATACTCACTTTGCTCCATGACCTGGTTTGAATAGCAAAAATCAACGGTGCACCGATACCTCCAGCACCTACTAATCCTAGAGTCGCTGCACTCCGAACCGCAATCTCAAAATGGTTAAGTGCAAATGAACTATAAATAGGGGCTAAATAAGGCACGCGAACAAAGAACATTGTTTGCCAAAAATTGCCTCCCACTGCTTGTACTTCCTCTATCAAGTGGTCGTTCATCGATTCCATTTCTTCCGTAAATAGTTTGCCCAGCATGCCAACTTGATGGACACCGATGGCCATTACTCCTGCAAAAGGTCCTGGTCCTACAATTTTCACAAAGATGATGGCATACACCAGTTCAGGAAAAGCCCTTAAGATATTACAGAACGTTTTGCCAAATTTAGCTACCCATGGTGCACTTTGCCAAAGATTGGCAGCACTGATCAATGTGATCGGAATTGCGCATATAGTCGCAATCATTGTACCTAAACAAGCAATCGCCAATGTAAGCAATAGCAAACTAAACAAATCTTCCCCACTGCCGTCATAAAAGAATGCCCAATCTGGTTGGCTCAACCCTCGAATAACTTCTTGACCCAAAGTAAGAGAGAAGGTGCTCAAGCTAGAATAGTCTAAGGTCATCATCGCAAAGAGAAATAATAATACAAACAAACAGCTCCAAGCCCAAGTCGTTTTTTTGACTTCTTTCAATATCATAGAAAGGACCTCCTGACCCGTTCACTGCAAAAATCAACGACCGCAACTGTCACCAAAATCATGATAATGATCATCGATACACGTTCGTAGTTTAATAATGCCAATGATGCATTCAAAATCACACCGATTCCTCCCGCACCTACGTATCCTAGGACAGTTGACGCACGTACATTTACCTCAAATGCATAAAAAGTATAACTTGCAAATTGACTCATTACTTGAGGCAAAATGGCATAGACTGTGATTTGCCATTTATTGGCACCGACCGCTGCCGCAGCTTCGATTGGTGCATGATCAATTGTTTCGATTGCTTGAAACATCAATTGAGAGACCATCCCAAAAGTAAATACGGCAATCGTCAACACACCAGTAGCTTCACCAATACCAATGATCGCGACGAATAGAGCAGCCAGCAAAAGATTCGGTACCGTACGTATCAATCCTAAAAGAAAGCGAAACACCAAAGAAAGCAGCCGATTTTCAGTAACCACTGTTGTTGCCAATAAACTAAAAGGCAACGCTGCAGCCACGCCGATCACAGTACCTAAAAAAGACATTTGCAACGTCTTGACCAAGGGGAGGAGCAGCTTAGGAAGATAGTGAACATCTGGGTGTAAAAACCGTGAAAAGAATGCCGTCATTTGATTGCTATTTGTCCATATTTTCGTAAAATCAGCCCCTGTGACCCACGCGCTGCTTTGAAAACACAACAACAAGAATGCCAAAAGCAATAGATGCTTATACAAATTAAAGTGAACTGTATCTCTTAATTTCAAAGATTTCGCCCACTTTCTTCAAAAATAGCTTTGCCATATATTTGTTCAAGACGCTCGTCTGTCAAAGCTTCTGGTGTACCATCAAAAACAACAGACCCAGCTTTCAGTGCAATCACTCTTGTTGCATAGGTTCTAGCCAACGGGATCGAATGCAGATTGATCACAATCGTTTTTGCCATTGTTTGATTGATTTGTTGTAAGTCACGCATGACCTTTTCTGTTGTGATTGGGTCAAGAGAAGCCACAGGCTCATCTGCTAAAATAATTGGGGCTTGCTGCACCAGCGCTCGAGCAATCAATACCCGTTGTTGTTGTCCACCGCTAAGCTGATCACTGCGTGTTTGCAGCTTATCTGATAGGCCTACAGAAGCTAATGCTGTCTGTGTATGTTGATAATCTTCAGGTGTAAACAGGCCCAAAATGCTCTTCCACGTGTTGTAATATCCCAATCTCCCTGATAATACATTTTTCTGAACCGTGCTGCGTTTGACCAGATTGAATTGCTGAGATATCAAGCCGATTTGCCGGCGAATCAGACGCAGTTCTTTCTTATTTGCTTTGGTCACTGACTGTTCGTTGATACGAATGTCCCCTTCAGTGATAGGTACTAACCTATTGATCGCCCGTAGCAGGGTGCTCTTACCTGCACCACTTAATCCGATGATTGCTACAAACTCTCCTTGTGCTATCGTAAAATGGATATCTGTTAATCCTTGTACACCATTTGGGTAGGTTTTTGATACGTGATCAAATGTTATCATTTTTTATTCTCCATCTATGTAAAGATAGCCCCTCTGACTATGGGCCTATCTTCTGATTTCATTCACCATTTCATAAGGAAACATACTTGATGATTATTACTCAGCAGCTTTTTTTGTATACGCACGAATCGTGTCATATGCAGCGTCTGCGGCCTCTTCATAACCTTGATGTCCCCATAATGCCATCGCTTCTGCACCTTCTTCATCATCCGCCATATTCAAGAAGACTGTTTTGATTTCTGATTTCAGCGTATCATCCATCGTTGGTTGGACTGCGATCGCATCATTCGGAATATCTCCTTCTGTCAAATACAACACTTTCAATTCAGTAAACAGATCATTATCGGCAAAACTTGATGCAAATACATTCCGTGCACCTTCAAAAACAAACGCAGCATCCATCTGCCCATTTAAGACTGCTGTGATCTCACTTGGAATATCATTGACTGTTGTCAGCGTCGCATCTGTCGTCGGATCAACACTCGCATCTTTCATTTCTGCTACTGGATAAATATAGCCACTGGCAGAATTTGGACTTAAGGTCGCTATTTTTTTCCCTTTTAAATCAGTCAACTTATTGAGCCCACTGTCTGCTCGAACCAAAATCTCACCTTTAAACGTATTGGTTTTCTCTCCTTCAAGGGGGAGTCCTGTCTCTTGATCATACTCACCTAATTGCGAAGTCAAAATCGCTTCAGCTGCATCCATATCTTTGGCTTGTACATAGGCCGCTGGAGGCATGATTCCAAGATCTACTTGCCCTGAACCCATCGCTTCAACAATCGTTGAGTAATCTGTCGCTAGCGTCACTTCAACTTCACGATTTAATTTTTTAGATAAATACGCAGCAAATGGTTTGGCTTTTGCTTCCATTGTGCCATCATTGTTGGTTGGCACAAATTGAACAACTAATTTCTCATTCTCTGCAGTTTGCTGATCCTTGCCGCTGCTGCAGCCACCTAAAAGCAACACTAAACCCATCGCAACAAGCCCTTTAGTTAAATTTCGTATGAACATGTATTTCCCTCCTATTGGTTGACACTTGGTTACCTGTAAATCATAGCAATTTTTGTACAAGATGGAAGTGACACATGTCCTATTTTACCTTAAATTTACATACATTTTACATAAAAAAATATTTATCGTTCGTGTTGAGTCTCCAGAATAACTACGTTATACTAGGGAAAACGACTTAGGAGGTACTTATGATGAAAACAATACAAGACAATCAGCGTCTTTCAACATACATTGAAACCTTCGACTTGCAAGATTACATGGACAATGATTTACTGTCGATGGCCACTTTACAGCTATTTGAGAAAGAAGAACATTTGATACGTGCAGAAACCCCATCAGAATACCTTTATTTCTTAGTAGAAGGGACGGTGATGGTGTATTCCTTCTCCTCGGATACCCAAACGATTTGTATCGATTATGCCCAACCAGCCGCACCTCTGGGGGAAGCCTCCTCTCTTTGGGAATTAGTGCCTAAGAGCAGCGTCAAAGCAGCATCTTCTTGTATTTGCGTGTCTATCCCTTTAAAACGTTATCGTGCTACGCTGCAACAGGATGTTCGGTTTTTACAAACTGTCTGTCAGTTATTAAGTTATCGTTTAAACGCTGGCATCAACTTAGCAAACTCGTTGACGACCCCTGTTGAAACCCGCTTAGCAAAATTCATGTTAGATAATCAAGAAAACCAGCATTTCACCTTTCAACTGACTACTTGTGCAGCCATTTTAAATGTCAGCTATCGACATCTTTTACGAACTGTCACAAATTTTCGTGAAGATAAATTGATTGAAAAAGATAGAAAAGGCTACACCTTATTGAATATCCCCGCGCTAACAGCTTTGGCCGAAAACCTTAGTTATACATAAATAAGCCGACCGCGATATAGACTGCTACCAACACTTGATTCGTAGCCAGTCAACACCGCAGTCGACTTTTATTTTATGCCCACATAAAAAAACAGTCAGCATCTGTGCATATCTTTATGTCTGTTCAAACGTCCTTGCTACACGCCTGCTTTTCACCCTTGTATCCCAAACTTCAACCAATTGACTTTGTACTCAAAATCTTGGAGCAATGCTTCCGCCGTCCATTGATTGGCATAGGCATCCGTCAAACTATCAATAACCAACTTCATAGAGAAATACAAGAAGCTCATCGCTTCGGCTTCCCCATTGATGTTGAAATGATTGGCAGATAATATTTTTTGCCAAGCCTCAGCACCATGGGGTTCTGCACTGCGATAGGAAAATAAATAACTGTTTTGTGTCAAGAGTTGTAATTCTTTGTAGGCATCAGAGGAATGCTCATATGCCAAAGCTTCCGTTAAAAAAACAGCCAAACCTGCAAAGAAATCATCATGGTGTTGCCCGATTCTTTGTAAAATACGGCCATGAATCTTGTTGGCAGCATCTTTGATCAAATAATCGTAGGCATCATTTAGATCTTCAAAATACTTATAAAAAATTCCCCGTGACATCTGCAAATCATGCACGATCTCACTGACTTTCACTTGACTCAATGGTTGTTTGGCAAAGACTTGCAGCAATACACTGCGGACGAACGCTTTTTTTTCTGGGGGCAAATGATGAAAGGTCGATTTTGGCATACTGTTGACCTCCTATTTCGTTTTTTAAAATTATAGCACAAAAAAAGAAAACAAATACGGTGACAAAGTGTCACCGTAGGTGTATGATACATTTTGAAAGGAGAGATCAACTATGTATCTAGCGTGGAAAGAAATACGCTATGCCAAGTTACGGTATAGTTTGATCATTGGCATCATGCTCCTCGTGGCGTATGTTGTCTTTATGTTATCAGGACTAGCGAATGGTTTATCAGATGGCCATAAGAAAGCAGTCAGTGATTGGGGGGCATCTTCGATCATTTTATCAGAGGATAGCAACAAGGTTGCCAGCGCATCGATTCTCACACAAGGCGACTTGGATCGTGTTACAGCAAAAGACAAAGCTGCCGTTGGTATCACTGCCTCGGCGATTTCTCATAAAAACGATTCCGGTAAAACCAATATTTCAATTTTTGGCGCCAAGCCAAATAGTTTTGTTGTACCAAAAATCATCGATGGACGTATCTATCAAGCGGACAACGAAATCATTGTCTCTGAAAATTTACTGACAGATGATTTCAACCTAGGGGATCAAGTCCTTTTAGGCAGCAGCGATGACGTCTTTACGATCGTAGGAATCACCAAAGCAACAACATACAGCGTGGTGCCGGTTCTTTACCTCAATCTGGATGCCTATGCCCAACTAAAATATGGTGGTCAATCATCCACTGAAGATAGTCAAAAACCAATCACATTGATTGCCACAAAATCGGACACTTCAGCGATTACCCTTAAAAATGAGGATGAAACAACCAAATTAACTGCGCTGAGCATGAATGATTTCATTCAAAATCTACCTGGCTATGCCGCAGAAAAATTAACTTTGAATGCGATGATCTACTTCTTATTCATTGTTGTCGCAGCAGTTATTGGTATCTTTTTGTATGTGATGACTCTGCAAAAAACCACTCTTTTTGGCATCTTGAAGGCCCAAGGCGTGGCCACAAGCTACTTGGTACGTTCCATCATTGGGCAATCCTTGATCGTCAGTATGGCAGGGGTTGTACTGGCCTACCTGCTAAGCTATTTGACGCGTTTTGTGTTACCTGCAGCGATGCCTTTCACAGTCGATATGGCACAATGGACACTCTACGGCGTGATATTGATTCTCGTATCGATGATTGGCAGTCTTTTTTCCATTCGAACCGTGACAAAAGTTGACCCCATAACAGCGATAGGAGGCGAATAAGATGACAACAGTCTTATCTATGCATGGCATTATCAAACGCTTCGGCACAGGACATACTGAAGTCACAGCTTTAAAAGGCATTGACTTTGAGGTCCAAGCGGGTGAGTTTATTAGTATCGTCGGTCCTTCTGGTTCAGGGAAAAGTACCTTCTTGACGATAGCAGGCGGATTGCAAAACCCAACAGCGGGCACGATCACGATCGGCAAACGCGCCTTTACCGATTTGTCAGGAACACAACGATCAAAAGCCCGATTTGAAGAAATCGGTTTTATCTTGCAAAGCGCAAATTTGGTGCCCTTTTTAACCGTCCGAGAACAGTTCGTTTTTGTCGATAAACTAAACAAAAGTCACGAAGAAGCCAAAACCGCAGACTTGCTTCGCTCTCTTGATATTTGGGCGCTAAGAGATAAATTTCCCAAAGAACTTTCTGGGGGCGAACGGCAGCGGGTTGCGATTGCCCGAGCACTATGCAACGATCCTGCCATCATCTTGGCAGATGAACCGACAGCAAGTTTAGACTCCGACCACGCCTTTGAAGTCGTTCAGTTGTTGGCTAAAGAGGCTCATGAAAAGCAAAAAGCGATCATCATGGTCACCCATGACCCCCGGATGACCCAATGGAGTGATCGAATTTATCGGATGAAAGATGGTTTGCTGCAAGAAGAAGCATAGTTTTATGGCGCACGATTCCCTATACAGCAAAACTGCCGCAAAAAGAATTTGTATCCTCTTTTTGCAGCAGTTTTGTTTTATTTCACGATTGCCAAGAAATCTTCTCCATGCAATACATCACTTTGATTCATGTCTAATACATCTAAATAGTTGGGGGTATTGGTGACAACAATGGGGGTTACGGTTGAAAAACCTGCATTTTTGATGACATCTAAATCAAACTTCACCAATAAATCACCACGTTTGACTTGATCATCTTGTTTAACGAACGTATCAAATCCTTTGCCTTCCAACTCAACTGTATCCATTCCAATGTGCATCAAGATTTCCGCACCATCTGTGGTCGTTAAGCCAACTGCATGGCCTGTTGGGAATAGTGTCGTGATCGTACCATCCGCGGGTGCATATAATGCGCCGACAGCAGGTTCGATCGCTACCCCTTTACCCAGTGCACCGGATGAAAAAACTTGATCTTTCACTTCAGCTAAGGGCACGATTTTCCCTTCTAACGGACTACTCAAGACGATTCGTTCGGCACTGTTGGTTGTCATTGGTGTTGCGGGTGCATCTGATGTTTTGGCTGGCACCATTTCTGGTTTGTCTTCAAAGCGTAACACAAAGGTCAAGACAAAGGCTGCGATAAACGCAATCGCCGTACCGATCGATGCAGCGATCAAACCACTTAAATCTTTGGTATCTTGAGGAATGAATGAAGGTAAGCTCAAGACACTGACTAACCCAAACGTATAGTTTTGCACCTGACTAAAACCAATAAATGCGCCACCGATCGCACCACTGATACAAGCAGCAATAAATGGTTTTTTCAATGGCAAGGTCACCCCATAAACGGTTGGTTCCGTGATCCCGAAGAATGCCGTGATCGTTGATGATAATGCCAATCCTTTTAATTTCACATTCTTAGTCATAAAGAAGACTGCCAAGGCCGCACCGCCTTGTGACACAACAGCTGGCAACAACATGGGCACCATTGTATCCACACCGCTTTGACTTAAATTCAACAACATGATCGGCACAAAACCCCAATGCATGCCGAACATCACAAATACTTGCCATAATCCTCCCATGACAGCCCCTGCCACCAGTGGACTAAAGTCATAGATACCTGAATAGGCACTGCCCAAAAGATTACCAAGAATCGTACCCAATGGGCCAACAACGATAAAGGTCAACGGGGCCATGATCAAGAAAACGGCCAATGGTACACAAATGATCTGCAAGAAACTAGGAATCACTTTTTTAAAGAAACGTTCAACATAGCTTTGCAGGAATACCGCCAAGATGATCGGAATCACAGATGATGTATATGCACTTGCTCCAATAATCACAGGAATACCAAAGAAGTGCAATGTTTGCCCAGCTAAGGCCGTGATATTTGGATGGACCAAGGCCATTCCTAAAGAAACGGCCAAAAATTCATTGGTTTTGAATTTCTTAGCGGCTGTAAAAGCTAACATAACTGGTAAATAAGTGAACAAGCCATCGGCAATCGCATATAAGACGGTGTATACACCAGACTCAGCGGTCAGCCAATTCAAGGTCAATGCCAAGGTCAGGAAACCTTTCAAGACCCCGGCTCCTGCCATCGCGCCTAAAAACGGCGTAAAAATAGATGAAATAATATCGATCAGCTGATTGAATATGTTGCCCTTTTCACCTGTAGCTTCAGCGGCACCATCAAAATTTGCTACCCCATTTAGTTCACGGTAAACATCACTGACATGACTACCAATCACCACTTGATACTGGCCGCCGCTTTGGACAACTTGAATCACATCATCGTCTTGATTCAAACCTGCTGTATCTGCTTTTTCTTCATCTTTCAATTTAAACCGCAATCGAGTGGCACAGTGGACCACACTATTGACATTTTCTTTGCCGCCGACTGCCGCTAATACGCGTTCAGCGATTTCTTTGTTTGTACTCATTTTCAACACTCCTTTTTTTGTATAAAAAAACCCAGATTGAAAAAACGACCATCAGCAAATAAACACTACTGACTGTTGTCTTTTCAATCTGGGTCTTGCCTGCCGAACAGTAACAATCCGTTAACGATTGAATGTAAATTATTTTTGATCGTTGACCACGCGTTCGATGTGGATCGTCAAATAGATCATTTCTGATTCACCGATCGACTTCTCATAGGTCTTGATCAAATACGCGTTGATACGCTGTACCGTTTGAAATGCTTTCGGGTACTTTGATTGCACAAGTGCAAATAAAAATTCATCTTTTTCACTAGACAATTCATCACTTAAATAACGTTGCGCAAAATACTGCAAATGGGTGGTGATCCGCTGGTAATTCAACGAGTCGGGATTAAAGACCCGTCCATAAAAACGGCTGATGATCGCCAACACGTCCCGTACGATCTCAACAGCTTGCATCGTTGTTTCCATTGTACCGTTTGCTTGCTCACTATTCACGATATGGAAAGCAATAAATCCTATTTCGGTTTCTGGTAACGCGACCTCAAAAACTTCTTCAAAATACGCAATCGCTTTTGCGGCCACCGCATATTCTTTTGGATAAAACTTGCGTGTCTCGAACAAGAGTGGGTTAGGAATTTCAATTCCTTCTTTGGCCCGAACCAGGGCATAATGGATATGATCCGTTAAAGTCAAGTAAATGTTTGGCGACAATTCCACTCCCAAGGCAGCCTCCGCATCATCCACCACTTGCTTGACTGCTTCAACTTCTTCTATGGGGATATCAGAAAACAATTGCTGAAACTGATTTGCAGTAAAGGTATCCTTTAAGATAAATTCTTTTTCCACAAAAGCTGTATCAACTGGGTCACCCACTTTTTTCTTAAAAGCGATGCCTCGTCCCATATAAATGACTTCCTGGCCAGCATCATTTGTCGAGATCACGACATTATTATTCAAGATTTTCCCAATAACCATCGTTTTCCCTCACTCCAAAATAAAAAAACCTAGAATTTCCCCATCAGTGCACTACGGTCAATTCTGGTTTTGCCTGCCGAACAGTAACAATCCTTGTAACTGAAAGAATAATAACACACACATTTGTCAGATGCAACCCTTTTCAAAAACAAAATCTTTCACTCATCTTATGACTGTTATCCAACTAGACCAATCGCCTTAAAAAATGAATCATTTCTATAAACTTCTTTGTTTTTTAATAAAAAGAAAGATGGAACAAACGTCTGCACGCTCGTTCCATCTACAGGTTTGACTTTTTAGCAGTATCCATTCGCCGCTCTTTGATTGCCCCTCCAAGAGTACCATAAGTAAAAACAGCGATACCTAACCAGATAAAGGCAAATGCAGAAAATTGTGCTAAGGTATACGTTTCGTGGAAAAGAAAAACCGCCAGAAGCAACATGATCGTAGGATTGATATATTGAATAAACCCTAATGTAATATAAGAAATACTTTTGGCAGCTTCCGCAAACAGCAGCAATGGAATCGCTGTTACAATCCCAGCACCAGCTAGCAATATATTTGTTTGTACTGCATAATCCATAAACCCAACACTAGAAAAAACAAGCACATACACCAGTGCAAAAGGCAAAATAATCCCCGTCTCTACTGTCAAACCTGTCACAGAACTAATTGGAATACGGCGTTTGATCAGGCCGTACGTACTAAAAGAAAATGCCATGATCAATGACGCATACGGAATACTGCCTGTTTGGATCGATAGCATGACTACACCGATACTGGCCAAAATACAAGCAATGATACCGAAACGACGCAAACGTTCCTTCAAAAACAGCGTCGCGAGTAAAACATTGACCAACGGATTGATATAATACCCTAAACTGGCTTGCATGACATGCCCTGTGCTGACGGCAAAAATGAAGGTAAACCAATTGATGGAAATCAGCACAGAAGCGCATACGATCAAGCCAGCGAAAATCTTGTTGTCCCATAATATGCGTAACTCATTCATGAACTGCTTATATTTACCTGTGATCAAAATAAAGAGCATCATAAACACAAATGACCACAAAATACGATAACACATCGTAGCTAGCGGGGAAACACCAACGATCAACTTCCAATATAAGGTGATCAGCCCCCATAAGACATACGCCGACAACCCATAATATATTCCTTTATTTTTCATTTGATTTTTGCTTTTTCTGATGATCGACAACCAATCGATCAGGAGAAAAATACGCCTCCTCTTGTATAAGTTATCTTATTATAGCGGAAATCCCGACATTTCATATCCTTTTCAGAAAAAAAGACGAAGAAAGCAGCAACTTTCTTCGTCTTTTTCATTTTTTTCTACGCTCTTTAGTCAATAGGCTCTTCTAACCCTTCGTCCCAAACTGGTGCATCATTCTTTTTGTCGCGAATCAAGAACAAGCCTGTTGCAAAAAGGAGACCTGAAGCGATCGTCATCAACAAAAAGGACACGTTCATGCCATGAAGCAATGCAGCTGTTCCAGTCAAGGTTGTACTCTTTTTGGCAATACTATTCATGATCCCAACAAACAGCGCTGTTCCGATCGCCCCAGCTACCGTGCGTAAAGAGGTCAACAAAGCCGTGCCATGTGCTGTCAATTCAGATGCGATATTTTTGTTGCCCCACGTAACAAAGGGCATCAATAAGCACCCCGTCGCGGCACAGCGTAAGATATTTAAGCCCACAGCCAACCAAATACTCGAATCCATATGGACGAAATACATGCCGATATTACTTAAGACCAAAGAACCACCGCCAAAAAGGGTTAACAGGCGAATACCGACCTTGTCATAAATACGACCAGCAACAGGACTTAAAAAAGCGGAAACCAGTGATCCAGGTAAAATCACCAGTCCAGAAATCGTTGCTGATTTGCCTAAAATCGATTGTACATAAAGCGGCATAAGCATGGCAGAGCCCATTAAAACCAAATACAGCATGATACTGCCGAAAACGCTGATTGCATATTCTTTGGTTTTTAGTACCCGCAAATCAAGGAATGGATGCGTTGATTTGAGTTGACGCAACACAAACCAGACACCCGTCAACAAACCGATACCTAACGACCCCAACACAGGCAAACTGATCATTCCATAACTGCCAATGTTTCCAAAACCTAACGTAATCCCACCGAAAGCGAACGCGCTCAAGACAAAAGAGACTTGATCAAAGCGACTCTTGGCTGTCGGCAAGACATCATCAAAAACACGGATCGCCCAGATCAGCGAAACCAAGACAATCGCAGCAACAATGTAGAATATGGCGTGCCAGTTCAAACGATCAACGATTAGACCAGCCAATGTAGGTGCGATCACGGGGGCTGCGGTAATCGACAAGCCATACCAGCCCATCACGACACCAATCCGGTTCATTGGATAAATCGTCAATAAAATGACTTGTGCCATTGCCGTTAAAATCCCATTCCCAATCGCTTGCAAAATTCGCGCTGCCATCATCACATAAAAGTTTGGTGCTGCCGCACACAACAATAAGCCAACCAAGGCAATTGCTAAGGCCGACAAATACAATTTTTTTGTTGGTACTCGGTTCATCAAATAAGCCGTCAACGGCATCACGATCGCCATTGCCAATGAATACCCACTTGTCAACCATTGACCCGTGGTCACTGAAATAGTTAAATCTGTTACGATTGCGGGCAATGCCGTCGTTAAAGCGGTAGCCAACATGGATACTGCGATACAAGTGATCATCAAGTTGATAAAAATCAGTGTACGCTGCCTTTCCGTTCTTTCTTGGTGTTGCATATTCGGTTCATTTATTTCATTTAGGTCACTCAATCCATGTGTGCCTCCTTCTCATGATAAAATCGTTCGATTTTGGCTAATCCTTCACCAAATACTTGTTTCTCTTCTTCTGACAAATAAGTCAGCATTTCAGTATGTGCTTTGCTTCGCTTGTCTTTCATTAATTGCGCCTCCGCTTTGCCCGCTTCGGTCAGTGAGATCAAATGACTGCGTTTGTCTTTTGGATCGATCTCTTTTTTGATCAAACCTTTTTCCGCCAGCTTTTTGATCAATTCACCTGTTGAAGTAGAACGAATCGCAAGATAAGCAGCCAAATCTTTTTGGGTCAAAGTGCCTTTCTCGTCCAGCACGATCAAGCAATTGAACTGACCACGTCCTGGCATAAAATTGCCATATTTTTTCTCTGCATAGCGTCGATTCAACTTATATACTTCAAATAATCGTTCAACGATCTCCAGTTCTGAATAGGCCATATCGCTATCACTCCTTTCTTATTGATTTCTACTATGTACAATGGATATTAGATTGAGCATAATTAGATAGGTACCTACTTAAAAGTCCTTTTCTATTTTACATAGGTACCTATCTAATGTCAAGAAAGCCTTAAAAATAGCGTTTACTTCATCTTGCTTTATAGCAAAAAAAGTATTGAGCTAGACACCGCTCAATACTTTCCCTTCATTCTTTACTGGCTTCAAACTCTGCTAATAACTGACGTACTTCATCCGTTGACTTGGTATTCATCAAGTTCCCTCGCAATTCGCTGGCGCCAGGAAAGCCCTTGACGTAAATCTTGAAAAAACGATGGAGTCCTGAAATCGAACGCGGGACCATTTGTGCGTAGTGGTCTTGTAAATCTAACTGCAAGTGCAACAACCCTAACAATTCTTCAGAAGTGTGTTCTTTGGGTTCTTTTTCAAACGCATAGGGGTTCTTAAAGATACCGCGTCCGATCATCAAACCATCTACGCCATATTTTTCAGCTAAAGCCAGCCCCGTTTGCCGGTCTGGGATATCACCGTTGATCGTTAATTTTGTGTGGGGGGCGATTTTGTCTCTTAATGCTACGACTGCTGGAATCAATTCCCAATGCGCATCGACTTTACTCATCTCTTTGCGGGTACGCATATGGATCGATAAATTTGCAATATCTTGTTCTAGAATATGGGTCAACCAGGCGTCCATTTCATCTAACGTTGTATAGCCTAAACGGGTTTTGACACTGACTGGCAATCCACCGGCTTTGGCTGCTTGAATCAATTCAGCAGCAACTTCCGGACGTAAAATCAAGCCACTGCCTTTCCCACGACCAGCAACATTGGGCACAGGACACCCCATATTGATATCGATCCCCTTAAAACCCATTTCAGCCAGTCCGATACTCATTTCTCTAAAAAATTCAGGTTTATCTCCCCAGATATGTGCCACCATTGGCTGCTCATCTTCGGTAAACACCAGCCGACCGCGGACACTGTCTCGACCTTCTGGATGACAATAACTATCTGAGTTGGTAAATTCAGTAAAAAAAACATCCGGTGCGCCGGCTGCTTGCACCACGTGACGAAAAACAACATCTGTTACATCTTCCATAGGTGCCAAAACGAAAAAAGGCGATGGTAACTCAGCCCAAAAATTTGTTGTCATGATCTACGCTCCATTTCTTTGACCTCGGATCATCAAAATCCGACTAGCAAAACAAAGCCATTATACTAGGAATGAACAAAAGAAGCAAAGGATGGCGCACAGGAAAGAAGTTGTGCATAAAAGATTTGTTTTGCCGCTGACGCTATAAGCGCGCATTGCTCATAAATCTGTAGTCTAGCGGATAGCTTGTTTGCTTTGATGACTCGGCAATAGCGGAACGGTTCGCCCTGTTGTTCCTAAAAACGTAATGTTTGATCACATTTCTCTAGCTGAGTTAATGTGCAGTATATACAATGACTGGCATCCCTCCAAAATAGGATTGACGCCTGTCACTGTACTTAAAAATTTTTCCGTGTACACATTTTACTGTTGTTCATTTTCTACATAAAAAATGCGAACTTCATAGGGCGCCAACAGCACTGTATTTTCTACGGATTGATTTGTTTCCAAATCTACAACACGTTTTAACATTGACACTGCTTGGTCCACTTCAGAAAAATTCATCACAAAGTAATAGCTTCTTTGGGCACTTATGCGTCCTTGAATGGACACAGCAGGATTTGCCTCAGCTATGGCCTCTTTTCTTAGATTCAACTTCTTTGCAAGCTGACTATAAAAACTTTGAAGAAAGTCACCATTGGTTCTGGCTGCATGATAATAAGCGACGCCCTCCCCATACTGATTTTCTGTGATGGCGGGTGAACCACTGTAAAAATCACACTGATATGCACCTAATACGCGTGCTGATTGCGCATCGATAATTGCCGAGTAATCTTTCGTTTGAAATGATTTTCCTTGATATTTTATCTCATTGTGTTCATCCTCCAGCAATGTTTCTAATTCTAATACATCAATCCCAAACAGCTCTCGCAACGGTTCTGGCAACCCGCCTAAATAAAGCAAATCATTTTCATTGACCATTCCTGCAAAATAACTTGAAACCAAAATCCCGCCGTTTGCAACATACCTTTTTAGTTTCTCCATTGTTGTTTGACGCATCATATAAAGCATCGGTGCTAAGACGATTTTATACTCTGAAAAATCTTGATCCGGTGTTAAGATATCTACTGCAATATCTTGTTCCCAGAAATAACGATAATGTTCTTGCAATGTTTGTTGGTATCTTCGTGTTGGTCGACCATATCCCCCCCCACGATTCAACGCCCAGTTACTTTCCCAATCAAATAAGATGGCGACCTCTTTTTTTCTCGTCGTTCCTTTTATTTCTTTGATTTTTTCTAATCGTGCGCCATACGCTGCAACTTCTTTAAACACGCGATTTTGTGTAGAACCATCATGGCTGACCACAGCACCGTGAAATTTTTCTGAATTGCCCCGTGATTGCCGCCATTGAAAATATAAGGTACTATCCGATCCATGAGCGATTTGCTGCATGGCACTCAGCATATGCATTCCTGGTTTTTTTGCCTTGTTGAATTGGTGCCAATTGACATAACTAGGCGTACATTCCATAACTAAAAAAGGTTGTTTTTTTAATGACCAATATTGATCATGTACGTATCCCGATTTCATCGCAGTACTGGCAAGCGATTCAAAATGATTATGCCAATCTGGATAACTATCCCAACTAACAATATCTACATAACGGGCAAATTTGCCGTAATCGATTCCTTCAAGGGGAATAAAATCCTGGGTTGCATGTCCTTCTGCCATAAAGTTCGTCGTAATCGGTATATTGGGTGTTTTTTCACGGAGCGGTGCGCATTCATGCAGATAAAAATCAATCGTCATATCTGTGACAAACCTCTTCCAATCTAAATCCATCCCATGAACTTTATGTTCACCTAAAGGCGAAGGGGGCAACACTTGCGACCAATCTGAATAGGTATTGCCCCAAAAACTCATCCACCAAGCATGATTTAATGTCGCTAGATCGCCATACTTATTCTTCAGCCATTGACGCCAATTTTCTTGGCAATAGCTGCAAAAGCATTCGCCTGAAAATTCATTCGAAATATGCCACATTGCTAGAGCTGGATGATCACCATAACGTTCAGCCAATTTTTGATTGATCAAACGCACTTTTTCACGGTAGATTGGCGAAGAAAAACAATGGTTATGCCTAAACCCATGTGTGTGTTTTTGACCTAGATTATTGGTGCGATTGACTTCCGGATATTTTTGACTCAACCATTGTGGGCGTCCACCACTAGGGGTGGCTAAAATGACCCGTCCACCAATCCCGTGGATTTGATCAAATACCTCATCCAACCATTCGAACTGATACTTACCTTCTTCGGGCTCTAAAGCATGCCAAGAGAAAACACCTAAGGTTACCGTGTTGATGTGGGCTTGTTGCATATAGGACAAATCTTTTTTCAAAATATCCGGATATGCGAACCATTGATCAGGATTGTAGTCTCCACCGTGCATAAAGTATTGATTCTCCGTCTCCATCACTTTACTCCTTATTCTCAGCTATTTGTATATGATAAACAAAAGATTGGAAATCACCTTTTATCTGTGCTGTTTCATGATTTACAGCGTTAAATTGATATGGCTTGCGTAACCCAAAGTTCTTGAGTATCCGACCGGAAACTGGCGTTTCATTGACTTGATAGACACGGTCCGCATCAAGAAATGGAATTTGAAGAAAATCTTCTGAAGCAGGATTTGCCGTTGCCAACACACGATAAACCCCAATCAGGGCTTCTTCTTGATTCGAGTCATATACTGCCCATGCCACTTCATTCTGTTTTCCGCTTGTTTCTAATTGATAAAAAGTACCAAATGTTAACAACCGTCTATGTTGCTTGTAAAACGCAATATGTTCTTTGATTTGCTGTTTCTCTTGCCTAGACAAACTGAACAGATCCAACTCATAACCTAAAGGACCAAACATGGCTGTGTGTTGACGAAACATTAATGACGTCATACGTCCAACTTGGTGATTGGGACTGGCAGAAACATGATTACTGAAGCTAGACATTGGATACCCCAATAATGTACCTGTTTGAATCGTCAAGCGTTCGACAGCATCACTGTCATCACTTGGCCAGATTTGCGGGCTGTAAAACAAAATACCTAAATCATACCGGCCGCCTCCACCCGCACATCCTTCAATTAAGATAGTGGGAAACGCAGACAATATTTTTTGGTACAAATCGTACACACCTAACATGTAACGATGATAAAATTCTGTTTGTGCAATGCCATTTTCGGCCAAATATGCAGAATAGGCTTCGGTAATATTTCTATTCATATCCCACTTGATATAGTCTAATTTGGTTTCGATAATGACCTTTTCCATCGCTTGAAAAATCGCTTCGACCACCGCTGGATTTGCAAAATCTAAGACATATTGCCCTCTACCAATTGATACTCGATCATATGGATGTTTGACGACCCATTCTGGGTGTTCTTGATAAAGCATACTATCAGGGGATACCATTTCCGGTTCAAACCAAACCCCCAGCTTCAAATCAAGGCTGTGGATCTTCTGTGCAAAATGGCTGATACCATTAGGAAATTTGTCAGGATCAGCTACCCAATCTCCTAAAGAACTACGGTCATTATTTCTCTTACCAAACCAACCATCATCTAGTACAAAACATTCCATACCCAACGATCGACTTTCTTTTGCCAAAGCCAATAATTTTTCTTCGTCGAAGTCGAAATAAGTCGCTTCCCAATTATTAAAGACAATTGGTCGCTTTGCTTCTTGCCAATAAGGTGGGATGATGTGCTTTTCTACGAATCGAGCGGACTCTTGGCTCAGTCCATTCATTCCTAAATCGCTAAAAGTAAATATGCATTCTGGGGTTTCAAAAGAGGCCCCCGGTTCAAGTTTCCAACTAAAGTGTTCTGGATGGATGCCGAGCATCAACCGGAGATTATTCCACTCATCCATTTCAACTTGTGCCAAAAAATTTCCTGAATAAATCAAGTTTGCACCGTAAACAAAGCCTTGATCATTGGTCGTATTCTTTTCTTTCAAAGCAACAAATGGATTGTGCTGATGTCCAGAAGCGCCTTTTAAGGAACCCACGCGCATTGTTCCTTGTGTAATTGGTGTTGTTTTGATATGTCGTTCTTTTAGCCATGCACCTGAAAGATGAAGCCAGTCGAAGTCGCGATTTTTTAATTCTAAAACCCCACTCATAAAACGTTCGATTCTTCTTGCCTCTGAACCCATATTACTCACTTTTTGTTTCCTAGCAATTGTTCCTAAATGTTGAAAGATCGTATATGTGAGTTCAATTCTCAGCTCTCGTTCAGTATCTATCAGCTCAAATTCAATACTCTGGCTTTCATGTGTTGCTGCAAAACTTGCAGGCTTGCATATATCACGCTCTTTTCCCCAATAAGTTCTAAAATGATTGAATTGAAAATCCGTGTACAATGGGGTTTCTTCTTCAAATATAGTAAGCGCACCTTCTCGAAAGTCAGATGTCCCATAAGTTGGCAATTCTTGATAGCGATCTGCAAGAGTAAAAGAATTATTTTCTTCAAAAAATTTGACGGTACCTGCTGATTTGTTCATCTTTTGATCCAAATAAGTTTGATCGAAGGCTTCTATTTTTCCCAATGAAGGCCCAAAATATACGTGCCCCAACTGTTGATTCGGCAAAACGGTCATCACATAACTTATTTTTTCATTATATAAATGGAACATTGTTTCATTAATAATCTCTATCATTTTATTCCCCAATTTCCCTGTTTTTCTCTATGTGATCGATACATGTGCACAGGCCGACTCAAGATATCGCAATCTTTTTTTGACCCCGCGATTGAAAAAGAACTTATAAAAAAGTGCTGCCAACATAAAACTATAGGTTGACTGTGGTTTCGTAAATCGGCTCTGTTCGGAATAGGTGACTACTAGTTGCCCATCCGGTTGCGTCGTATACATATAGCGTTGATCAATGACGCCTTCTTCGTAAACCGTTCTTGACCAAAATGCGTCTGGCGTTATTTTTTCTACCGTCATAACAGCCGGAACCACTTCAGGGGATGTTTTTGTCTGCATCCTTATGTTAACTTGACATCCTTCAGCAAATTGACCTGTTGCATGATTTGCTTCAAAGTATTTTTTTTGTTCACCGCATAAAACTTGATGAAATGCCGCTTGTGTTGCACGGATTCGATAGCGGCAAGTTAATGTATCAGTCTTCATGTAGTTCTCCCCTTTCTAGTAGTTCCAAAGAACGCAACAAAAAAATTACTGTTCTAGTTCTATTTTTTCTTCTTTTAAATACCCTCGATCCATCACAATCAAAAAAGGTACCCAAATCAACGTCATGACTGCTACAGTGACTAGTTGCAAGATAGCGCCGGCGATCGAGCCTGTTCCAAGCCATCCTGATAAAAATACAGGTGTCGTCCAGACCACAGTGGCCCCGATTGGACGTGGAACCAGACCAGCAGCAATCGCGAAATATGAAATCGTTGTACTGGCTAATGGAGCCAAAATCCAAGGAACAAATGCAATTGGATTCAATACGATTGGCAAACCAAATGTCATCGGCTCGGAAACATTAAATACAGATGGTGCAATAACGGTTTTCATCAATTTCTTCATACGGATCGAACGTGCAATAAAGAAGGCCATGGTAATTGAAATACCTAATTGCATGCCTTGATTCACAAACACACCCATAAAAGTTGTATTGATGATATGGGGCAGCTGTTCTGCACCGGCTTTATAGGCTTCGTAATTTTCAATTGCTAGCGCATTCATAATAGGGTCGATGACAGCATTTACAACCAACGTGCCATGGATACCGAACCACCAGAAGAATTGGGTAAACAATACAGCAAGCAAGACGGCAGGCAAAGTACCGCCTAAGCCCATCAACGGTTTTTGTAAGATTTCATAAACAAAGTCAACGGCATTTCCCCAAGTGGTGAATGTGAACAAGTATCGGATCAAATTAAAGAGAAACAACGGTGCTGCACCGGGAATAATCGCAATAAACGATTCAGCAATCATCGGCGGAACGGAATCAGGCATTTTGATCGTGAAACCAGCAGCACTGATCTTACAATAAATTTGTGTTGCAATAATTGCTGTAATGATACCAACAAACATGCCTTCCGCGCCTAACTTAGACAAAGGAATCACCGTTCCTAATTCCTCAGAAGATCCATATGGCAAAAGCATAAGGAAAGAAGACAACGATATCGCACCTGCAAAGAGCTTGGCTTGTCCATATTTTCCTGCCAGTTGATACCCAATACCGAAAACGACAAAAATTGCTGTGATACTCATTGTTGCATTCCCTATCGGTCCAAAAAAGTCATTCAAAAATGTCATCACTCCTTCAGGAAGCCTGTCCGATAGACCAAAAGTAGAAGGTAAATTTTGAATGATAATCATAATAGAAGCAAACATTGTCGCTGGAAAAGCAACCATAAACCCATCTCTTAAACTTAAAAGATATTTATTATTGGCAATAATTTGTGCAAAAGGAACCATCTTCTCAGCTAACTTATCAATAAATTTCATACTCTTTCTCCTCTGATTCGATTTGTAAACGTTTACTATTATGAGTATAGTTGTTTACTTAACGTTTACACAACCCTAAAAACAAAAAAAGATCAATTATAGTTGATCTTTTTTGTCTGAAATCGATTCTCTTAAAATAAGCTCACTTCCGCATATCACCTTTATCGGCATCGTTCGTACACCTAAAATCTTATTTTTCGCCAACTCAACAGCTATTTGTCCCATTTCTTCAGCCTTCATTTTCACAGAGGATAACGTAGGTGTCATAAATTGCGCGATTTCTATGTCATCAAAGCTGACTACTGAGATATCTTCAGGTATAGACAACCCTTCTTCATTTATAGCTTTATAAATACCGACTGCCATTGGATCACTAGCCACAACGATTGCTGTAGGCATTGGATCCATTCTCGAAATTTGTTTGCCAAACTCTAGCCCCGTCGTAGGTGACCATTTTCCTTGAAAAACATGCATGTATTGATCCAGCTTGTTTAACAGCATCCATTGTTTATAGTTTTCTGCGCGCACTTCATGTGCATCATAGACCACTTCACCAGATATTGTGACTCGACTTGCTACCCCTCCAACAAAAGCAATATTTTCATGCCCCTTCTTCTTTAAGATAGACAAAATTTGATGGGTCTTTTGTGCAAAATCTGTTTGAATACAGTCGAATACCATCTCATCACTATAATTATCCACTAAAATAATATTTGAATTATATTGACTGATTTCTTTTAACGCTTCACGAGTCATCTCTCCAATGATGATTACTGCCCCATACTTTGCTAATTGGTTTAAATCTTTATTGGGTTCTCGCATGGAGAAAGCTCTAATCGTTTTTAATCGCCACTTGGCTGCTTCTTTTTCGATACCCGTACGAATCATTGTAAAGTAGGGATCGTTTCTTTCTGATTCAATATCATGTCGCGTAATGATAGCAATCGTATGCTCATCCCCTACATCTCGCGTGTTCAAACTGCTTTTTTCTTTGGAATAGTTTAATTGATTGGCTATCTCAATGACCCTTCTACGTGTATTTTCATTGATACTGAAACTTTCGTCATGATTTAAAATTCTAGATACACTTGCTACCGAAACGCCTGCTAACTTTGCAATATCTCTCATACTAGCCATCGTCGCACCTCATTGTTTACTGTTTACTAAATATATACTTAGAGTAAATAATTTTTACTGAACTGTCAATGAAGTTATTTTGCTGCATAGGGCCTTTTTTGATGCAAAGTCTGCGGTTCATCCATGCATGCTTTTTCAACTAAAGGTTCCGGCAGAATAGCAAGTTTCACCGCTTTTCAGCAGGTCGCCTGCCTATCCTATCGAAGCAAGCCTTATATTTTGACAAATTTTTCTTATGATAGCACAATTAAACAAGAACGATAAATAACTTTAAGGAAGGTCGGTTAAATATGACAGTAAAAGTTGGAATTAATGGTTTCGGAAGAATTGGTCGCTTAGCCTTTCGTCGGATCAAAGAAGTATCAGATGATATTGAAGTTGTTGCTATCAATGATTTAACGAGTCCCACCATGCTTGCTCACCTGTTACAGTTTGACTCTACACACGGAACATATCCTGGAACAGTCACAGCAACTGAAGATGGTATCGTAGTGGATGGCCAAGAAACACGGGTATATGCAGAACCAGACGCAAGTAAAATCCCTTGGGTAAAAGAAAATGGCGTAGATATCGTATTAGAATGTACAGGTTTTTATACCTCTGAGGAAAAAGCGACCAGCCATATCAATGCGGGCGTAAAACGCGTGGTGATATCTGCACCTGCTGGACCAATGAAAACTATTGTTTTCAATGTCAATGATGACACGTTGACTGCAGATGACAAAATTATCTCCGCTGGATCTTGTACGACCAACTGTTTGGCACCTATGGCCTACTTCCTAAACAATGAATTTGGTATAAAAGTGGGAACAATGACCACTGTACATGCGTATACTTCAACGCAAATGTTGTTAGATGGTCCTGTACGCGGGGGCAATTTACGTGCTGCTCGTTCGGCTGCTGACAATACCATTCCTCATTCGACTGGTGCAGCAAAAGCAATCGGGTTGGTGATTCCAGAACTACAAGGAAAACTGCAAGGTCATGCACAACGTGTGCCGGTAGTTGACGGATCATTAACTGAATTGGTCACTATTTTAGATAAAAAAGTGACTGCCGATGAAGTCAATGAAGCAATCAAAAAACATACTGTAGACAATCCATCATTTGGATACGATGATCGAGAAATTGTTTCTGGTGATGTTATCGGAACGACACAAGGCTCTATATTCGATCCAACGCAAACAGAAATCACTACAGCTGGTGATTTCCAACTAGTAAAAACCGTTGCTTGGTATGATAACGAGTACGGCTTTACTTGCCAAATGATTCGTCTGTTAGAAAAATTTGCAAATCTATAATTTGACAGAGACTGATAAACGTTAGATGCACAAAGTACAAGCGAGACACCATTTTTATCAATATATCAAAAAAGATTTCAGGTACATTCCTTGTGGCATGTACCTGAAATCTTTTTATTGTATATTCATGCAGCTTTTAGCTCAGCTTTTTTTGACATTGACGCATCTTTCTTATTTAAACTTACCTGTTGTCTATCGGCATTTGCTACGCATCAAATGTCTGATGAAACCGCGTATAAACGACATCTGGAGCAGTAATATCACTTGTCTGCAACCACGCCAATACTTGTTGCCCTATCTCTTGCGCCATATGGGCTGAAGCATTGATTTGTTCATCTGAAATACCATTGACATGGATTCCGGCTGTAATCAAGCAATGTCCAGGTAATGCCTCTTTAATGATGTCCGCAATCACTGTACTGAGGACATCATCTTTATGGTAGCGGCCATGATGGCTGTGAAAACGAATCGTCTCAGGAGCCATATCATCAGCTACTGCGGTGACTGTTCCCAAATGCGGGGCATCACCGCCGGTCAACACGATCAGCAAATCAATGCCGACAAAGGCAACATCTGCAGTCATTGTATAGCCAGCTTCAGTAGTTTGAAAAGTTTTCGTCAGCATTTAGGCTTCCCCTTTCCAACGGCCATCACTATCATTTTCAATCCCTAAGGCATCCATGATTTTCATGGTTTGATGATCAACCAAATCAGCAATCGTTTCTGGATGGTTATAAAAAGCTGGAATTGGCGGAATGATTTGAACACCCAAGCGAGATAATCTGGTCAAATTTTCCAGATGGATCGTACTTAGTGGCGTTTCTCGGGGAACAATGATCAATTTCCGTTGTTCTTTCAGTGTGACATCCGCTGCTCGGGCAATCAAGTTATCACTATACCCCATAGAAACTGCAGCAACTGTTTTCATGCTTGCTGGAACAATGACCATGCCATCAACAAGAAAGGAACCGCTGGCGATCGTGGCACCTAGATCATTGATTGCATAATGATAATCCAGCAAATCTTCTAACTCGTGCAAACCCATATCTGATTCTAATTTTAAATTTTGCTTTGCCCAAGTACTGATGACACCATGGGTTTCTACGGATGGATTGGCGTTTAATTTTTTGATTAAATCAATCGCATAAGTCGTACCTGAAGCACCGCTGATCCCAATCACGATTTTTTTCTTTCTTGTCATGTCTATTCCTCTTTCCTGAAGACTTGCTTAATCCAAATATTTTTGCCAATCTGGTACATCTTTGAATTTAGCCCGCACGAAGTGGTCTTTCATATCAAATGGCACTGTACCATCAAAAATCGTTTTGGCACTCATCCCTCTAAAACGGATCACACCTGGATTGTATTGTGGCAATTCAGAAGGGTCCAATGGGTGATTGCGCATGCCTGGAATCACGATGACATCTTTATCGCCTTGGAAACGTGTATTTAAGGTCCACATCACATCATTCATATCAAAAATATCTACATCATCATCCACAAGAATGACTGTTTTCAACTCTTTGAATGCCGACAATGCCAAAATTGCTGCTTGGCGTTGAATCCCTTCATCCGCTTCATTTTCTTTGCGAATTTGCATAATAGTCATCAATTTACCGCCGCCTGCTGGTGGATTATAGACATTGACTACTTTCCCTGGAATCGCTTTGTCGACTAAGCCTAAGATACTTGCTTCAGTTGGGATACCTGCCATAGATACATGTTCTTCACTTGGACCTATGGTTGTTTGCATGATTGGGTTGTCTTTACGATGGGTCACCGCTTTGACTTTGACCACGTTCACACCAGGATTGGCATCGCCGGTATAGCCAGGAAATTCTGGCATTGCTTTACCAGTATGGGTATTGATATCTTCTTGCATTTTTTGATTAGGCATGATTTCAGCTTCAATCACAAATTCAGCACGCGCGATCCCCACTTCGTTGACAGCAACACCGTCAACCAATTGAACAGGTTCATTTCGCAATGCGCCAGCAACCCACAATTCATTGTAACCAAGTGGTGTGGTTGGTGGTTCAAAGGTCGTACCAATGGCAATCGCTGGATCTAAACCAATATTGATCGTGATGGGCATTGGTTGATCAAGGGCTTCAAATTGTTTTTGGAAATGACCGATATGACGGCCACCAGGCATAATATACATGCCAATCGTATCTTCATCTTCTAAAACCATGCGGTGAATGGTTACATCGCTCATTGTTTTATCAGGATCAGAGCCTAGGACAACCCCAAGTGTAATATAAGGTCCGGCATCTTCTTCTGTATTGGTAGGTGCTGGGATCAATTTTCGGATATCGAATCCTTCATCTGTTGCTAAATGAACAACTTCTTGAACGGGTGCATCTTCTTTGGCCACTTTGATTGGTTTAATCGGATTTTCAACGGATTTTTGCAACAATTGGCCCAATGTCCGATAATCGTGATGCAAAATTTGGCCTACACGTTTACGGCTAGCCATTGTCCCGATATTGACCCGTGTACCAGGAAATCCTTTGATATTATTGAAGGTCATCGCTGGTCCTTCTTGGGTTGGGCGTTGAACTGTACCACCGGCACCGATGTAGCGATAAACGCCAGATAGTTCTGCTTCTGGATCAACTTCGATATCTGTTTCATGATATTGACCAGGCAGTTGTTTTAATTCCTCGATGACTTTACGTAAATCATAAGGTGTATTTGACATGATCTTGTTCCTCCTTTTTCGTTTACATCCTTATGATATAAGGCTTCCACGTAGAGAACAATTCACTTTCAGTCACTAGCTATTCCAATTTGGAATAAACATACTTCCTCAATTGATTTCTTCCTTAATATACTGCCAAAACATTTGACTAGCGAGAGAATGATTTTTTTGGGTGCGGATAAAGGACAGGTAACTCTTCTTTGTAGGGGACACCGGTACGACTGCTACCCGTTCTAGCCAGTAGTGATCAATACTCTTGGCCATCAGCAAAGACACGCCTAAATCTCGTTCGACCATATTTAGCAGTAAATCGATTCGGGCACTGCGAAAAGTGATCTTTGGATCAAAGCCTGCTTCGTGGCATAGATCGACCATCGGCTGATAGATCAGCGTATCTTCCTCTAAGGCGACAAACTGCTCTTCTGCCAAGTCCATAAGATCAATCATTTTCTTGGCGGCAAAGGGATGGTCTTTGGGTAAGACTGCCACGAATTGGTCCTCTTCTGTCAACAGCATATCGAATTCATTCGACGTCCGATGAAAGGTACGGGCGAAGATCACATGATTTTCGCCACTTTTGAGGAACGGAACCAAGGCATTGCCTTCACCTTCTTTTAATTGGAGATCCACCTCAGGATGGTGTTTAAGGAACTTCGTGATCAATTCAAACCCATAATAGTTGGCCATTGTCGGGATCGTCAACATGGCCAATACGAGACTATCTTGGGACAGTTGGGCCCTTAAATGTTGTTGCATTTGCTGGTACTGGGTCACGATTTCTTGGGCATGGGGCAATAAAAGTCTCCCCAAAGGATTTAAGCTGATTTTGCGGTGTGCCCGTTCAAACAATGGTGCGCCGACTTCTTTTTCTAAGGCAATGATTTGCTTTGATACATTGCCTTGGGTCGTGAATTGTCGTTCAGCAGTTTCCGTGTAATTCAATGTTTCCGATAAATCGATAAAAATCTCAAGTTTATGGATATCCATTCCAGACGCCTCTCATCTATTCCATTTTAGAATACTTTATCATGATTTTTGAATTGTTGCGAAAAAATTCTTTGTTACAATTAGCACTGTCAGTTGTACTTATTGTACCAATCATATTTATTGAAGGAGCGAGTTTCATGCCTACAGGAGTCATTATCAATGCGTTATCCGTTTTACTTGGTGGCCTACTTGGCGGTTTTTTAGGAGAAAAATTGCCAGAAAAATTCAAAACAGAAATCAATTTGGTCTTCGGTGCTTGTTCGATGGCTATGGGGATCTTTGCGATAGCCCCTATGAAATATATGCCTGCCGTTATTTTCGCAATGGTTATCGGAACTGGTTTTGGTTTGGCGATCCACTTGGGAGATATCATTAACAAAGGTGCCCGAATGATGCAAAAACCGATTGCCAAAATCGTGCCAAATGAAAGTATCAGTCTGACAGAAGATGAATTTATGAGTACATTGATCACAGTAATCGTGCTATTTTGTGCCAGCGGAACTGGGATTTATGGCAGCTTAGATTCTGGAATGACTGGTGACAGTTCGGTCTTGATTGCCAAATCGATTTTGGATTTCTTTACCGCCGCCATTTTTGCTTGTAACTTAGGATTCGTTGTTTCAGTGATCGCGATTCCCCAATTCATTATCTTTTTCTTGTTATTCTTATTGGCCAAATTCATCTTCCCATTAACAACGCCAGATATGATTTTGGACTTTAAAGCTTGCGGTGGGATTTTGATGTTAGCCACTGGTTTCCGGATGATCAAAGTCAAAATGTTCCCCGTTGCCGATATGATCCCGGCGATGATTTTGATTATGCCCTTTAGCTGGATGTGGGTCAATTGGATTTTACCTTTATTATAAAACAGGCCACATACACACATATGCAAAAAGCTGATACACGAAAATATCGTGATCAGCTTTTTTTGCTTCACTCATTTATTCCGTCTCAATACCCACATAACGAATCTCTGCCTTGTCTTTATAGGTCTCAGCTGTTTTGGGCGCCTTTTTGATTGCATCGATCACCGATCGGTCATTGGCGGAAACAAACAGACCGACCTCATTGCCGTCTGGGGCTGGATAAGGAACATAGGCGGCATAGGTCAAATCATTTGTGTAGCGCATGTCCTGGGACAACGCTTCATCATCTTTAAGAGAAATCACCGCGGTCTGTTCGGTATTTTGGACAGCAAAGGAAACTTGCCAATCTCCTGTATATGCATCTACCAAATCTTCATTGCTCAACCAATCAGACTTTTCCTCACCGGGCATACGAGAAGTCACTTGAACGATACCCGCTGCTTCCTTAACCAAAAATGTCGTATGTGGATCATCGATCGCCTCTACATATTCTGACAAGGTGCTTGTGTTGACAAATTCATCAGGAAAGAACCACCGAATTCCGCCATATACCACGCCACCTACAACCAACACACCAATTAACCAAGCAACCCATTTTTTCATGTGTGCCCTCCTTTATGACTGAATACTCTGTTCTTAGTTTGTAGTATATGGTTTCACCAAACATTTTTCAATCTTCAAAGCAATAAAAATAGACCAAAAACAACTGATAGCATTGCTTGAATGCAACGAATATTACCGAATTTTCATCAACTTAGGACTCATTTTATGACCCGTATTTGCTATATCAAAAATGGTCACTCACAAAATTGACACTCCTTTAAAAACCAAGGGCTGCCTTTTCTTTTGCCGAATGATCACACATCTCTGGATTATCGGTTCACGAAAAATCAAAACTACTTGCCGAAAAAGCCGCTTGGGCTTTCGTTGCTGCTGAAAAACAGGGCTTCACATTCGCAACGGTCACTCCAGTCACCATCTTTGACCCATCTTTAGACCAGCATATATCTGGCAGTTTCAAGTTGTGAGAAGCATTATTGACCGGAGCTGACAAAAGATATCCGAATATCCCATTGCGGATTGTCAATGTGCAAGATGCCACCGATCCATCTTTTGTCGATGTTTCCCCCAGCTGTCGCTGGTCAACGGTTCATCGTTTCTTGCGATGGTGAAATCACCATGCAACAAATAGCTGCACTGATCCAACACCTATGCCCTCATTTGGTTTCACGTGTAACAACCAAACAGATCCCTCACAGACTTATCCGCTTAGCTGCGTTATTAACCATCCAGCCAAAAAAGACACCCTCTTCTTGAAGATGAATCGTCGGATCAACAATCAAAAAGCCAAAGCTGTTTTTGGTGGCAACCATCGGCGGATACTCAGACAGCAATATTGTCTGCTGTTGATAGCTTGATTTCAGCTGAACAGAAGAAATAAAATCCACGCGTTTTGGCCACAGAAAAAAAGACCATGTCAGCAGCTCAGACGTTTCTCTGCTGCTTATATGGTCTTTTTCGTATCAGGGTATTGCGGCAAATACCTGATCAATAGCTGCTCGATCATCATCCAAAATCCACGCATTGAATTCTTGATAGATCGCTTTTTGTTGCTGGATATTCTTCGACCACACGTCGCATCCCCGATCATCGTAAATGTTCAAAATAATTTGTCGTTGTGGTTCATAGAATACCACAGCATTTCTTATCCTCAATTTCCCCGGTTTCTTGAAGTCTTCATAACAGATTCCATCAATGACCTTGATTTTTCTCAAGTTAGCTAAGGATGTTTCCACAACCAAAATCGATGTTTCATCTGTATAGTACGCTTTAAATGCATCCGTCATAAAATGATCAACGATCGTATAATGATTGCTGTATAAGTATTTTGTAAAATGACCTTTCTTTGAATATGCTGCATCAAATAAGATTATTTGAATACGCTCTGTGTCATGAAAGACTGCATCAAATAATCGATGTGCCCGTTTCTTGCCATGTTCTATCTGTTGGTCATAATTGCTTTCAGTACCGTGGGCCAATTCAAAGCGGATATTCTCTTTTAGTCGATAGGTGTGGTGGACATGTTGATAGACATCTCGTATCATTTGATTCATCATAAACCTCGATTCCTATAGTCGCTTGCTTCTGTATACAGGATATCACATAAATGACGTTAAAAAAAACAGTTTGGTCTTATCCCAAGCTGTTCCTTCAGCACCTTATCAGCGCTATTATTCCTGCGCCATCTCATCAACCAATTGTTCTAAACCGGTCAAAGCTTGATAGCCATAACCAAATAAATAGTTATAGTCTAACGCATAGACTTGTTTGTTCTTAATGGCTTTCATACTGGACAGTTTCTCATTGTCATAAAGACCTTTGATGATCTCCTCCCCAGATACACTGCCTTCAATCGTTGACCAGTCTCCTACGATCAATACATCTGGATCTGTTTCAATCAATGTTTCAACGCTGACTTCCCCTGAATAATCTTTAAAGACATTATCCAGCTTGATCATTTCGAAGTTGCTGTTGAAAAACGATTCATCTTGCGCGGCATAGACACTCACTTCACTTGGATCAGACATAAACAAATGGGCAAACGTCTGCACCTCTTTATCCGCAACTTTCTCTTCCAATGCGGCTTGGCGCTCTTTCAATTCTTGCTCAAATGCAGCTGCTGCGTCTGGTACATCGAAAATTTTGCCTAAATTTTCGATATCTTTGTAAACAGAATCAAAGGTGGCACCTGTGACAGACGTTTCTTGTACGTAGGTTGGGATGCCCATTTCATTCAATGAGTCGACCGTACCGACACCCCAATCTTGGTTGTCGAATAATCCCCCTCGTCCGAAAATCATATCTGGATCGACACTTAAGGCAGTTTCTTTACTGATATAATCGCTGCCTAAATCGTTCAATTCAGCATATTCTGCGGCAACTGATTCATCTGCTGCCCCAAATGTCGCCCCAACGCCTGCAATACGATCTTTCAACCCTAAATGCAGCAATAGTTCCGCCGCTGGTTGAGTATTTGCCAACACTTTCTTTGGTGCTGCTGCAAAGGTCTGGTCTTTCGCTGTCCATTCTGAGCCGCCTTCTGCTTTTGTATAGTTGCTGATCGTGAGTGGATAGGTACTTTCGGCAGCGCTTGATGAAGCTTGCGTACTGCTGTTCTCGCTTCCACAAGCACTCAATGTTACCAAAACCAATCCTAAACCAATTATTTTACACCATTTATTCATTTTCTTGCTCCTTTTCAAAATAATAATGAAACCCTAATCCGCCAGTGATTGGATGATGATAGATACTGCATTTCACCCCATAGATCTCTTCGATCAGACTTTCGGTCAATAACGTTTCTGGCGGTCCGCAGCCAATGACGCGCCCCTCTTTTAGGGCGTAGATGATGTCGCAATAGTTCGCTGCTTGTTCTAGATTATGCAAGGCAGCCAAGACGCCAATCTGTAAGTTCCTGACCGTCTCCATGATGTCCAATTGATACCGTATATCTAGGTGATTCGTTGGTTCATCCAGAACCATGAATCTCGGTTCTTGTGTGATGGCTCTGGCCAAAACGACTCGCTGCTTTTCGCCGCCGGACAAGGAAAGATAGCTGCGTTTTTTATACTGACCTAAGCCTGTTTTTTTGAGGGCTTGTTCCACCAATTCATAGTCTGCTTGGTTATCTTGTTCCAGCAATGTTTTGTGCGGAGTTCTTCCCAAAAGAACCATCTGTTCCACCGTCAAATCAAAACTTAATTCATTGAACTGACTGACCACACTAACTTGTTGAGCCACTTTCTTTTCGGTACTCTTCAAAATGTTCATCTCACCAAGATGGATTTCCCCGCTGTCAGGTTTTAAGGTTTTATAGATGGCTTTCAGCAAGGTCGATTTGCCGCTGCCGTTCGATCCAATCAAACCAACAAACTGACCATCTTGCGTTTGTACTGAGATATCTTTCAAAATGCGGTGATCACCAATTGTGAGATTGAGTCTATCGACTGTTAATTTCATTCAACTTATCCTCCAAAATTGTATTGTCGCTTAACAATGATGTAAATAAAAATAGGTGCACCGATAATAGCCGTAATTATCCCAATTGGCAGTTCGACCCCGTTCAACATAGAGCGAGCGATTACATCTGCCCAAATCAAAAAGAGCGCGCCGGTCAACGCCGTCATCGGCATCAATAGACGATGATCAGAGCCACTGACCCCACGAACGATATGGGGGATAATCAAACCGACAAAGCCGATCATCCCGGAATTTGCGACAATGATACTAGTCAATAACGCAGCCAAAATCATATAAAGTCGACGATAAAAAGTCAATTTGACCCCTAAAGTCGAGGCCACTTCATCACCTAATAATAGCGTATTCAAGATTCGATACTGCGATAAAAAAAAGACAGTCACAGCCGAAACGATCAATATGATAAAAGTCAACTTATTCCACGAAGCAGATGCCAAGCTGCCCATTGCCCAAAAAGCGACCGTTTTCATTCCTTCTGCATTACTAGCCAAATAGACGATCAAATTGGAGATCGAACTGCACAATGCACTCACGATGGTCCCTGATAAGACCAATTTGGTGGAGGTCATGCGACCACCGATTCCTGATAACACCAACACCAAAATAGTGGCTAGCCCAGCACCAATAAAGGCGCCGAAAGATAGGCCCAATTGCAACATCAATGCTGAACCGCCGAAGCCAACCAAAATCGCAAAGGTTGCCCCCAATGAAGCCCCGGAAGAAATCCCTAGGATATAAGGGTCGGCCAATGGGTTTTGCACAACCGCCTGCATGACTGCCCCACTGACAGCCAGTCCCATACCAACGAAAATCGATAATAAGACCCGCGGTGCCCGCACGAACCAAACAATGTTGATATTGGCATCTGACAACCCAGACACACTGCCGTAAAGCCCATTGCTCAATTTATAAAACAAAATTCGATAGACCTCACCTAGCGAAATGTCGGCTTGACCATTGGCCAAAGCGATCCCTGCTGATAATAGTATCGCTACTATTAAACTGACAAAAATAATGGTGGAAATCAACCACCGATTTGTTTTGATTATCCCAACCGACATGTATATAACCCCTTTTGATACCCAGCAACAAGAAACCATGTTCTGTGAATCATTCATTCAATCTTCAAAAATAATTGCAAATGAGAATCACTCTCAATAATTATATTCATTATAGGTAAACCCACAACAAATGTAAATAATTTTCTGAAAATTCACTAATGATTATTTCATGTGGGCTTCATTTACTGTATCGATTTATATTTATTGCAAAAAAATCTATCGCTACCAACGATCAAAAAAGATAAGGTGATCCACAAACTATTGTCTGACCATTCTATGTTTTCTCGCATATTTCAGAAAAAATGACAAAAGTTATCGCAAAGCGGTTGACTTTTACCATTGACTTTTGTAGACTAAAAAGAAATTATTACAAATATTATGAATTTTCTGACAAAAGGAGCGTGACAGAGATGGTGAAACGAAAATCTAACCAAAATATTTTTTTATTATTATAGCCGGGACTTTTTGATCAGGTATTCAAAAGGTCCCTATTCACATTGCATCTAAAAGAAGACAACTTCTTTGGTGGAATGTTTTTTTATACCCAATTTTGGCACTATTTCCCATTTGTCGAATAAACGCGCACAACATTTGATGCACATTCACTAATAGATGATCCTGCTGATTCAGGATGCGGAAGGAAGAACCTACGATGAAGATGATCAATGCAATTGCTGCCTTTGTGAATAAATATTTGATTTATATGATGATCCTTTTAATGATCCTCGCTTATTTCATGCCCCAACCATTCTTGTGGATCCCACCACGGATTACCAACTTGTTGAGTATCATCATGTTTTGTATGGGTATGACCTTGAACTTTGCTGCTTTCAAGATGGTCGTTATTCAGCCCAAAGCCTTTATTATTGGTATTTTGTTTCAGTTTACGATCAGTCCTTTGGTCGCTTATGGGCTGGCACAGCTATTCGGTCTATCCTCTGGCTTGATCATCGGTTTTGTCCTACTTGGCTCTGTATCCGGCGGCACCGCCAGCAATGTCATGACCTTCATCGGTAAAGGCGATGTGGCACTCACTGTTTCAATGACGACTGTTTCCACCCTATTGGCCACAATCGTCACACCATTTTTGACCTATACCTTAGCTGGAAAATATACCGAGATCTCTTTTGTCGAAATGCTGCTATCGGTCTTGCAAATGGTCTTAGTGCCCATTATCTTAGGTGTCATCGTCCACCGAATGATCCACAAATACATTGACCGCTGGCTGCAAACATTCGTCTTGATTTCCTCTGTCAGCATTTTATTGATCGTTGCAGGCACGGTTGCTAAAAATGGTGCAGTCATCGTGCAATCTGGCTTGATCGTCATGGCGCTGGTTTTGATCCACAACTTGATTGGCTACGGCGCTGGTTACGGACTAAGTAGAATGCTCGGCGTCAGCGCCAAACAAGCCAAATCGATCATGTTCCAATTGGGGATGAAAAATACCGGCCTTGCCATTTCCTTAGCGAATGCTCATTTTGCTACCGTCGCAGCTGCCGTGACGCCCGCCGCCGTTGGCATGGTCATCCATCAAATCACAGGACCGATCTTAGCCAATCTAGTTTCAAAGAAAGAAGGAAAATAATATGAGTCAAAGTACATTCTTGCCAAGTTATACCATCGGGGCTGATGCCTACAACGCCATCAACGATATCGTCAAGCCTTATGGGACGACAGCTGTGATGATCGGCGGAAAAACAGCACTCGAAAAAGCCGCAAACAAAATCAAAGCTGCATTGACAAACGAAGTTTCCATAATCGATACCCTTTGGTATGGCGGCAACTCTACCTATGAGAACGTAGATACATTAATGCAAGAACCTAGCGTTCAAACTGCCGATGTCTTATTTGCTGTCGGTGGCGGTCGTGTCTGTGATACGGTCAAAGTGACCGCTGAAAAATTAGGCAAACCCGTCTTTACTTTCCCGACGATTGGTTCCAATTGTTCACCTGTGACGGCAGTATGCGTGATGTATACCGAAAGTGGTGAAATGCACGGGTTATTCTTTCCCGCCAAACCACCGACCCATGCTTTTATCGATATTGCCATCATCGCTGAAGCCCCAGACAAATATTTGTGGGCAGGTATCGGCGATGCCTTATCAAAAGAAATCGAATCCACTTTCTCTGCGCGTGGCGATCAATTGGATTATACCGACGGATTGGGCATCCAAATCGGCAAAATGTGTACCGACCGCTTACTGACCTATGGCACACAAGCCTTAACAGATAGTGCGGCCAATATTCCCTCCTATTCGATCGAGCAAGTGGTCTTAGATATCATTGTGACGACTGGTTTGGTGTCGGTCTTAGTGATCAATGACTACAACTCAGCCATGGCGCACTCTTTTTATTACGGTACAACCGTCTTAGCAAAAATGGAAGACTACCTCCATGGGGCTTCTGTCAGCTATGGGGTCTTGGCCCTATTAAAAATGGATCAACAAGAGGCACTGTTTGAACGGATCTATCACTTTATGATAGAAAACAAATTACCGGTCTGCTTAGCAGACATGCACTTGAATGCAACCACAGATTTAGATGCCATTTTGGATAAGGCGATGACGACCCATGATATCGTGCATGTCCCTTATGAAATTACACGGGAAATGTTTAAAGAAGCAATCTTGGCAGTGGAGGCCTATCATGCGGCGCAAACGATACCGGCAGATTTTTCACCTATTCTCTAGCTAAAAAGTGTGTGCAATGACAAATTGCACGCACTTTTTTTCAGCTAGACATATCGCTTTCTACGCTTAAAGTCTATACATCATCACTTTTTGCGGCCCCTTTGGTCCGACGATCACACGACCATTGGCCACAAAACCAACTTTTTCATAAAGGGCTTGCGCCGGTAAATTTTTTTGATTGACACCAAGCACGATGGTTTTGATCTCGGGAAACTGATCTCTCACAAAGTCTGGCAGCAGTAAAAGTGCCTTCTTTGCGTAACCGAGCCGCAAGTATCGGGCGTCTGTCGAAAAACTACGTAGTACAAACGCAGCATTTTCAGATGTATATTGTTGTTTCGACACACCTTCATCCAAAACAAAAAAACACACAAGACGATTTTCTTCGTATACTACTATAGAGTGATGGGTCGGCGTTGTTGCTGAAATGGCGATCGCATCTTGGGGTTTGCCAGTAAAGGTCAGCAGCTCTTTTGTTTGGACATAATCCATGACATCCCCATGATATGCAGGTTGGTATCCTTTTAATTTCAAAAAAATCATCCCTTCTTGTATAATGATAATATAGGCTTTTACGATTTGTTTTTTCTATTTTAGCAAATGAGCCAGAATATAGATTGGATGATGCTTTGTCTTGTTAAATTTTTCACACCGGCATGAAAAATTTGATTCAACATTTTTGCCCCCCCTTGGTACACTATTCTATAAAGGAGGTTTTATGTCTTGAAACACACCAGAAAATGGCTCGCCATCGCCTTGGTTTGCAGCCAATTATTAACCAGCTTGCCCGTTTCAGCCGCAGTAGTCGCGAATGAAAGTACGGAAAGCTCTACCGAAGAAACGACGCAATCAGCTGAAGCGACTGTAGTAGAAGAAGCACCGACTATTGAAGAACAACCAGCAGAAGAAATACCTGAAGCGCCAGAAACACCCGCAATACCAGAGGAGACTACACCGGATGTACCTGAGGTGCCAGAAGAACCAGAGAGCCCCGTCACGCCGGAAGTACCTGAAGCGCCAGAAACACCGGAAACGCCGGAAGAATCTACCCCAGAAGAGCCAGAAGTACCGGAATCACCAGAAACACCAGCAAAACCTGATACACCAGCTACGGAGAAACCGGAAACAAGTATACCTAGTGTTCCTGAGAAGAAACCGACACAACCAGAAACCACAGCACCCGGTAACAATACATCTTCAGGTTCACAATCTAGTAACAATAGTACGACTACCGTCACGGAAGCTACCCCTTTGCAAGTGACACCGACAAAAGAAACTTGGGCATTTATTCAAGAAATTGGCGAAGAGGCGCGAGAGATTGGTCTAGAAGAAGACTTATATGCGTCAGTGATGATCGCACAAGCGATTTTGGAATCTGCCAATGGTCAAAGTCAGCTAAGTCAAGCCCCTTATTTCAACTTATTTGGTATCAAAGGAACGTTTGAGGGACAAGGTGTGAATTTCCGTACCCAAGAAGAAGACACAGCCGGCAATTATTTTACAATTACCGCGACATTCAGACAATACAATGAGTATGCGGAATCCTTACAAGATTACGCTGATTTATTGAAAAATGGCTTAGACCACAATGAAGAATTTTATAAAGGCGCCTGGAAATCGGAGACCGAAGACTACGAAGAAGCCACTGCCTATCTGACTGGTCGTTATGCGACAGACAGCCAATATGATCAAAAACTAAACGCATTGATTGAAGCGTATGCCCTAACAAGCTATGACCACGAATTGCCAGAAGGCAGCGAAATGATGTTGTATCCTGTGAAAGATCCGCAAGTATCCTCTTCATTTGGTCCTCGCGGCAGCGGATTCCATCGCGGGGTCGATTTTGCAGCACCTTTAGGCACACCTATCTATGCGAGCCAAGCAGGAACCGTGATTCGTGCGGAAAGCCATTATTCATGGGGCAACTATGTGGCGATCCTTCATGACAATGGATTGACGACATTATATGCCCATAACAATCAAAACCTTGTGAAAGTCGGCCAAAGGGTCGCACAAGGTGAAGTGATTGCCTCTATGGGCAGCACTGGAAACAGCACCGGTCCCCACTTGCACTTTGAAGTGAGTTTGTCACCAAGCCTGGCACAAGACCAATTGGTTGATCCAATGACTGTGCTGAATAAATAACAAAATCAGTCATATCATCTACAAAAAAATGCTCAGTCCTTCTGATTCAACCAGAAGGACTGAGCATTTTTACGCATACATTGTTTATATCTTCAACAGACTGACCAAAACCATCATTCCATTCCCAGCTATGGGGAACATCATATAAATTAACGACGTAATCATCCTCTCGTCTGCCAAGTAGCCGAGCAACAAGCCAAACAAGATGACGGTGAAACCATTTAGTAGACTTATCCCATAGAATAGCAGCTTCAATCGCTTCGTAAGATGTTGCTTATCACGAAATAAAAACCACAATATAAGTGCTTGTATCAGCATTGGCACGATAGATAATAGCAAAACAATGTTGTTGAACATGGCAGTCGCTCCTTTGTCTTTATCCACTTATTTACGGATAGGCGCGTAATCACGATTCTTTTGGTCATGCCCTCAACCAGTTGTTCGAATTGTCGCCTTTTTCCATTTCCATGATATACAGATTATACCTCATCAGCTGTATACATGACATCTTTGATTCATACATGGAAAAGTGCAAATCACCCCTTTTGCATCGGCGAAAGGAATCGTTGTATCTTATTTCTTGCCTTAAAGTCAGGTTTACCTTGTATACTTATATAAACAAACCCAAGCTGGTTTAAAAAAAACCCGCTAGTTAAACGATACTGATTAGGAGCTGATTACTTTGATGATCGATGAATTCAATACCCGCTTGCGTAGCGGACAAATGGTCTCTGCCGGATCCCCCTTGCACCAGACAATGACTGCATTCAGTGCAGAGGCGCGAAAAATCACAATGGATATCAACAATACTTACCATACACAAGCAGAACTGCGTGTCCTTTTTTCTGAGTTGATCGGCAAGCCAGTCGACCCAACCTTTCAACTATTTCCACCTTTTTATACTGATTTTGGGAAAAATATCACCCTAGGAAAAAATGTCTTTATCAATGCAGGCTGTCAATTTCAAGATCAGGGCGGCATTGATATTGGTGATGATACACTCATTGGCCATAATGTCGTACTCGCAACTTTAAATCACGGCATCGATCCCAAAGAACGCAAATCCTTATACCCAGCATCCATCAAGATCGGCAAAAATGTCTGGATAGGGGCCCATGCCACCATTTTGCCTGGCGTAACCATTGGCGAAAATGCGGTCATTGCAGCAGGCGCTGTCGTGCAAAAAGATGTCGCAAAAAATACAGTTGTCGGTGGTGTCCCAGCAAAATTGCTTAAAAAAATCGACGCCTAAGTTCTGCCAATCAAAACAAATAAACAGCCCGTCTGAGCAACTACGATTGCTTGCGGGCTGTTTATTTGTTATCCATTATGCGGTTCTTCTCATCAAGCGTGACCTGATGTCTTCATTCGACTGGTACACCCACGACTTATTCCCCTCGTGCCACACCATGAAATTGAAATGAATCTTTGACATGTGCTTCTGTTTGATCAGCCACCGCTTGTGTGTAATACGAAATCTTATAATCAATGTACGCCAAGGTTTCCTCTAATTCACTGATTTGTGCTTGGAGCGCTTCTTTACGTTCATTGAACATAGCCAATCTCTCCCCTAATGACTCGTCTCCAACTTGACACCATGTAATAAACGTCTTGATTTCTTTCAACGACATTCCTGACTTCTTTAAACATTCAATAGTGAACAAGGTGGACACAGCTTCCTCATCAAATAAGCGCATGCCTTGTTCATTTTTTTTGATTGCTGGGATAAGTCCCTGTGCGTCATAATACCGTAAGGTCGATGGATTAAGCTTGAATTTTTTGGCAATCGTGCCGATCGTATCTTCCATAAAAAACATCCTTTCCTTTAGGCTGACTATAGCAACCCGTGTACAGCCCCAAAATGCGAGATTTCCCTATTCCTTTGTTGTTTAAAGAGAAAAGACTCCCTCTTATTTTAACAGGTAAAGTCCACTTTAAGTCAATCTTTCACCTGCGCTTGTATCCGATGCATCTCATTCGTATAAACATAGTCAAGTACTTCTATCAACAGGAAAAGCTGACTGAATAGCAGATACATCAACGCCAATTACCCAATCATCACTGTCTCATCTGGGTATTTATAACCAACTTCTCTTTTGTTGGCTTTAGACAATAATGAAAAGGCGACGGTGAGAATTCCCACCCGACCAACGAACATCAAGCTGATGACTACAAGTTTTCCAAAGACTGATAGATGTGGAGTCAGTCCCATACTTAATCCGACTGTCCCAAAAGCGGAAAACACTTCAAATGCGATATAAGAAAGTCCATCGGAGATACCTGGCATCCGCTCAGTGACCGACAAGCAAAAAATGGCCAGCACACATAAAGTGAATGTGAAGAAAAAGAGCGTGAATGCGCGAGAAACAGCACTCTCTTTGATGGTTCTGCCAAAGACTTCAGCCCGGCTACGTCCCCGTAATAAACTACGGATCTTGATCACCAACACAGCCAGTGTGGTCGTTTTTAACCCTCCTGCAGTCGATCCTGAGGTACCGCCAATATACATCAATATCATGGTCAACATCAATCCAGCTTGGCTCATCGTGGCGTAATCAATACTATAGAATCCCGCCGTTCTCGGGGTCACCGCCAAAAAGAAGTAGTGAAAGAAACGGGCAACAACAGATTTGCTTGTGACTAAATCACTATTCATCTCGGTCAAAACAAAGCCTAATCCACCTACAACCAACAACGTACCCACAGCGATCAAGGCCAGTCTAGTGTGTAAGGACCAGCGCTTTGCGTGGCTTTGCAGCACGTCAAACCAGACCAAAAAGCCTAATCCGCCAGCAATGATCAAGATGCTGATCACACCTAATACAAATGGGTTTTCTTGGAAAGAAACAAGACTATTGCCGAACAAATCAAATCCCGCATTGCAAAAGGCTGAGACTGCATGAAACACACTAAACCAAAGCCCTTTGGTCCAACCAAAACGGGGGACAAAATCAAGGGCAAGTAAACACATTCCGCTCAGTTGGATCAAAAAAGCAATTCGAATGATATACCAGGCCAACTGGACTTCGCCGGACATCCGGTCTAGATTCAGCGACTCCCGCAGAATCATTCGTGTACTTAAGTGGACACGTTTTTTTGCCAAGATATAAAAGAAAACGGGTAACGACATAAAGCCGATCCCACCGATCTCAATCAATACTAACAGTACGGCTTGCCCCCAAATATTGTATTGTTCTGCAATAGTAAACGTTGAGAGCCCAGTAACACAAATCGCTGAAGTTGCTGTAAACAACGCATCTATAAAGGGAACACCTTGCCCGCTATAGGTGACAGCCGGCAGCATCAACAATTCAGTGCCCACCACTATCAGAATGACAAAAACAAGGGTGACCAATTGTGGTGCTGGTATCTTTGGCGTCACTGCACGTTTCTTCATAGACTATCCTTTCATACTAGAAATGAAGCGCCGAGACCAGACAGCTGCCTTCACTTCCCTTTATTTTTGACTTTGATCATACGTGTCACATTGGCACGTTCATTTTCTTCCAAACGCATTTTGATTTGATAAATGGTGGCTTCCAATTCAGGAATCGTTAAGTACTCCAGTGCATTGACCCGTCGGCGGGTGCGTTCGATTTCTGCCGACATCAATTGACACGTCTTTTCGATTTCCGTCAAAGACAACAATTTAGGCATGACCTTTGTAAATCGATCCACCGCTAAATCTAAGGGAACATTTGATTGAATAAAGCCATATTCAATCGGCGCTTGCATCGTGACGTCATCATAATGAAAATGCATCACCGGTACTTCGACACTCATGATATTTTTGGTGGAGATTTCTAAAGAAACTTCTGTTGCCGGCATGATAAACATTTCTTCGATATATTTCTGATTAATGGTGGCATTGGCCAAACGAAATGCCTTCATGGCTTGGTGCAGCTGCGCTTCTACTTCTTTGCGCAATTGATTATTTTGCTTGCTCATTTCAATAAATTGACGCATCAGCTCATCTTGCTTATCTTTGAGTAATTTATGCCCTCGTTTAGCCGTGGCTAATTGCTTACTCAGGCGTGACAATTCCATTCGTGTGGGATTAACCGTTTGTTGGCTCATCTTGATTCACTCCTTGGGGCAAAAACTCTGCTAACAAATCATCATTGATCCGCTTGAGTTCTACTTTAGGCAACATCGCCAACAATTCCCATCCCAAATCTAACGTATCGAGGATCGAACGATTGGTACGATAACCTTGATTTAAATATTCATTCTCAAAACGTTCTGCAAATTGTGCATACACTTTATCTACAGCAGATAAGGCTGATTCGCCTAAAACAACCGCTAATTCTTTGGCCTGTTTGCCTTGCGCATAGGCAGAAAAGAGTTGGTTCATTGTCGCTGCATGGTCTTTGCGGGTTTTGCCTTCGCCGGTTCCTTTGTCTTTCAATCGTGACAAGGAAGGAAGCACATCGATAGGCGGTTGAATACCGTTTTTATATAATTCACGGGAAAGGATGATTTGTCCTTCAGTAATATACCCAGTCAAATCGGGGATCGGGTGTGTTTTGTCATCTTCTGGCATGGTCAAAATCGGCAGTTGGGTAACGGATCCTTTCAGTCCCCGAATCCTGCCTGCACGTTCATATAATGTAGAAAGATTGGTATACAGATACCCCGGATAGCCACGTCTGCCTGGCACTTCTCTTCGGGCAGACGAGATCTCCCGCAGTGCTTCACAATAATTTGTCATGTCGGTCATGATGACCAGCACATGCATGCCTTTCTCGTAAGCCAGATACTCAGCAGCTGTTAACGCCATACGTGGCGTCGCGATCCGTTCTATGGCTGGATCATTGGCCAGATTCATAAAGACCACAGAATGATCGATTGCGCCTGTTTGGCGAAAATCTTCCATGAAGTATTCGGCTTCTTCAAATGTGATGCCAATCCCTGCAAAGACAACAGCAAAATCGTCTGCATCATTCAAGACTTGGGCTTGACGGGCAATTTGCGCCGCCAACTCTTTGTGAGGCAGCCCTGAACCAGAAAAAATCGGTAATTTTTGTCCCCGCACCAATGTATTTAAGTGGTCAATGGAAGAAATGCCTGTTTGAATAAACTCATCAGGATAATCGCGGGCAGCCGGATTGATCACTTCGCCATTGATATCCATCTGCTTTTCAGGCACGATCGCTACGCCCCCGTCCTTCACCCGACCTAAACCATCAAAGACGCGCCCAATCATATGTTCAGACACACCCAACTCTAAAGGATGACCCAAAAAACGAACAGCTGATTCACGGAGATTGATCCCGCCCGTTCCTTCAAACACCTGTACCAATGCTTTGTCTTCTTGGATTTCGAGTACTTGTCCTTTACGGATCTCCCCATTTTGCATGCGGATCTCGATCAGTTCCTCATATTTGACCCCAGAAACACGATCGACCGCCATCAAGGGGCCAACAACTTCGCCAATTGTCTTGTATTCTTTAATCATCTAAGCGGTCTCCTTTTTGTAAAATGTCTTTGATCGTCGTTGTGATTTCTTCTTGCAATGCCTTGATTTGACCTAGATTAGATTCAGGCAGATACTTCATGCGGGCCAGTTTATCTCGCAAGACTTCCGTTCCTTCATGCACTTCTGTTAGGTAAGCGCCTAGGTTGAGTGCTTCTTCTGCTTGCTGATGATAAAACAAAATGGTGGCCAACATCTGATATTGCTTTTCTCTTGAACTAAACGTATCCACAGCATCAAACGCGTTTTGCTGTAAGAAGTCTTCACGTATCGATTTGGTGATTTCAAGCAACAATTGGTCTTTCTCCGATAACGCATCAATACCGACTAGGCGCACGATTTCTGATAGCTCTGATTCTTTTTGCAGCATCCGCATTGCCGTTGTGACTTGTTGCGACCAATCCACTTGCATCGCCTGATCTAAATATGCACCTAATTCATTTTCGTATAAAGAATAACTTTTTAACCAATCAATGGAAGGGAAATGGCGTTTTTGCGCCAATGTCGCATCCAATCCCCAAAAGACTTTCACAACACGTAATGTATTTTGGGTCACAGGTTCTGAAATATCTCCACCAGAGGGGGACACTGCGCTGATGGCTGTAATGCTTCCTTCTTGTTCTGAGCCTAAACAAAGAACTTTCCCTGCCCGTTCATAATACTCAGCCAATCGACTCCCCAAATATGCTGGGTAACCTTCATCGCCAGGCATCTCTTCCAAGCGGCCGGACATTTCTCGCAATGCCTCTGCCCATCGTGAGGTTGAATCTGCCATAATGGCGACTGAATACCCCATATCACGGAAATATTCAGCAATCGTGATCCCCGTGTAGATCGAGGCTTCCCGTGCAGCCACAGGCATATTTGATGTATTGGCAATCAATACGGTTCGAGCCATTAATGATTCGCCACTACGAGGATCCACAAGTTCTGGGAATTCATTCATGACATCCGTCATTTCATTGCCTCGTTCGCCACAGCCAACATACACAACGAGATCCACATCCGCCCATTTAGCGATTTGGTGCTGTACGACGGTTTTCCCAGCGCCAAAAGGTCCAGGGACAGCCGACGCGCCACCTTTAGCAATGGGGAAAAACGTATCGATGACACGTTGTCCAGTAATCATCGGTTCCACAGGATTCAATTTTTGTTTCACTGGACGGCTACGACGGACCGGCCATTTTTGCAACATCGAAAAGGCCTTCGTTCCTTGGTCCGTAGCTAATTCGTAAATTGTCTCATCAATCGTATAAGCGCCAGAAAAGAGTTGTGTCACTGTACCAGATACACCGTTAGGCACCATGATTTTGTGACTGATCAATGGTGTTTCTTGGACTGTACCGATCACCATACCTGCACTCACTTTTGTGCCTACTGTGATGCTAGGTTCAAATATCCATTTCTTTTCATGGTCTAATGCAGGTAATCGGACACCGCGGGTAAGATAATTGCTTTGTGTGACATCCATAAAAGTTTCTAGCGGACGTTGAATCCCATCAAACATTTGCGACATGATACCTGGCGCCAACTCAACTGACAATGGCTCGCCCGTCGTCCGCACGCTTTCGCCTGGACCAATGCCTGCTGTTTCTTCATATACTTGAATCGATGCGACATCTCCCCGCATCTCGATAATTTCCCCTACTACACCTAGATCACCAACATAACAAATATCTTCGATACTTGCGTGGCTCATGTTTTTTGCTAATACTAATGGTCCTGATACTTTGGTTATTATGCCTAATTCCACACTATCGGCTCCAATCTATAATATATTTTGTCCAACAGCTTTCTCCACATTTTCTTGAATCATGCGTAAGCCGAGCCCTTTTGATCCATCATAATCAGGGATCAAAATAATGGCAGGACTTACTTGTTGCTGATACTTGGCCAGCAATTCTGGAACCAAGGCGCCGCATTTTTCTGTCAGGTAAAGAATCGTGCAACGCTCAGCCAATTGTTTCAATGCAGCGCGAACTTCCGCCTCACTGGTTGCATAATGAACCTGAAATCCAAACAATTGAAAAGGCAACACCGATTCCTTCTCCCCAATAACGCCGATGTTATTCGCCATAGTCTCGCATCCTTTCCCTGATTTGCCCTTGGGTAAACCCACTGCGTTTTCCTACCAGTAATAATCGGAGATTCTGAATCTCACGTTCTTTGGCATTGATAAATGCCAACAATGGCAATGGCCCTAATGCGTCTATTTGTGCTTGATTGAAGTGTTCTGTCACAAGATTGTCTTGCATAACCGCTAAGCCAGCAAAATCAAGGGTCTCTCCTTGAATCAGTGGTGTAAATACTTCTTGGTAAGGACTTTGCTGCAAAAATGCGATATAGGCAGAGAATGGTCCCTCTGCAAAATCTAGCAAGGTCTCTTTCTCGATACGACCGACACTAACCAATACCGCCGCCATAAAACTACGAGAGCGGTGTTGCAGTACACAACGAGCGGCTATCGTCAGATTGGTCAAGTCGATCGACGCAGTCACTGCTTCCGTAAGGGCAGGTATATTGATTTTGTCTGCTAATCTGCGTTGTTCATGCAAGAAACGCCGATCATAAATGATATCGATTCCTTGCAATACAGCAGATTTCCCTATATATTCCCGCACTTCTTGAATCGTTTCCAGCACTTTATCAGGCAATCCTTCGGAAGTCCCTGTTTGGATCGCGTTCCTGATCTCATCAAATGTATAAAAACCGTCTTCAATCAGCAAATGACTGTATGATTTGCCAGTTACAGACTCTTTGGTCAATATTTTGAGATTGTGAAAAGTGAATGGCAGCATATACAAACGGAGAATATCTATATCTGGCACCCACTCGATCAATTCTTTGATCGTCACAAGAAATTCGTGGTCTAAGGAAGATTCAAAAGTTGCTTGAAAATCTTCAGAAAGATAAGTTCCGTAGATTGTTGTCGCCAATAGTTGCTCTACCTGCTCAAAATCAGCTGCTGTGATCAACTGTTCCATCACTTGTGCAGAGAGCAATGTCTCTTCCTTTAGTCGAATAATCGGGTTCAACTGATGATAATTTGCCATCATCTAACCTCCTGTTTCAATCTGCTGCCGCCAATATTCCCTTGTGGTTTCTTTGGCTTCTTCAATCAACAAGCGATAACTAAAATTGTATTGCACGCCATGGTCATTGATCAAAAAGCCGTCTTCCTCGAGTAACGGGCCCAATGTCACTGTATAGGGCAAGGTTTCTTGACAGTGTGCCAGCCAGGTTTCAGTCAATGCTTCCGCTTGGTTTACACCCACTTGACATGCTACATGTCCTTGCAGGGGCAATTGTTGCAGCACGTCAGCCGCAAAGCGTTTCACTTGTGCCGCAGACCATGCTTGCATGACTTGATAAGCTTCTTGATAAAGCTTGTTTAGATACTCATTTTGCTGCAGCAAACGTGCTTGTTTCAAAGCCGCCTGTTTGCGGTCTATTTCTTGCTGATATTTTTTGGCCAATTGTTGTTGCGACTGTAAAGCCCTTTGTTTTATTTCAGCTGACTTTTTTGCCCAAGCAGCCGCGTGATCAGCTTGGATAGCAGCATGCTCCTTGGTTGCGCGTTGCTGCCGCTGCGCTGCTGCTTCTTGTGCAAGTACAGCAATCATCTTGTCGATGGCATCCATTTATTTGCCTCCTTAAATCGTTCCTAATAGTAGAAATGAAATCACAAATCCTAAAATGGCATACATTTCCACCATGACAGAAAACATAACCCCTTTAAAGAAGTGTTCTGGTTTTTTGGCCAAAATTTGGATCCCTGCTGCTGCAACTTTTCCTTGGGCAATTCCAGAAAATAAGCCCGTGAATGCAACCGGCAAGGCAGCCATCATATAGGCCATGCCAGATACTGTTGACATTTCTCCAGACAAACTTCCGTAAATCATAAAGGCAATGACAAATCCGTATAGCCCTTGTGTCCCTGGCAGCAATTGCAAGATCAATGCTTGTCCAAATTTCTCTGGCTGATTCGTTGTCAATGCAGCCGCTGCTTCACCAGTTTGTCCCACACCTTTTGCTGAACCAATGCCCGAAAAAATCGTAGCGATCCCCATACCAATAATGGCAAAAACCATCCCGCCATTGTTATTAATCAAGTAATCAATCATCTTTATTTCCTCCATTTTCTTTTTCAAAATCTACATATGTTTCACTCGGCTTGAATGTATCGAATGCACGACCGCCGCCAGTGAAAAACTTGCCGAAGAACTCGACATATTGCAAACGTGCAGCATGCACATATGCACTCAAAAGTGATAAAAAGATATTCAACGCTTGTAGTACGATCAACAGCACAATCCCTACAGAAAATCGTGCGGCAGGCGGTAAATAGCCGACCAATAAATTAAAAGCAGCCGCAATACTCCCACCAGAAATACCTAACGCCATCAGGCGACTATAACTGACGAAATCGCCAATATAGCTCGTCACACCATACAAATCATACAAGCCCATAAATAAGCCGCCCACTTTAGATGGACCTTTCAATATCGGCACTATAATGATCAGCAACGCACTAAACCCAGCAAGGATCAACCCCATCGTGGTCAGTGCGGCCACATGTAGCAGCCAATTGCCCGCTGCTGCAACCAGTAAGCCAATCAACAAGCCTAGCCAAGCAAACCCTTGATTGACTGCCCCTAGGATATCTTGCTTGCGTATATTTTCTCTGGCAGCTAAGTATAATCCGGTAAAGAGTTGAATGCCGCCAAAGACCATCGATAAACCGAAAATGGCCATGAAATCTTCCGATGGAGACAACAATTGAAATGGGAGCGTTGCGCCGAAAAAGGAACCATAAACAGCGCCCCAAATCATGGTTGGCACAGATAATATTTGAAACAATGTCAAAAATCGTTTGCTTCCTTTGGGTAAACGCAAAGCATGCAACCCAATCGTCGTGACAAGCGCCATCAACATGCCATACCCCAAATCAGCCACCATCATGCCAAAAAAGACATAGTAAAAGGGCGCCATCCAAGGTGTGGGGTCGATCTCATCGTATTTCGGCAAACTATACATCTCCGTCAACATTTCAAATGGTTGGATAAATGACCCATTCTTGAGTTTTGTTGGCACCTTATTGGCGGCCACTTCTTCTGCAGAAGGGCCCTCAAATGAAAGATATACCTCATTATTAAAGGCTTCTCGCACCATTTGCTGTATCACAGAAACTTCTTCTACAGCGACCCAACCACGTAAGACCACAATTTGTTTGCCTTGAACTATCCTTTTTTGGACGATCGCCCGTGCATCTTTGGTTTGAAACAATTCCTCTGCTTGCTGCAAAAAAATGATTTGCTGATTGTATTCTCCGATTGCGTTGACAAGCTGTTGCTGCTCTTGTATCAAGCGTTCCCGCAGTGCCTTGCTTTCTTCTAAGACAACAGCTGGTGCTAAAGAATACTCACTTTGTTCTTGCCTAACCCCATATCGATGGAAGAGTGCAGATACTGACTGAGATTGTTCTAGGAACAAACAAGCAAAATTGACTTTCTTCGGATCTGCATAAATCACTTCAAGATGAACCAACCCCAGCTGGCGCAACGCCTCCGCTAAATCTTCCCAATGGGGGCTTTCAACAGACCCAAAGAATAACCGGCTTTGGGGTGGTGCCGATGTGGTCAAAGGAATGTCCAAATGTTGCCATTCGGTCGCCCAATCTGCACGTCGTTCCACCTCTTCCAACGCTTCTTGATTGACTGTCCATTGTTTCTGTAATGCTTCCACCTCAGCAAGAACCGCTAGTGCAGCTGCCTCATCAAAGTGCGCTTCAAATTGGGAAAGTGTCATTGATTGGCGTTGCCATTTTGCTGCTTTTCTTGCAGCTCCATAGTGACGAATGAACAAAACCGCTGCCTGCAATCGTTGGATCGTCTCTTGGTAAGACTTGGTTGCCAACGGTACTGCATCTTCAAAAAAATTCGCGACCCATTCGCGATTATCTGGTTGTTCAAATACATCCTCTACTTCTACCATCTGCATCGCTTGCAACCCTCTAAGCAATGCCTCTTGTTCGCTGCTTGGTGCAATCAAAGTCCACTTAGTTAATTTCGTGACTGCCATAGTTTTGGATCACTCCTTCAACGATCTGTGCCACTGCTTCTTGTTCAACGATTGCCCAATTCTTTTGGTACTGTGCCAACAACTGCTGATGTTCTTGGTTCATCGCATCCGTTGCTGTCGCTAATTTTTGCTGCCATTCTGTTTCAAGTGCAGCATACGCCTCCGCCGCGTCTTCTTCTGCCTGCTTAATTTGTTGCTGCAGCTGCCGTTCGCTTTGTGTGCGTTCTGCTTGCAAGGCTTGCTGCAAAGCAAGCATCTCTTGTTGATTGGCTTCTTCTGCTGCACGCAATCGATCCAATGCTTCCTTCATCGCGTTCCCTCCTCTAAAACATCTCTCATATGCAAAAAATAGCCAAAAAAAGCATACTTCTCTAGGAAGTATGCTACGTAAAAAAGGCCGGCATCACTCCAAGAAAATTTGCCTCACCCCTTGGCAAACGAGATCCTTGAAGCATCGAAATGCTCAACCTTTGATTATGCTATTTTTTTGTTCGACAATTAGTATAACAAATATTTTCATCCTTCACAAGTCCTCCCAAAAGCCCATGTCATCTCCCTACACATTTCTTGCGAAAGAAAGAATCCTTCGTTACACTGAAGGTAAACCAGCAAGCTTTTCAATGGATTCCTCATATAGCAAGTGCCGCTATCCCTTGATTTATCTGTATGCAAGCAACGCTTGCTAGAAAAAAACAAGTGCACACGCTATGCTGAAGGCACATCAAAGAAAGGAAGTCTCTTATGGAATTCGGCGACAAAATCAAGGACATTCGTTCACAGCATCACCTCACACAAGAACAATTTGCGGCTACACTGAATGTGACCCGACAAGCCGTTTCAAATTGGGAAAACAACCGCAATCTACCAGACCTGGAACTATTGATTCTTATGGCACGCCTGTTTCACCTTTCCCTTGATGAATTGATTTTAGGAGGAACACCAATGAACGATCTCACAGAAAAACTCATTAACGATGGAAAAGAAACCAGAAGAGCCAAATTCAATCTCTTCTCAACTATTTTAGGTACCTTTTTACTATTATTTGGCTTCTTCTGTTTCTTTATTAAAGCCAACTCAGTGGAATATATCGATGCAGCAGGTATCTTGCACGAGAATTTTTATCTTCTGCCACTAGGCTTCTTGTTCGTCTTCTCTGGCTTTTTGATTATTTTGACAACTGGCGTGATTTCACTTAGACGTTTGCGTAAGCAGAAACATGGATAAAACCTCGTAAGCAGTATAAAAAATCCCGCAGCATGATCGATTTGATCATGCTGCGGGATTTTTGACTTATTTCAACAAAAAGGCACTAATTATATCCAACATTCATTGCATGTGTTGACAATAGTGGCACAACTAACTATATGAAACTCAGACAGATCAACACCAGTACGAATAATACCCATTTCATTGCTTAGGCTCCTTATTATGGATAGAGTAAACATTTGATGGACATCTTTTGTATTGAATCTGTCGCAAAAAAAGTAATGAATGAGGAACTTGATCCAGTTCATTTAATCCAACCAGTTCTCTAAAGTAATTTTTGTAATCGTTATTGGTTAATTGAATGATTTCTTGCTCACTTAATTCAAAGACATCATCGTTGATCAAGTCAGACATAATTTGCAGTTTGGCATCAATATCCAATAAATCAGTCCATATCGTCAGTGCATTCTCTGCATCGACCGATGCGAGCGTATCGAAAAATTTTTGTTTTAACTGTTGATACATCTCATACATCATCGGTTTTTGAATTGGTTGAATAAGTTGATCAAAGTAAGCAAAATATCGTTGGACTTCTGTTCTGCTATTTTCCATCAGTCTTGTCCCCTCTTCTTTTCCTTCGTCATTCGAGCACTATATAGTATCAAGACGCCACAAATGATACATCCACCAATGAAACAGGTCATCATTGATAAAATAGGATTCTCTTCCCATCCTGTTTTGGGCAAATAGTCAATTGATGATTGTGAGAGCGAGGGTTTCTTCTTTAAGAAAGACATCGCTAAAGCTTTTTTATCCACTGGTTTTCCCATTTTCATCTTCACATTGGCATCATTTGGCGTGTTATTTCCCGTACGTGAACCTATAGATGACTTTAACAACCCCTCTGGTTTCCTCAAAGGAATAGATCTGTTCGGATTTGAGTTTAACGTATTCATTGGTAACTCGTGTCCCTGGATATTCTCTATATCAATCACCTTACCAAATGATGGTGCAATGATCGGGAGCTGCGTTTGCGGTATTTCTTCTACATATGTTGTCGTACTCAGATCTGATTTAGCCACTGGTGTCGCTGGCAGTTCTACTTCTTCCACATACGTAGTCGTACCAACTTCCGGTGTGTTTGTGGGAAACTGGGGGAGCGGTACTTCCTCTGCATACGTTGTCGTACTCGGCTCTGGCTTAGCCAGTGGTGTCGCTGGCAATTCTACTTCTTTCACATACGTCGTCATACCAACTTCCGGTGTGTTTGTGGGAAATTGGGGAAGCGCTACTTCCTCCGCATACGTTGTCGTACTCGGCTCTGCTTTAGCCACTGGTGTCGCTGGCAGTTCTACTTCTTCCACATACGTAGTCGTACCAACTTCCGGTGTGTTTGCAGGAAACTGGGAGAGCGGTACTTCCTCTGCATACGTTGTCGTACTCGGCTCTGCTTTAGTCATTGTCAATGCAGGTAGTCCTACTTCCTCCACATACGTCGTCGTGTGGGGTTCCGATGCTGTCAAGGGTTCATCCGGTTGAGACATCTCTACGTCAGCTATTTTTATAGGCACCTCTTTCTCCAATTCTTGACTTTCGTCAAAAGACACAAGCAATTGTGCCAATATGACTAACTCCGATGCTGTCAATTTCTTACCGTCACGATACCACGTCCCATCCTTATCTAAGACAGTCCCATCATTTAAGGTTACCCATCTGATCTCACCTTGATCTATATGGATCGCAGCAATCGCGTTGCCTGTCAGTGAATCCAGACTTGTTGCCTGACCTTCTATACCAAACAACCCACTCATACTTATCACAACAATCGCCATCAAAACTTTCATTTTCATCATTCATTCCTCTGCTTTGCTTCGACATCCACTCGTATCTCAAAGAAACTATCTATCCTGTTATTCTGTTCTTTCAAGTACAAGTGCTTCCTCTTATTTTATGTATTTTCAGACCAATTGATTCTATAGTCCTAAAAATAAGACCAAAAGAATATTGGGCATCTCCACAAGTTATACTACGTCTGTCCCTAAGCATAAATATGTGCTCGCTCCTATTGCAATGCTAGAATGTAAACAAACATTCCATTGTTGACATCTATTTATGCAAAATAGAAAGGAAGTTATTGATACATGAAATTAACAGAAACCATGGAATTAACAAAGCAAGAACGTTCCCACAATATTGTTTTAACAATTATTTTAGGGGTAGCACTTGTTTTTGCTGCCCAAATCATCAGTATTCTGCCTACATATGGAATCGAAAATGCTGGTCTCAAAGAAGTGGCCATTCTCTACCTCAATATTATCGTAATCGCCGTCATTATTTTATTTTGTCGTTTCTTTGAGAATCGCTCTTTGCAGTCCTTAGGTTTTAAACGGAAACAAATTGGCAAAAATTTGCTATTCGGTGCATTATCAGGAACGGCATTTATTGCAGTCGTCTTTTTAGTCAATCTTTTAAATGGTGCAATCACTGTTACTTTTTCGCTATCAACACTTAGCTGGACATACATTATCAGTGCTTTTGTTGGATACTTTTTTCAAGGAATCATGGAGGAACTTGTTTGTCGCGGCTTTATTATGAACACTATTGCTGCCAAAGCAAATGTACCCATTGCTGTTTTGGGCAACTCGTTGATTTTCACCTTGTTGCACGGTCTAAATGACTCGATAAGCATTCTTGCAATCGTAAACCTGTTCCTAGCATCGCTTGTATTGTCCTTGATTTTTTATCTGACGGACAATCTGTTTTTTGTCGGTGGGATGCATGCTATTTGGAATTTCATGCTTGGACCTGTCTTTGGTGTTCCAGTGAGTGGAAATTCATTTTATTCTTCACTGTTCCAAACAACACTATTGCCTGATCGCCAAGGATTCAATGGCGGGAATTTTGGGTTTGAAGGTGGTCTGGGATTGACTATAGTTGCAGTACTCTTACTAATAGGACTCATTTTTCGCATAAAACAGTCCCAACAAAAAAACTAGGAGGCGAGCACTTGGAATATGGTGTACTTATTCGAAAGATTCGTCTAGAAAAAGGCTTCTCACAAAAAGAGATATACTCAGGAGTCGTTTCAAAATCCTATTGTATAGAGTTTGAAAAAGGTAAACATGACTTATCCTTTAAACTCTTGCTACAGGTGCTCAACCGTCTGATGTTAGATACAGAAGAATTTTTGTTCTTGTTGCAATCTCTAGAAGGGTCGCCTCCTAATTATTGGTCATTATATGAGGAAGCGTCGAATCAAAATAACCTTGACCAGCTCTTAGCAATCTATCACGCAACCAAAGGTGCAACAGATCCTTTGAATGTTGTATTGAATGCTATGGCTTTAGCACGATATGAAGCAATGAAATCATTTTCTGATAAGGGGATCGTTGAACATGCGAACATTAGCCCAAAAAATAAAGACACGATCACCTCTTACCTAAATAAGATCCAGACTTGGACTTTGAAAGAAATCCAAATCTACACCAACACAATGGGCTATCTTTCTTTAGAACAGCAACGAATCTATTTTAAGAACGCGTTAAAGAAAATCGATCATTATCGTCATTTTGCATGGGGCAAAAAAATCTATGCCATCTTACTGATCAATAGTTGTGGCAATTTCATCGCCCATGAAGATTTCGCATTAGCCACAGAATGCGTCGCACATTTGGATACTTTGACGGAAGGGACAGAAAGTGCCATTTATCGACTCTATCAACGCTATTTTGAACAGTTGATTCGTTACTGTTTATCCCAATCTGAAAAAAGTGAGGCACATATTCTATCAGTTATTTCAACTTTAGAAAGTTTAGACTACGTCTTTTTAAGTCAACAATGTCTCAGTTTTTTCAAACAAATCAAGAACAAAAAATCAAATACACGAGGATAATACCATGAAAAATTTACTATTAAAGCACCCCCCGACATCTGCTATTTTGATTAGTCTCGGTTTGTTTGCAATTGGCTTTATGAATATCTCCTTTGCTTATATCCCTATACTTGCTCCTTACTCACTTACATTGTGTGGGGCTTTAGCCTTTTTTCTTAGTTACGGCCTGGACAGCTTCAAATTATTGTTTTCTAAACCTGCGTCACCAATCAAAAACTTCCTGTTCTTTTTTGTTATCATCTTGATCATGAATTTTACACTAAGTTATGTTGTGATAAATATCCTTCAATTAGGCTTAGATGGAAATCCACTTTCTGGGCATATCCCTTGGTTGCAATTACCCTTTATGCTGTTAGGAGAAGAACTACTCAGCTTTTATATTCTATTGATTAGTGCTTCACTTCTAATTAACACGAAACATTCGCTATTATGGTCCAATTTGATCAGTGCACTTGTCTTTGCATTGTTACATGTCTTCACGTACTGGAATGGAAATATTTTCCTCACTTTATTCCATGTTTTGCTTTTGCAAGGGCTATCCAGACTGATCCTAAATACTGTAGGACTTCGAACCAATGCTGTATGGATTCCATGGACGATCCATATCTTATTCGATATCATATCCCTCGGATTGGTCTATCTCGCCTAAGCATGCATTGCCTCAACATATCTATTGTATGCACCACAGGAAAAATTGAGCCATTCAACTCAAAATCATCACCAGCAGAAACATTTTTAAAAGGAACAATACTGCGGCAATGCACTTTTCATTCGATTTATTTGATGCCAAAAGGATGAGGATTCCTCATCCTTTTTTTATTTGTTAAATTTCGCTTAATATATCGTTTATCGATAAAAATATATTGAAATACAATACACCGTTTGGTACATTATAGAATATAAATCAACGAGGTGAGCGTATGAAACTAAAAGTGAAACTATTTAAAGGTGCCATTTTATTTTTCGGTGCCATCATCCTATTGTTTACAACTTTGATCGGTATTCAATTATTTACCAGCACAAATACGCAATTAACAAGCTATGAATTGATATTCATCGCAGCTATCTTGCTGACTGTCTACTTTTCTTTCAACATCCTGTTTTATCTATTTAAGGTAGTGGATCTCATTGCCAAGAAACAAGCCTTCACTGAGGCAATACTCCGATTCGTCAAGCGTATCAAAAAAACAATTTTTTATTTGGCGTGTTCATTCTGCGGCATATTGCCTCTCGTATACCATGGTGCTGACATCGAAGATGCACCGGGCTTGATGTTATTGGGTATTGGGGTCGTATTGATTCCATTTGCCATCTTCCTTTTTGCACAAATTGTAGAAGAACTATTTAAGAGTGCCATTGAACTACAAAAAGAAAATGATTTAACCGTATAAGGAGTGGATAAGATGGCAATCATCGTCAACCTAGATGTCATGTTGGCCAAACGGAAAATGTCTGTGACTGAGTTATCCCAAAGAGTTGATCTCACGATGGCTAACATTTCAATTCTTAAAAATGGAAAAGCGAAAGCAATTCGTTTTTCAACACTAGAAAAAATATGTGACGTGCTGCAGTGTCAGCCGGGTGACATTCTTACTTACGAAAAAGATGCGTCAGATTTGTCATGATCGCAGGCTTATTGACAAGTTTTATTGGCAATGTTATCATCGTTTTGACAAGTAAACTTGGCAAATATCTGTAGAAAGGATAAGACGATGAAAAAAGAAGATATTATCAACCGATATAAAGAAGAAGGCGTTGACGAAGGGAAAGAATATAGAAACCAGTTTAGTGATACACAAGGATTCTATGCGCTGTGTGGTTTATCATTCATATTAACTATCTATAAGATCTGGACTGATCAACCTTTTGGAGATACGGCTTCAATCTTATTTATATTTTTATCTGTGGGTGCTTTTTATAGATATCAAAAAGAAAAGGATAAAGCAATTTTATACTTTTCAATTCTCAATGGCCTATTGTGCCTAGTATTCTTGCTTTGGTATATTCTGGCAACGGTGGGAATGTAATGAAAGATACGTTGGTCCTTCAAAATAATCTAAAAAAAGTGAGAGCAGAAAAAAAACTATCGCAAGAGCAACTCGCTAAAATGATTGGTGTATCTAGAAATACGATCAGCTCTATTGAAACGTTACAGTTCAACCCAACTGCTAAATTGGCATTGATACTATGTATTGCTTTGGATAAAAAATTTGAAGAATTATTTTACTTTGATTGATACTCCTACTTAAATAAAGAACAGTAGCAAACCTTTTACTCATCTAGAAAAATAGGCAATAGATCGCCCCATCCGCTACTTTTTTATAAATCTTTACTATAAACAATGGATAGAAACCAAATATTGCCCAATTGATGTCTATGGGTATCAACTATGGCAACTTGATTGGTCATCCGTGTATGGCTTGTGACTAATCAGTACCTCGTATCGTTGCGCCAACACAGGTACGAGGTGCCTATTTTTTTTGGTTTCTATTCACTTTCCAGTTTATCTGAAAGCGGTTTATGTTTGTAAGAGGAACATTGGGGATGAGGTGTTTAATAACACTGAGTGGGGGATGCCTATATAAGGAAGGGATAAAAATAACAAAAAAATCTGCAAATATTTTGGGCTTTGCAGATTTTGGGCTATTTTTATTTAAATAATCGATGATCAACTCTCGAATTGCTTCATAAATTGTAAATATGTTTCGATGGCTGCGTTAGGAAAGCCTCCTTCATTAAAATTATACGTTTTAAATCCTTCTTGTTCTCTAAAACTATCTATCTTTTGCGGTGTAGTATCATCGAAGGGATCTAAAATTACACCATAATTATCAAAATAATTTTGAAGAATATATTCGATATAATTTGCATAAGAACTTGCTTTTCCTGACTTTGGTAATTGATCGTCATAGTTAAAAGCTATAAATTCTAAACGAAACTCCTGAAGATGAGGAATGTGGATCGTCACATTTTTTACCTTACTAATTTTACCGTATTTGGTAAATATAACTTGTTTATGTTTTGGATCATAGTTCTCTTGCTTCTGTTTAATGAGATCCGCTTGATTATCATTTGAAAGTAAGGTTGTTACTTCAATATCAAAAGCATCTGAAATTTTATCCACTAAGAACAAAGTTGGCTCAGTTTTACCATTAAGTAAACTAGAAATCCTTTCCTGAGAAACACCTGCCTTCTCACCAAGCTGCTCCTGTGTCCATGAACGTTCTATCAATAATCGTTTTACATTTTTAATAAGTATCTCATATGATTTTCCCATTAAATCAAGAGTACACCATTCAAATCATTGGTTCTATCTTGAATTTTTATCAAACCTGATACACGATTTCTTGATTAACAATTGCCAAGAAATTGTGTTCGTTTTGCTCCATTTCTTCTACAAACATTTGGAAACTCTCGCAATATTGCGGAATTTTGAAGGGGATTTTTAGTAAGTTACCACCATAGCCATTCAACTGACCGACTGGTATTAATTGTTGTTGCGAAAAACTAGGATAGATAATACCCGCTTGATTTGCTTTTAGAATATGTAAATAGCTAATCATTTGATATCGATCTTCTCTCTGCATACCTTTCAGACTAGAATCCATATTTTTGTATTTCGCATCTAAAACCAATTTTTTATTTAAACTATAGAAGTCGGGATACACTGTAAGCACACGATCTCGGTAAAGCGAGATGCCTCTAGCGGATCCTATGTTTTGAGGGTGTATAAAATTGGGACTGAGCAACGTACTCAAATATTCTTCCCAGAGCCACGCAATATCAATAATAACCCCCTGTATTTCTTCTTCATCAGCGCCAAAACCTACATAATCATCATTAAGTATTTGAAGGCATAACTTTTGTAAAAGATAATATTCCTCAAAATAACTGTGACGTACATATTTTAACTGATTCTCCGATATTATTTTTCTTCTCTCTAATTTTGAATAACTCGGTGTCGCTTGAACAATTGCCTGTATATTTTGTCGTGTTTGATCGTCCATAAACAGATCAAAGCTCAGATTGTTTTTTAGTTTTTCAATTGTATGGCGTATCAACTGAGTAACCGCATTATCGTAGTTAAATTCACTTGTATCATATGAAATTTTCCCTTTAAAAATTGGATTTAACTGCAGGTGTCTGGCAACATTAATTGAGCCTTTTAAATTTGGATCATTGTATTTTTTTTTGACATATTCTTTATAGAGACCCTTTTGTAGCGCATTATTGAGATACGCTGGAAAAATATAGGCCAACAAATCAAATATACTTTGTTTGTGATCCATATTGGTTGTATAGGTAATCACGTTGCTATTTAATACTTTATGCAGTAAGTATTGTAAAAAAAAATCTGTGCCATTGTCATCATGCATATAAAATCGAGAATGGATCTGCAATTGGTCTGTGCCCATCTTCATCATACCCACAATATTTCCAGTATAGGTTTCCCCATTATCGGTTGCGAAAATTTGATTTCTCTCATCCAAATCTTCTGAATGTTCTATTGTGGGAGGGAAAATAATAAAATTTTCCTTAGCCAGATCACTGAGATCTCGATTTTGTAATTTTTGAACGATTGGGTGGTCTTTGTATTCAGTAATCTTACTATTATCCTTGATCTGTATCATTACTATCACCTTGGAAGAAACATTCTTCTAAAATCGCCAGTTTACTCTCGAATAACCTCTCCCCGCGAAGATAATCTTTAAATAGCGGAGCTAATTTATCTGACCATAAATCACTTTGTGCCATACCTTCATCTATCTTTTCTAAACTTTTAAAATAACTAGCCCCAATTTGGTAGTCCTCAGTTAAGCCAATTTCTGGGGAAACAATCACTTCGTTTAACTGATCCATCAAATTTTTCACAGCTGTTGTTCGTAACATGACTTGAGAACTTTTTGCACTAATCTCCTCAAAAGTAAATCTTCGTCGCATGGCAAAGTCAAAAGTATCTACTGAGCGATCAATATCATTCATCGTACCAATAATATAAACATTTTCAGGTATATAAAATTTTTCTTGGCCTTCAAAAAGATTGGCATACTGAGTAGCAACAGCGCCATTGGGCCCACGATATTCAGGGTCTATCGCAAAAAATAACTCACCAAAAATTTTTGAAATTTCACCACGGTTGATTTCATCAATGACAAAAACATAATTTTTTTGATTGGTTTTCATGCCATATTCGGGTAGATTATAATCTTCCATAAGGAATTTTAGAATGGCTTTCATCTTCGCTTGACTCCCACCCTTTGGTCGACCAAGCTTTCCTTGCCACGTCCGATAGATATTTTCTTTTGTAATACTTTGAGACCCATGTGTTTCTTCTTTTAAATGGTTATTAGAATTAACCGAATAAATTAAGTCTTGGCCGTTTTGAATGCGAGGAATAGTTACTGTTCCTTTTTCTCTGATATTTTGGATAAAATTCAGCCAAACTGTTTCAAACTGCGCGAACTGCTCTTGATCACCATGCTTGGCTCTCATACAAAAATCTTTAAATAAGCCATTTCTTGGTTCAAACCCTACTTGCCCATTTATTTGAACAGGTCGTAACCCTTCAACAAAATCAGTATAATCATAACTTGGATGAAACTGGACAAATTCAAACTGTTCGTTAGTCAAAAGATCTTCCATTGTACAACCGATCAACTCAGCAGCTATCTGCTTGGCAAGATAGGTTTTTCCCGTTCCCGGCGCACCTCTTAAAATGATATTGTAATTTTTCATCAACTTCATCGCTAACTCTTTACTTCTCACAGAACCACCACCCTCTTTTTGGATAGACGTACTTTCTTTAAACAACATCGCATACGCATTAAACAATGTTTTGACCATTTGATTTGGTGGCAAATGATCATTTAATCCCAATTGCTCAATGGTGATCATTTTGCCCACAAAGTGCCCCCCATTGTCTTCATTGTTAAATAATTGCACTCCTTTTATCGCATGTGTCTCCTTATCCCAGATTGCCCTAATATTCATACCCGTGCTAGTCCAATTAATATAGCAAGTTTTGTTAAAGAGATGAAATCCAGGCGTAATGTTCACTTCCATTGTAGCGCCTAAAGAGTATTCGCGATAGTCTTTATAACTCTCCCTAATCTTTTGACCTTTATGCCCTTGTCCAGATCTAGGTTCTCCATCTATATATTTTTCGGGGTGATGTTTGTAGTTTGCATGCATAATATGAATAAAATACTCAAGGATTTTCTTGAATTTGTAATAGTCCGTTTCTGTCCAATCAATACCCATATTCGAACTTTCTATAAATAGAAAATATTGCTTTAATCCGAATATCAAGTCTTTCATTTCAGATTCTTTTACCACTCCGAATAGTTCATGAATGAGATTGATAATTGTCCTGTCATCAGTAGTGTTATTTATTGTTGTTTTTAACGCATTAAAAGAGCTATCTACTTTTGACAACTCAGAAATTCGTTTCTTTTCTTTTACAGTGATTGTACTATTCAGTATAAAAATGACTTTTTCTATTTGCGTTTTGTTGATTTGATTGTGTTTTGAAAGCCATTGTTCGAAGTTAATGCATGCCATTCTTTATCCACCCTTATAAATACTTTGTTAGGTAATTTTATCATATTTCATCTAGAACATACTGTTGTATCTAATTTTGGCTATATATTTATTTTTAAATATAATAGAAAAACCACAGTCTTTAATTGGTGACAGGCAAATCAAATTTGTCCTTTAATCCAATTAAAAACCGTAGTTTCAGTTTAAGTATGATTTACATTTATAACAAAAAAATTGACTATAGTAAAAATCAAACAAAATCAGCTCATTTTTATAGTCAACACTACTTCTTCACAATCAACTGAACTGCCTGCTCAATCTTCTTAGCCTGACTTTCCGCATCGCTATCTGGGTTCTCCAGGCATTGCTTCAAGTTCTCAGCCACGATCAAGCCCATAATTCGATTGACACTAGAACTGACTGCTGATAGCTGTGTAATGACATCAGCGCAATCTTTTTCTTCTTCAATCATTCTTTGGACACCGCGCAATTGTCCTTCTGTTCGCTTCAATCGATTTAAAACATCCTTATTGCATCCACTCATTCGTTGATTTCTCCTTTCCATGTGGACATACCACCTAAAACATTGATTACTTGAAAGCCTTCACTACTGAGAAAGCCACAAGCCGCCAGGGAGCGGGCACCTGAATGGCAGATCACATAATGCGTTTTGTTCCGTGATAACTGCCTGCTTTCTTCAAAAAGTATACTTAAAGGCAAGTTGACAGCGCCTTTGATATGCCCCGTTGCAAATTCATCAGCTTCTCGTACATCAAGTATCGTTAATGGTGTCTGTTTGTTTTTTTGATAAAATTCATCACTGCTAATGGTTTCAAACATGATCGATCATCTCCGGTCTTACTGTACTTAATAATTGAAAGGCGCCATCTAAATTCTGGCAGTGAAAACCGCTTTGTTTCAAGATTCGTTCGGCAATATAACTACGTAATCCGCTATGGCAACTGATGATATACGATTTGTTTGGATCTAATTCCGATAGGCGGTATCGAAGATCATCGACGGGTATATGGAGGGCATTTTTGACTGTGCCGTTTTGTTGTCTTTCGGCATCGCTGCGAACATCTAATAAGACATTGCCTGCTTGCAAAGCTGCTGGCAGTTCATGCCATTGGATCGAATCACTCAAACCTTCGATCAGATTCATCGCGGCATAGCCAATCATATTGACAGGGTCTTTGGCAGAGCCAAATGGCGGTGCATAGGTCAATTCTAATTCAGGCAAGTCGAAAACTGTCAAGCCGCCTTTGATGGCCGTAGCAAGGACATCGATGCGTTTATCAACACCTTTTTCGCCTACCGCTTGTGCGCCATAGATTTCCCCTGTTTCTGGATGAAAAATCAGCTTCAAATGCATATCAGTGGCACCGGGGTAGTAGCCTGCATGGTCTTTGCCGCTGATATGCACGACTTGGACAGGCAGATTGGCCATCTTGGCATTGCGCTCGCTCAAGCCTGTTGAAGCGGCGGTCATCTCAAATACTCGGACGATAGCGGTCCCGATACTGCCTTTATTTTTGCGCGGCAGACCTGCAAGCACGTCTGCGACTTGGCGTCCTTGGCGATTGGCAGGGGATGCTAAAGAAATCAGTGCCTCTTCACCCGTGATTTGCTGTTTGACAATGATAGCATCACCAACGGCATAGATATCTTTTTGGCTAGTTTGATAGTTTTCATCAACCAAAATACCCCCCCGGCGTCCCAATTCGATGCCAGCTGCTTTAGCCAAGGCTGTGGCAGGTTGAACACCAACGGCAAGAATCGTTAAGTCTGTGTTTATAGTGCTTTCATCCATCAGGCGGATGGTTCGGCCATCTTCTTCCAGTGCAACGACTGATTTTCCTAATACGATTTTCACGCCATTTTTGGTTAATGATTGTTGGACATAAGCAGCCATTTCCTCATCGACCGTTGGCAAAACATGAGCGGCCTGTTCAACGATTGTGACTGTCAATCCTTTGCGCTGAAGATTTTCCGCCATCTCTAAGCCGATAAACCCTGCACCAATGATGGTCGCTTTTTTGGCCTCTTGTGATGCTATGTAGGACATGATTTGATCCAAGTCAGGAACATTACGCAATGAAAAGACATTTTTAGCTTCATCGAGTCCTTTGATCGACGGTAGAAATGGTTTGGCTCCTGGAGATAAGATCAATTGATCATAGGTTTCTTCCATTAGTTGTGCGTCATGTTTCACGGTAACCGTCTTTTCCACTGGATTGATAGCAATCACTTCATGAAAGGGCCGTACATCTAAGCCAAAACGTTTTTGCAACGAGGTTGGGGTTTGCAACAACAGTGCTTCTCGATCTTTGATCTCTCCAGACACGAAGTAAGGCAATCCGCAATTGGCAAATGATACAAATGGTCCTTTCTCAAACACGATGATTTCAGCATCTTCCATCAACCGACGTAATCGGGTTGCCGCAGACATTCCGCCAGCAACGCCGCCAATAATCACTATTTTTTGCATTGCTATTTTCCTCCTCTGGTTTTACCTGTCCATTGGTTCATTCCCCCGCGGACGTTGTAGACAGTATAACCCTTAGCTGATAAAGTTTTAGCTGCTTGTTTACTGCGCATGCCGGATTGGCAGATTACCACGATGTCACGGTCGCCTTTGTGTTGGTAGGTATTGATTTTGTTCAGTGGTACGTTTTTGGCTTGTGCAATATGTCCATGACGATATTCTGCTGGCGTCCGTACATCCAGCAGGACAATATCTTGCTGACGTTTTGCTTGAAGTTCTGCCGCTGTAATGCTTGGTATTTTTTTGAATAAATGAAACATGATATCCTCCTTCAATATACCCCTATGGGTATATTGAACAATGAATACTGCTGTTTGTCAACTGATGAGAAAATAAAAAACCTATCGCCACGATATTGTTTCATCTGCTTCATCGTTGTTTTTAACAAAATCGTTATGAATTATTTTGTATTTAATTTTGCAGATGCTTTGTATGTACCTATCATTCATCTGACGTACTTTCTATTTGGTTCCTTACCCTGTCCCATTTACCTTGCTCATCCATTCTAATGATCCCATACGAGTACACTTCAGATTGACCACATATTGTTCAAATTACCTTTAGCCAAAAATCTTTTATCCCCATTTTTTTATCAAAGATACGTTCATTATTATTTTTTTACATAAACACCTTGTTTTTCCTTTACTATTCCACTATCCTTGATCCATAGTAACCATACGTTTTTCAGAAAGGAAGTCTCCCATTGGATTATCCATTTTTAAAGGAACAAATGCCTGATACGATCAAGAAGGTTTGGCGTTTGCGTACGATTGTATCCTTTGTTATTTTTTGCGTGCTCTTCACGTTTGCCTATCTCTTTTTACAGTACCAAAATTGGTTGTTTTCTTGGGTTTTGTTCTTATGGATGGGCCTATTTGCCTTGACTATATTGGTCCACCTGCTATCACTTGCGATGATCCGCTATCGCTACAAGTTTCACCGCTATGAAATTCAAGACAACGATATTGCGATCCAATCCGGGTATTTTTTTCGGAAGACTACCTATATTCCGATTCGCCGGATTCAGCATATCGAAACAGACCAAGGGATTTTATTGCGCAGATTCAACTTGATTTCTCTACAAATCAACACTGCTGCTACGGACCATACGATTGAAGGGTTGACAGTGGCACAGGCAGACCTATTGCGTAAACAAATTATGGATCTAGTAAGGGTGGTCAAAAATGATCTCTAAACGCGCACATTTGCCTTTATTTTGTATCCTCGTATTTTGGGTGAGCAATATCAGAAACTTTTTTGTGATTGCCCTTTTTCTGCTGTTCAAATTGACCAAAGATGATCCTTCATACTTGGTGATGATTGGCGGTGTCGTCAGTTTTCTTCTTTTGTTTCTGGTCTTTGCCATCTGGTCTTACAGCAGCTTCACCTATCAGATCGATGCAACGAGTATCACTGTGAACAAAGGCATTTTTAACAAGAAACAAACCATTCTGCCCTTTGAACGGATACAAACGATCAACGCGAATCATTTGTTTTATTTACGCCCCTTTAAACTGGCACGTTTAACGCTTGAGAGCGCTGCTGGTTCGTCTGGAGAAGCTGAAATCATCTTTCCAGTTTTACCTACTTCAGTGATTGCGTCTATTGAAACAGCGAAAGAAGCTGCTTCTCATCAGCCGGCTTCGACAGAATCAGCCATACCACCCGACGCAGTTAAGGAGCAGTTGCCGAATGAGCCAAGTACAGAGATTGAGCCGGTGCACACATTTACACTTGCTTTAAAAGAAATCTTTTTGTTTTCACTGACAGATTTTTCGCTTTTGGCTATCCTCGTTGTGATTGGCTTCAATGTGATCGACAAGTTGCCAGATCTTTTTTCTTTGACCAATGAAATAGCAAGGTTTGGCCTGTTGATTGGCGGGGTGATTCTTTTAGGGGTATTGGTGCTCTTCGTGTTGCTGTCTCTGGCAATCAATCTACTGCGCTATTACGGTTTTAAAGTGGAGCAGCAAGGTGAGCAGCTGCGCATCACGCAAGGCTTGTTTTCTAAACAACAGCGTACGATCCCGCTTTCAAAGATCCAAGGTCTGAGTGTGGAACAAAATATCTATCGCCGCATCTTCCGTTTAAGCACAGTCAAACTCTTGTTGGCAACCGGTAGTTCCTCTGAAGGAGAACACACGATTTATCTGTTTCCCATCATGAAAGATGATTTATTGCTCGAATCTTTGCAACGTTTTTTACCAGAATGGTCTTTCCAACAACCACGCTTCATCACCAATCCTCACCCAACATTGTGGTATTTTTATCGCTGGCCTTTGTTGATTGGTTTGTTGGCTTCTGGCGTCGCTGCTTATTTCTTCTGGTGGTTGGCAGTTTTATTGTTGCTGGTATGCGGTTCATTTATGGTTTCTGGTATTTGGCGCGGGAAAATACAAGGGTATCAATTCTTAAGTGATGATGTGTTATTGTGCCGAAGTATTCGTGGATTGACCAAAGTCACTGCCTATTTGGCAAAAAATAAAATCCAAGATTTCTCTGTCACAACAACGTATTGGCAGTATCGAAAAGGCTTAGGGAAATCGCAATTCACGATCAAAACCGGGGATACCGTGACTGAAAGTGAACTGTTCTACTTTCCTTTAGCTGACGCTGCGCGATTGAAGCGCTGGTTTTTGTCTTGACCCGTATGGGAGAGAAAGCGCCTTGCAAGGAACATACACCAAAAGTTAGCTTTTGACATAAAATGAGCGACCCCCAAAAGTTAGATTTTTGGTCTAACTTTTAGGGGTCGCTTCATTGCCTACTTTGGACTGTCCATTTTTATGCTATTGATAAACGACAAATGATGGATGGTATGAACCTAACTAAAAATAAATACGCAATTATTTATTACATCCATTTATTTTTATCATCTCAATATATCGACTGCCATATATGGTATACTACTCAAAAAGGAGGCGTTTGCGGGATGAACAAAAGGCAACAAGAAAAGACCCCACGGATATCCAACAATAGCTTCAATGTCATCAATACAAAATCGGATCCTTCACAACACGGTTTCCCTATTCCATTTCAACAAGGGGACTTCGCTTCAGTTGATAGGCACTATGAGCGTAGGAAAACTTTTGCAGAAACCCTCAGTTTCTATGTGATAGGGATCGTTTGGACCGTTTTTGGATTTTATTCATTGGTGACATTCCCTATTTTTCAAAGTATTTTGGATCAAACGATCTTATCTTTTGTCATTGCCTCCGCTTTCATGATCGTTAGTTTTATTGCTGCTCATTTTTTGACGAGCGGATGCACGAAGATATATAGAAAACGAAAAAGGGGCCTCTATAAGTGAAAAGAAAATTATTGTTCATTATCCCTCTCCTTCTCTTCCTATGCGGACTGATCATTGCCCTATATGGTACCCAAATAGGTTTATCCACTATCAATAAACCTATTTATCTTTATAAGCCCTCCACGAAGCGCTTTGCGAAGGATGCCTTATATATCATGGGTACATACGGTGTTTATGCCAAGGAAAATCATTTTGATCAAATGATACCTGGTTTTATTGAGGAAATAGATAACAAAGCTACGTATGATGATGCCTTGCCACTATTGAATCAAGCAATCAAAAAAGCTGGTGGCAATCATTCCTCTGTCATTGAAGTAGACGAAAATTATACCGCTTCAACATTCAACGCTTCTTTATTAACATTTCCAAGAGTTATAGAAGATGATGGTATTGCGACAATCATCTTACCGCCATTTCTTTCTGGAGATGAAGCGGACGTTCAACAATATATCGATACATCCATTCAGGCGTTAACAAAATTGGCACGTCCAAAGGGTGTAATCATTGACCTTCGTAGAAACACTGGCGGAAATATGCTGGCGATGCTGGGTGCCTGCGTTCCCTTTCTCAAAGATGGAAAGCTGTTTGATTTTGTCGCTCAGGACAAAACGACTCCTGTTCGATTAAATAAAAACCAGCTGGCATACGAGAACATCAATTTAACGGTCCAAAATACGATGACATTTACCGATTTGCCGATCGCCATTTTAACAGATAACCAAACGGCCAGTTCTGCTGAAGTCTTGCTGATTGCACTGAAAGGGCAAGAAGATGTCCAATCCTTTGGAGAAGAAACCGCTGGATATGCTACAGGTGTCACCCTTGTGCCATTATATGAAAAATATGCACTGTCGCTTGCAGTTGCTAAAATCAGAGGAATAGATGATACGCTTTACGAAGAAAAACCGATAAGACCAGATATTGTAACAAGTAATCCTGAGGAAGACGCGAAAAAATGGATCACGGGTACGCATCCGTAGTACGCATGATGCATTTAGTACAACGCCTCGCGTTACTAGATGGAATGTAGAATAATCGATTTTGATTTTTCTGCAGGCAATGACATACAAAAAAAGACAGCCCAGTCTAGCCGTGCCCAATGCGGAATTCAACTTCAAAACAATGGTTGCAGTTATTTGTCTTATTACCTCCACTATAGGCGGCTACACCATTAAAACAGGATTACTGGATAGATTCATTACAAAAAACATCATGCAAACCCAGATAATCCTTGGTTTGCATGATGTTTATTTCATTATGCTGCTTGTTGTGCTTGTTTGCCGCCATGGCGGATCAACTTGTTCAACTCACTAACAATCAATGGAATCAATGACAAGCCAATCACGATCAACCATTCTGTTGGGTTCAAGCTTTGAACTCTGAAGATATCTTGCAAGAATGGAATGAATAACACAGCCAATTGCATCGCTAAACTGACAACAAAGGCTTTGTTCATGGCACTGTTTGAGAATAAACCAATGCTGAAAATCGAGCGCGTTTCACTCCGGACTGCATATGCCCGTGTCAATTCACCAAAGACCAATGTGGCAAAGGCCATTGTGTTGGCAGTACCATCAGCGACAGCTGGATCTGAAAGGACATATTCGCCTAACCAGTACGCAGCTAATGTGATCGCCCCGACCAAGACACCGTAAAAGATCATACTTGAAGCAAAGCCATCCGCAAAAATACTTTTCCGTGAATCCCGAGGTTTTTGTTTCATGACACCCGGTTCAACTGGTTCCATCCCCAATGCCAAGGCAGGCAGTGAGTCAGTCACAAGGTTCAACCATAACAATTGGATCGCCACCAATGGCATTTGGTGGAAATTCAATGCTGTAGCAACAAAGATCGTAATGATCTCACCAATATTACAACTTAAGAGATATTGGATCGATTTCTTGATGTTGGCATAGATTCCCCGGCCTTGTTCCACTGCGTGAACGATCGTCGCAAAGTTATCATCTGTCAAAATCATATCCGCAGCACCCTTCGCTACATCAGTACCTGTGATACCCATTGCACAACCGATATCTGCAACTTTCAGTGCAGGTGCATCATTGACGCCATCACCAGTCATTGCTACAACCATACCATTGGCTTGCCACGCTTTGACGATCCGCATTTTGTGCTCAGGTGATACCCGCGCATAGACAGAGTAGTTGCTCACTTCTTCTTCCAAAATTTCTTGCGGCATCGTATCAAGCTCAGCCCCTGTTAACGCACGGTCGCCTGAGCGGAAGATAGCCAATTCTTTGGCGATCGCTACAGCAGTCAATTTGTGGTCTCCAGTGATCATGACCGGACGGATCCCTGCATCATAACATTGTGCCACAGCTTCTTTCACTTCTTCTCTCGGCGGATCGATCATGCCGACAAGTCCAGCAAAGGTCAAGCCGTTTTCGATCTCTTCTGACGTCAATTCTGCTGGCACTTCCGTGATATCTTTGTAGGCAGCACCTAGTACACGCAAGGCTTTTGATGCCATTTCAGCGTTTTTGTCAGCAATGGCTTGCTGATCTGCACCATCGATAGTACAACGCGTCAATAAGACATCTGGTGCCCCTTTGACCATTACACGATAACCCGTGTCAGTTTTGTGGATGGTACTCATTAATTTACGTTCAGAATCAAACGGAATTTCTGCTACCCGTGGGTAAGTCGTTTCTAAATCATTTTTGTTCAAGTGTTCTTGATAGGCTTTTGTGACAAAGGCCGTTTCAGTTGGATCCCCGGTCACTTGCACTTCTGCTCCATTGCCAGTCAATTTTGAATCGTTACACAAGGCACCAATCATTAACAATTGTGCTTCTGATTGATCGCCATAAGTAAATGTTTCCACGATGGTCATTTTGTTTTGGGTCAATGTACCCGTTTTGTCGCTGCAAATCACTGAAGCTGCACCTAAGGTTTCAACAGCTGGTAATTTTTTGACGATGGCATTGCGTTTGACCAAACGTTGCACGCCTAACGCCAAGACGATCGTTACGATTGCAGCCAAACCTTCAGGAATCGCCGCTACCCCAAGTGACACAGCCATCATAAAGATGTCTAGGATCGGACGGCCATACAAAAGACCGACAACGAACATCAACACACAGATACCTAAACAAATAATCGACAATATCTTTGAAATTTCTGCCATTTTCTTTTGTAAAGGTGTCGTATTTTCATCCTCTGAAATCAACATGCCGGCAATACGGCCTACTTCAGTCTTCATCCCTGTTTCGGTAACCACACAAGTAGCGCGGCCATTGGTGATAACAGTAGAAGAAATCAGCATATTTTTGCGATCTGCCAAACCAGTATCATCTGGCAAGTGATCGATATCTTTCTTGTTGACCGGTACAGATTCACCAGTCATCGCTGACTCATCTGCTTTTAGATTGATGGCTTTTAAGACTCTGGCATCAGCAGGGACCAAATCACCCGCTTCTAATTCGATGATGTCGCCTGGCACCAATGTCGTTGTATCGACATGATCCAATTGGCCATCACGAATGACTTTTGCCAATGGTGCAGACATTTTTTGCAGAGCTTCCAATGATTTGCTGGCATTGTTTTCTTGCGAGATCGAAATAATGGCATTGATCACCACGATCAAAAGAATGATCACTGATTCGACCCAATCTTCAAAACCGCTTGATACATAAGAAAGAAATGCCGCAATCAACAATACGATGATCATCGGATCTTTTAACTGCCCGATCACTTTCTTCAATAAACTTTCTTTCTTTTGCACGTCTAGTGCATTTTGACCAAAAGACTGCAGCCGTTTGTCTACTTCTTGCTTAGACAGTCCTTTTTGCTGGTCAGTATCCAAAGCCTGTAAAACTTCCTCTTTGGATTTGGCAAACCATAACGTCAAACGATTCATCCCCTATTCACATTCTTTTTTTATACATCAATACTATACTCTATTTTGTCCCTTTTTGGTGACTTTATGAAAAAAATCACAGCAGATAATTGAGATTCTGCTGTGATTTGGCTGGAATACAGCCAACAGTGCTGCAACAGCTTATTTTCTCAAAATATGGATGGCAAATCCGCCAAATTCTCCTGCCAAGTATATATTTTTCAATTGATTGTCTGCGTCATAAGCAGCTGTATCCATATTGAACTGCAGACCTTTTGCTTCTAGTTCTGTGACTGCGCTATCTAAATCAGTGGTACACATGGCAATATGACCATTTGTACCTAAGAAAGGCGCCTTCATACACTCAAAATAGTCACCCGCAAACTCTGACTTTTGCCCAGCACGTGGGTTCAGGTTGAACATCATGCTTAATTGAGCCGCCAATTGCTTGGCTTCTGTTTCATTCTCTGTATTGATACCGATATGTGCCAATTCAAATGTATTTTCCATGAGCTGATCCTCTTTTCTTCTTTACTTGTTGATTACATTGGGAACATCAAAATCGAGCCGACTGTCAAGAAGACCAATCGAATGAAGTACTGCGGCACTGTGAAACGCCAGAATTGACCTGCTGTATATTTACCAGTACCTAAGATCATGGCTGGCATCCCATCAATAGGCAAGAAGTGTCCGCACCAACCAGAAATAACGATCGCGCAAGCGGCTGCTGTAGGATCAAGTCCTAGGCTTGTACAAGTAGCGATGGCTAATGGTGTAAATACATAGACTGTACCGATCGTTGAGCCGGTCAGTGTTGCTAACAGGCTTGTTAAGATACAGAAAACGAAAATCATCACAAATGGATTCACGTTCGTGCCCAGCATCCCCGCCACGGTCGTTCCAACTAAATTGGTCAATCCAGTACTTCCCAATGCATCAGCGACCCCAATGACCCCAGCCGACATCAAAATGATCGGCGCACTGATGGCGTCACGAATTTCTTTGAAATCTAACACACCAATCAATAAGATGACTGCTACAGATAGACCTGCCATGGCATAGCCTGCGTCACCAATCTTGCTTTGCAGCAACATACCCGCTACAGCGAAGATGAAGACAGCATAGGTCACAAGCTCTTTCCAGCGAGGCAGCAAGGGAGCGCTGTCATTTTCGTCACATACAGGTGCGTTTGCATCATCACCTGATGTTGGGTGGTCAGGTAAAAATTTGTACTGAATAATACAATTCAATAAGAAGCCAGCAGATAAGAATAAGTTGACAATGGCAAATTTAAATACTGATACTTCTGACATAATACCTGCTGCATTCAGTACAGCGATCACGATACCATACTGTAAAGCAGTATTAAACGGAATCAATGGGTGGTTGGTTGCAAAGCCAGCGGTCATGATCACTTTTGACGGCGGCAATTTTTTTGAATAAGGTAAGGTAGATAGTAGTCCTAATGTCAGTACGTAATAAGCAGTAGATCCTGTACCAAACAAGCTACAGCCTAGCATCACGATCAAGATGATCAACAGATAGGATTTAAATCCGCCTTTATTGGCCATCGCGAACATCGCTTTTTTGAACACTACGATAAAACTGGTTTTTTCCAAGGCAGCGATAATCGCCATAAACTCGGCCAGCATAATGATCGTGGAATTTGAGAAACCAGCAAATGCGCCTTTGATATCTGTGATACCAAAAATAACCAACAATATACAGGCGAACAATGGAGCTGCCCCAAAAGGGATTTTTTCGATCATGATCAAGACGATCATGACCACGGTAATTGCTAGAGCAATCATCATTTCAATCGTCATAATATCCTCCTAGTTTTGCCAATATGGCCATCCAACACCACGGCTGATTTTTGAACTTGCAAAAATCAGCCGTCTGTTGATGCCCAGCAATTTGTTCATGCAAACGGCTTGCTTTTATTAGCGCATGCCGCGGGCTTTGTTCTCTGCTAAGACTTTTTGTAAAGCGTCGATCCCTGCTTCTGGGATTTGATTGAATGGCGCCCGACATTTGCCGACATTGTTGCCTAACAAGCCAGCGGCTGTTTTCACGATCGTGTTTGGGTTGCCATATTTGAAACAATCTCTAAAGCTTTGGATGCTGCTATTCGCCGTTTTGGCTTCTTCGATTTTGCCTTCAACAAATAAATCGTAGATGGAGGCCATTGTTTGCGGATATACATTCGCACAGCCAGCAATCCCACCTGTACCGCCTGCCAATAATGTCCAGATAATCAACTGGTCATTACCTGATAGTGTGTAGAACGTGCCATTGGTTTTGGTTTTTCCTGCTTCGATGTAGCCCAAGATATTGCTGAAGTTTCCGCTTGAATCTTTGGCCCCAATAATATTTTCGATTTGGGCTAGACGTGCAACCGTAGCTGGTGCGATCGCATTGCCGGTACGTGCCGGAATATTGTATAAGACAATTGGCATATCCACAGCTTCAGCCACTGTTTTGTAATGGGTATAGATTTCTTCTTGGCTGGCTGCTGCAAAACTTGGTGCAATGATCGATAAGACATCTGCGCCAGCTTCTTGTGCCATTTTGCTTTGTGCAATGGTTTCTTTGGTTGAGATCGCACCAGTTCCTGCATAGATTGGGACGCGTCCTGCGGTTTGATCGACCACTACTTCTAGCACCGTTTTCTTTTCTTCCGCTGACAGAATGTATCCTTCACCATTGGTACCAAATGGAAAGATACCGTGGATACCATTGCTGATCATGCGTTCAACTTCATTCCGCAGTTCTTCGACGTTGATGCTTTCGTCTGCATGCATAGGGGTCAAGATTGGGCTGATGATGCCTTTTAATTCGATTGGTTTCATTTTTTGTTTTCTCCTCACTTTTTGTAGAATACGTTTTCATTTGATCTAGAATGATCGATAGAAGCGTCCATCGCGCGAAGTGCACGCATCTATCGTCTATTGGATTATTTCTCTACACCTTCACCTGATGTTGGGTTATATACACCGATGGTTTCTCGTTTTTGGCCGAATAAATCTTCACGGGTAAAGCGCACATACTTCACACACAATCGATTTCGATAGGCATAAACCAAATGCAAGATTCCTTGACTATCTTGATAAATCGTTGGGTACTCGTGTTGTGAGTTGTTGGTCTTGTTTTCAGCACCGATATAGCCTTCTGCTGCTTCTAATATGCGTCCGATTGGCCAAGTTTTACCAAAATCTTCACTGACAGATACAGCGACTGGATTACGTAACCCAGGCCAGGCCACTTTGCCAAAAACAGCATCTGGGGCTGCATTTAGGTTATAGGCCAAGGCAACTTCTCCCGTAGCAAGTTTGATTGCACTGATACTGGCATTATTGTTAGGCAACACAGTGGCTTCAGGTACTGACCAGCTGTCACCATAGTCAAATGATTCACTGACATAGACAAAATCAGCAAAACGGCTTCGCATGAACGCTGTTAAATGCCCTGGTTCCACTTCGACGACATTGGCATGCACACGCCCATTGCTATCGGGCATACGGACTGGATGCCACGTTTGACCTGCATCATCCGATACTTGAAATTCAGTTGGATCATTGGTCAATCCTTCTGCTGAATCTTCACACAGCCACGTGCTGTACAACCAGCGGCCATTGCTTAAAATCTGGATGCCTTGACGACCAAATGTACCTTCTTTTGCAAATAGAACTTCAGGATCTCCCCATGATCGTCCTTCGTCTGCAGACTTTTGCACCATGATGATCGACGTGAATTGCATGTTGTCTTTGCCTTCTTGACGGCTTACTTGCGAGGTATAAATCAACCAAATCTGGTTATCTGGCGCACGAAAGAAAGAAGGATTTTGTTCACTCCGATTTTTTCCTTGAGAAACCGTTTCTGGCACAGACCACGTTTGCGTGCTGGGATCCAATTTAGAAACAACAATAGAGATATCTCCGCTGCCTTCAAAACTTCCCGCAAACCAGGCACATAATAATCCGCCGTCTGCCGTTTCAATCAATGCTGGCGCGTGGGCTGTATTGTTGCCGCCAGTTGGAATCAATCCATAATCAATACCTAAAAAGGCTTCGTGGTACAACACACCATTGGGTTCAGATTGATGTACGATGTCTAATTGGGTCACGTTGTATATCCTCCTATATATTTAGATTTGTGCTTGTTTGGTATTTTCTGCCAGACGGATCGCATAATCGATCGCGTTTTCCAGGCTTGCTTCGCTAGCGGTCCAATGGCCTGCCTGATCAAATGCTGTCCCATGGTCCACCGATGTTCGGATGATCGGCAGATTCAATGTGATATTGACCCCTTCGACAGCTTCCCATTTTTGTGCTGCTTGATCATAAACAAACCCTAAGAGTTTCAATGGAATATGTCCTTGATCATGGTACATAGCCACGACGATATCATACATGCCGCCATTGGCTTTAGAAAATAGCGTGTCAGCTGGCAATGAACCATACACATTGATTCCTTCTGCTTTGGCTGCTTCAACGGCTGGATTGATTTCTAAGATTTCTTCTTGGCCAAAAAGACCATTTTCCCCACAGTGTGGGTTGAGGCCCGCTACTGCAACACGGGGATTTTCAATACCTAGATCTTTACAGGCTTTATCAGCGATTCGGATCACATCTAGCACTCTTTGTTTGGTGGCGCGATCACAAGCCTCTCTTAATGACACATGGGTGGATACATGGACCACACGCAAGTTGCCATCTGCCAGCATCATCGTATATTTTTCGGTACCGGTCAGATCTGCATAAATCTCGGTATGACCGGCATAATGATGACCTGCCGCATTCATTGCTTCTTTATTCAGCGGATTGGTCACTGTGGCGTCGATTTTTTTCGCCAAAGCCAACTCAATCACTGTTTTGACATATTGGAAAGCCGCATCTCCGCCAACTTCTGAGACTTTGCCCACCTCGAATGTATCCATATCAACGATGTTTAGATCAATCAAATCGATCGTTCCATATGTGTATTTTCCTTCACTTGGCTCGCTGATCACATTTACCGTAAGCGATAATTCTGGATGCTGCTTTAGATAATAGGCGAGGACCGATGCATCACCCACCAGCACGGGACGGCAGTGGTCATACAGCTCTTTTTTTGCAAAAGCTTTTAATGCAATCTCAGGTCCGATCCCTGCTGGATCTCCCATCGTTATACCAATCAATTTTTTCAATTTTACCTACGTCCTTTCTATGGCTGTATTACAAAATTTGTAAGTAGATGGCACGGGCATCTTCTGGTGTGACTTCGCGTTTATTATTCACAAGCAAGCGTGTGACTTCCATGCCTGCTTCAACTAATCCATCAATGTCCTCAGCGGGCACGTTGAAGGTTTGCAAACTGGTTGGAATCTCTAATACTTTGACGATTTCATCTAGTCGGTTGATCATATAGGCAGATTTTTCTGTTTCAGACAATCCTTTGTCGCCGTCCTTCACAACACGGTCATAGGCGATGGCCAATAAGTCTTTGATTGCTGGTTCATTGAACTTCATGACAGGCGTTAACAAAATCGCATTCGATACACCATGGGCAATATGATATTTGCCGCCTAACGGATACGATAGCGCATGGACAGCTGTCGTACCGGATGCTGTGATCGCTACCCCTGCATAAAATGAGCCTAGCAGCATATTGCTTTTGGCCTCTAATGCTGTGGGATCGGTACATGCATCAATGATATTATTCATGATCAAATCTAATGCCTCTAAGGCAAATGTATCGCTGATTGGATTGGCTTTGGCAGATGTGAAGCACTCAATGGCATGACAGAGGGCATCAACACCAGTGGCCGCAGCGATCGGCTTTGGCAAGTTTTGAATCAATCGTGCATCCAACAAGACGAAATCAGCAATCATTTCAGGATTCACGATACCGATCTTCAAGTCTTTTTCTGGAACGCCGACGATTGCATTCGGTGTTGCTTCGGCTCCTGTTCCAGCAGTCGATGGAATCATCAAACTTGGTACTTGTTTTTTGGCTAAAAGCGGATGATCTAATAAATCTTTGACCGTATAGTCATCTGTTGCCAAAATCGACGCGAGCTTGGCAACATCCATGACAGAACCGCCACCGACAGCGATGATAAAATCGGCTTTTTCTTCTTTAAAGGCATCGATCATGGCTTGTGCTTCATGATAATTTGGCTCTGCAGGAATATCTGATAGAATCGTATAGTCGATTCCAGCTGCTTCGATCAATTGAATCGGCAGATCAACCAACCCTAATCCCAGTAACCCTTTGTCTGTGAAGATAACGATTTTTTTGATCGATGGATTGAGAATATCTGATAATTGCTCGATGGCATGTGCGCCTGCACGAATATTTTTGGGCATTTTTAAACTATAGTCTGTTAACATAGTAGGTCCTCCTCTAAACTTGTATGGGTCATAATCAATTCTTCGAATAACGTTTCTGATCCAAAGCCACCCGACTTTGTGATAACTTTCATTTTCCTATTATTCCACTCTATCAGCGATAAAACAATTCCCGGTTGAAGTTCTGCCAAAGGCATGATGCCATTTATGCCCAAAACTTCCATTGATTGAAATAACGTATCTCCGCCAGTGAACAAAAAAGTATTCTCTTGATGCGCTGTCCACAATGCTTCGGTCAGTTTCCCGAGGGCGATACCAATTTGAAAGCGGCTATCACTTAAGGATAAATTGTTCGCTTCACTTACTTTAGGCAGCTCCTTTGATGTTTGTTCACTGAAAGTTTCAAAAACAATCAGCGGATAAGTCTCCATCAATCGGCTATAGGCTTGTTGGTCTTGTTTTCCTTGCGGACTATCCCAATACCCTTCTGTTAATAACTGATGGGCCGATAATGAAATCCTTGGGTACTGTTGTTGCGCATGATTGACTTGTGCTTGTGTGATTGGATTGACACTGCCGCAAATGACGACGAGGGGTTGTTCAATCGTATATTGGACTTTCTTTCGATCCTTAAAGAGCTGTTTTGCCAACACTTTCGCAAAACCGGCACAACCGATCGTCACGCCTAGTAAATTTGCTGCTTGCAATTTTTCTGCTTGTTGCAGCAGCATCTCATCTGTTTGGGCATCAAAGACATGAACAGCTGCCCGTGTTGGGTCGATTTCTTCCTCTTGAACCAATACCGTTGAAAGACCCGCTTCTGTTTCTAGCCGCTGCAAAATATTACTTTCGCGCACTGGCTCATACGGATCCGCTGCAAAGACACTTTCTGAAACAAGAACCTGATCTATATATAAGTGACCACCTACCACGGTCCGATTCATCTCCGGATACGCTGGTAAAAAAGGGATCACCGGTTGTGCAAAACTATCAACGACTGCTTTGATTTCTGAACTGATATTTCCTCTTAATGCAGAGTCCACTTTTTTATAGATATAGGGGATTTCTGCTGTTATGGCATCTGAAAGAATGGCTTTGATACGCGCATATGCCTGACTCTGACTTAAGTGTCTACTTTCTGCATCGATCACTAATACTTCCAATGATGGCGGTAACCGATCATAATCGATTGCGGTTTGTGTGGACACCATCGTCTGAATCCCTTGGCTTGAAAATTGAACGCCTGTATCCAAAGCGCCAGTAAAATCATCTGCGATAACTAATAACTTTAACATTTACTCACCGCCTTGAACTTCTTGACTTGATTATAGAAGCAAAATACAAGCGTTTACATTCTGAATTGTCTAAAAAATGTTTAATTTAGAAACATCCGTTGAAATAAACTTACTTTTTTATATTTCTATGTGTTAAAATCGTTCATATATGAAACAATTAGTGCGTAAGGAGAATAACCATGAAGAAAATCAATGTATTGGGGATTGCGCCCTATGAAGAATTAAATCAGTCGATGCAATCGATCGCTGAGCAGTACCCAGACATCCAAGCATCCATTTATACTGCTGACTTGGAAGAAGGTCAATTACTAGCGGAAAAGATGCAATCGGAGGGCTTTGATGCCATTATTTCTCGCGGGGGAACAGCAAAATTGATTCGTCAATCCGTGTCTTTGCCAGTGATCGATGTGTCTTTATCGATTTATGACGTGCTAAGCGCCATTCGATTAGCAGAAAATTATACCGATAATTTTGCGATCGTCGGTTATCCCAGTATCACAGAAAAAGCCCATTTGCTTTGTGATTTGCTTGGCTACGCCATAGAGATCCAAACCATTCATGAAAAAAGTGATGCCCAAACCATACTTGATCAGATTGCAGAGAAATCCTACCCTTTGATTTTGTGTGATGCCATCACCAATCAGATGGCACAAAGCCGTGCCTTCAATACGCTTTTGATCACCTCGGGTATGGAAAGTATCAAAAGTGCCTTTGAGGACGCACGAACGATTGTTGCACAAGTCAACCAAGCCAAACGGGAAAAAGCGATTCTCGCCCAAGGTATCCTTGCTCAATCCCAAGCCATGATCATATTCGACCAAGAATACACCCCTGTGTTTTCATCCATCGATGATTCGGTCCTTCAAGATGAAATTCGGCAATATATGCTGGCTAAACACCTCAACCAAGGGGAAAGTCAATTTTATGCTGCCCACCTTGGCACTTTCTTTACCTTGCATATTTGTATGTATTCTGTGGATGATGACGTGTTTTACAGTTGCCTCCTGCACAAACATCAAGCACCTTCTACCCATATGAAAGGTGATATCACTTACCGGAAGAAAAATGAAGTAGAAGACCAGCTGGCTAAACAATTATTGGCCACACAACTGATCCCAGGTACGATCAAAGATGAATTGACCCATTACAAAAACAGCTTTCGTGCCTATCTTGTCTTTGGCGAAAGCGGCACTGCCAAAAACAAAATCGCACAAAAAATCTATTTGGACCAAACAACGAACAACAACTATTTCATTACGATTGACTGTAAATTGGCGACTGATAAATTATGGAAATTTCTTGTAAATGCTGCAAACGGACCATTCGTTGATATGCATAATACGATCTTTTTCTCAGATGTCGATCAATTGAGTATCGATGCGATCGAACGCTTGCTTCATTTGATTAAATCGACCAACGTCTTACGTCGCAACCATTTGATTTTTACTTATGATACGACGCATTCAGACAATCCTATAAAATTTGACCGCCTTGTCCATGCGCTCCACAGTGCCAAAATCTATGCTCCGGCAGTCCGAGAAAGAAAAAATGAATTAAACATTCTCACTACATTGCTGCTTAACAAAATGAATATCGCCTGCGGCAAAGAAATCATGGGTTTTGAACCAAATGCCCTGAAGGCGTTTCTTGCCTATGACTGGCCGGGAAACTTCACCCAATTAGAAGATTGTGTCAAAGAACTCGTTGTCAATGCGACGACCCACTATATCTCTGATCACCAAGTCACAGAACTTTTGAACAAAGAGCGTTTGATCCACAATTTTGCCAGTATGAACATTCTAAACGTAAAAACCAAGAATCCTCTTCATCAGCCAACATTGTTTGATTACACGAAAGAAATCATTTTAAATGTACTTGACCAAAATAAGGGCAATCAATCAAAGACCGCGACCCAATTAGGCATCAGCCGAACGACTTTATGGCGTTATTTGAAAGAAGATGCTTAGTGTTGTTGTGAAGATCATACGATAAATAGACCCCTTTCCTCATGGAAAGGGGTCTATTTGGTTATCTCTGTTGAACTGGGATCGCTGGTTCGTGTGTTGCAGCGATCAAAAAACGGCATCCGAATGATTTGCTTTCAGATGCCGCGATGATTTGCTATGGTTTGACTTGTGCCTTTTTCATTCCGTAATAGACGATTAACGCTGCGCCTTGACATACAAGAATCAGTATAGCCAATGGCAAATAGGTATGGCTCCCCATAATGCCGACCAGTGGCGTACAGATAATCCCAATACTATACATACCGATCCCCAGAACCGATGATGCGATCCCTGCATGTCTGCCTTGTCGATCCATGGCCAATGTCGTCACCACCGAATTGACGATGCCTAGCGTCGAAACCACCAAAAACAGCCCCAGAATCGCCAGTACCAATGAATTGCCGAAGCCGCTAAAGAATAACAAAAAACTGCCAAAACCGCCGAGCAATAGGCCGCCACCCAATTGCTGCATCAATGTCAGGCGTCTGGAAAGGATCCCGGATAATTCCGCTGTCAGAATAATGCCGACCCCATTCACTCCGTAGATCACACTATATATCTGATCGGATAATCCATAGACATTTTGGAACATAAACGAAGAACCAGAAATATAACTAAATAATGCCCCATAGACAAATCCTTGAATAATGACCAATAATAAGAAAATCTTGTCCGATAAAACCACTTGCCAGCCAGATTCCATTTCTTGTTCTACTTGTGCAGGGCGTAATGTTTCTTGATAACCAAACAGGATACCGATCGCCAGTACAGCCCCTAAACCGCCCAAGAAAATAAAAATCATTTGCCATGAATAGATGGTCAGAATCAAGCTGCCAAGCAAGGGAGAAATAATAGGGAAAATGCCATTGACTGCAATCAACATCGCAAAGAACTTCGTCAACTGCTCCCCTTCAAACAAATCTTTCGCAATGGCACGTGTCAATACGATCCCTGCTGAACTGGCGATCCCTTGAAGCAAGCGCAACCCTAGAAACAACCAGACATTCGACACGATCGGTACCAATAAGCAGCAGAGCATCGCGACTGAGACACCAAGGAGCAATGGCTTTTTGCGGCCAATTTTGTCACTGATCATGCCGATGCCTAACGGTCCGATTGCTAAACCAATCAAACACATCGTCAAACTCATTTGTGTCAATGACGTGCTGATGCCCAAATCTTTTTGAATAACCGGAAATGCTGGCAAATAGGTATCCATCAACAAAGGCCCATACGCACTCAGCGCCCCCAATAAAACAGCCAACCAAATCACCTTTTGTTTTTTTAGTTCCACACTTTTTCACTCTCTTCTCTATAAGTTTCTTATAGATAGTAGCTGATTTGATTTAGAAACGCAATAGAATTGTCGTTATTGTTTGATCAATTTAGAAAAATATCATTGTGGCGGTTTTTGTGTTGCTTGGATTTTCTGCGTTTGTGCATATGCCAGCCAAAACCTAGTCTGCAACTTGCTCAAGTACCTCATCACCTATGATCACCGTTTGTATTGTCTCAAGATCATTATAGTAGGTGATATACGTAGTGTCAGTTGAACCTTGTGAATTAGACTGATCTAAGATTGCTAGTTTTTTTTGGTTGCCTTTAGTGTCTTGTGCGATAATCGTTGTCCCCTTTAGCCTCTGTGTATTCGAAGAGTCTATACGAATCGACAATGGAGAAACAGAGATGGATACCATACCGTCTGTACTCTCAAACACTTTCATCGGTAACGGTTCCGCAACACCTACATCAAAAATCCAATCCGCAGAAACACTATCTGTAAACATATCTCCAGAGATGGTGATTTCATCTATTGCATCCGAATTTTTCACATCAGCAAAGACAAATTCTTTGCGATACGATTTAGTGGCTCCATGATAATAGTCAAATAGATAGGACATAGAAAATGGATGCATTGTTTGTTGATCCCTTCCAACAGAAACCACAAGGTTGTCGATTGATTTATGCAGGCTTTGCAATTGAATATGGAATTGATCCTGAATCACGCCAAAACTATCAATAGCTACCGAAGGCGTCACACTTGATGCAAGTGTCTGGTGTGCCCCATCAAGAATCATCAACTGATCAATGGCTTCCTCAACCCCCGTACTCCTCACAATAGATTGTCTGGAAATCTGTTCATATCGATTGGTTGCTAAATCTTGAATACTACTCATCTTTATTTGTTCATTGATAGTTATCGGGGTCGTTTGCAACTCATTGATTTTTAAAGCTGATAATTTATCAGGGCTGATCAATACAAAATATTGTTTGGTTTGTTCCTCTTCCGGTGTGATCTCTCTTACCATGGAAACGCCTGGAATGCTTTCAGAATCGATACCAACCGACTGATCTGCCCCATCAACCGATACCACGCTGTAATACAAACCATTGTCTTGAAAATAATGATGCAGTCGTATCGTTATTCCTTTTTTTGTAACGCTGCTTTCTTCTTTTGTCGTCAGTAATGTACTAAAATTGGCGCCAAAATAATCATCAATGATCTTAGATAAATATGGAAAAGATGTAAAACCAACTAGAACAAACATAAAGAGCAATACAAGGAGCACTGATCCTACTTTATTTGAACCTTCAGATTTAGGATGCGGTGATTTAGACATAACGGTACGATAGATACGCTGTTCATCGATTGCATCAAGTAATCCTTCTTCATGTAAGAATGTATCGATTTTCTGATTGTCATTTTTCATCATGCATCCCGCCCTCCTTGATCATATCTTTCAAGCGTTTTTTATAATAGAAAAGGATATTATTTATTTCTTTTAGTGGTATACCGGTGGCTTTGTGAATGTCTTTCGGTTTTTGATTCAGAATCAATCTCCTCACCATAATCTCTCTGACTTTATCAGGCAAAGCGATAAACATATCCAGATAATCATCATCAAACCAGTTAGGTATTTGTTTAGGTTGATATAGACTAGCTAAAGAAGCCATTAGCTTCTGTTCTTGATTGCTTTTCACTATTTTATTTTTTGACAAACTGATAACTTTCCAAGACAGATAGGTCTTTAAAGATGCTCTTTCAGGATTGTATTTCTCCGGATAGCGCCAGAGAAATACAAATGTATCTTGTACCACTTCTTCAATTTCTTGTACTCTTTGTGCAGACTGCTTGGTAATCACTGTCGCGGCTACAGCATATAGGTAGTGTGAATAGGCATCAATGATTTCTTTTAGCGTGTCGCTGTTTTGTTGCATCAATCTGTCTTTCAAACATACATCGTTTTCATTCATCCCTCACATTTTTCCCCTTTATATTTATATACAAGACAAAAACCTAAAAATACTTAATTCGATCAAAAAAATCTATTATGTACTGATACACTCAGACATGGCAGGATACTCAGACAACTAAAAAAACCGAAACAGATACTTACTTTTTGTTTCGGCTCAATACTTTTATGACAGATTATACTCAGTAACTACTCTTTATACTTATGATTCTTTCACAAACGCTACATCCTTTGCCAAAAAGAATGGCGTATAGAATGCCACTCCACTGGATAAAGGCAAGACTTCATCTGGTAGATCAATATTTAGCACGTCACGAATATAGGCTTGGCGCTGGGTGATTCGTTGCCAGAGATTTGGATAGTCTTCCGCCAATTCCTGACGCAGTTTTTCGTCGGCTAGCGCAATCCCATTTTCACAACTTGTACCTGCGTAGCCAGCAACTGATGGGATGATATCGATTTGCAGCATCATGCCAGATTTTAAGACAATATCTGATTCTTTCTTGATTGGAGAAGACATCCATTCTTCATCGGAGGTCAAATGGCCCGGATTCAAATGCCAATGATACGTGGTTTGAGGCAGAACATCTTCTATCGATGCATATAAAGCTTTGCCTTGCATCCCGATTTTGATATGTTCCAGCCATGTCACTACCGCCTTGTAATAGGGGGCTGCCACTTTTTCGATATACGCTTTTTGCGCCTCAGGAAGATCTTTCGCTGATGCTGCGCAATACCCGCTGCGACTGGCCAAACCGCCTTTGAATCCTGTGGTGATCGACATTTTGTCGCCTAACTTGATTTCTTTGTCCGTAGGGGAAATCACAGCATTCTCAAAACGATCTCCGGTCGCTGCGATCGGAAATACATTCGTCCGTTGGCCGTATTGAACCAAGTGACTGCCAATGTCCATCTCTGTTTTCCCTACGGCTACTTCGTCAATGGCCCGCAAGACACAATCAGACGCCAAAGATGAGCCAAAGGCATAGTGGGCAATCTCATTGGCATTGTTTTGTGCGCGAACACCATAGTCGCTATGAATGAATAGATCGGTCCGATTGCTGACATTCTCTGCTCCAACGATGGCTTCCACCGCACTGACGATAAAAGCGGGCAGATCATACAACTTCCGATTGTCTTCAGCAGTCGTAAACAGTTTCCACCCAACAAGACCAACTTTTTTGCCTGTTTCGATTTTGGCAGTGGCTAACACATCGGTTAGCTTTCGTTCATTGGCCATCGGTTGGTCAGGTAACGAAAAAATAGGGGTGTGGATCAGTTTGGCACTGATTCTTGTATAGTTGACCATTTTGGTATTTTCGTTGCCAAGTACCAAGAATGCTTCCCCTGATTGATGCAGCACCAGCAAGCTTTCTTCAAAGCGCGTGACGAATCCCGTCAAATAGGAAAAGTTGCCGCCATGTTCCAAATCGCAATAAATGACTAAGGTGTCTATGTCAGCACTTTGCATGGCTTCAATGACTTTTCCCTTGCGCTTTGCCATCGTTTCATTAGTTAAATGAACGATTTTTGCTTCATGGTCTTTCTCTGGAGCTGTGACTTTTTTTAAATTGATCGTTGACATGTTGGCCCTTCTTTCTCATTTCAATTTCGTTTTATTTCCATTTTTAATGAACGCGTCGCATATTCTACTTGTCCACCATAGACAACTTGAAGATTTGTGTCATTAATTTTTACAATACCCATTGATCCAGTTTTCTTCAATAGTTTTTCATCAATCAGAGCTGTATCTTTCAAAACTAAGCGTAGGCGTGAGATACAGTTGTCGATTTCTTGTATATTATCAGCGCCGCCAAGACCTTGCAAGATGAGCTTGCCTAAATCATTCTCGGTGCTCTCTTCTTCCTCATCCTCCAACACGTCATCATTAGAGCGACCTGGTGTTTTCACATCAAATTTCTCAATCACATATTTGAAGACGAAGTAATAAGCGACTGCATACACAAGACCTAATGCTACAACTAAATACCATCGCGTATATGTGCCTTGTAAAATACCAAAGATGGCCAAATCAATAAACCCGCCCCCGGCATTACCTACAGCTACACCGAATAGATTCATCAACATAAAAGATAAACCTGCCATAAAGGCATGGAAAACCCATAAGATTGGTGAGATAAAGATAAACGCAAATTCAATCGGCTCCGTAATCCCAGTTAAAAAGCATGTCGCTGCTGCGGCAATCAGCATGCCTTTCACTTTAGGGCGTTGCGCTAGGTAGGATGTTTTATACATAGCATAACATGCTGCCGGCAACCCAAACACCATAAAGGGATGTGTTCCTTGGGTTAAGAAGCGAGTGGCATTTCTTAAAATATCCATATCCTTTACTGGTGCTGCTAGTTCTGCATTAAAAATCGATAATGCACCTGATACAGTTTCTCCATCAATCATAGCAGTACCACCAATTGGTGTGAAGCGAATCAATTGATTCAATACGTGATGAAGACCCGTTGGAATCAATAACCGTTCTGAAAACCCATAGAGGAATGTACCAATTACACCTGACTTGCCAATCAATCCGCCCAGAGCATTGATTGCCGTATTAACAAAAGGCCAGATTAAAAATGATGCAATTGAAACAAATGGAATAGTCACGACGATCATAATTGGAACAAAACGATTGCCACTAAAGAAACTAAGTGCAGTAGGCAATTGCTTTGTATGATATCGATTATGGATCATAGCGGTCCAAAGTCCCGCAATGATACCACCGAACACACCCATTCGATAAGTAAATGTGCCTAAAAGTGTCTCGTACATATTCGATGTTTCTACTGCTTTGATTTGGCTCAGACCATCAGACATTAATTGATCTACAGTAGTACTCTCAGCTGTAATCCCTTTAAGTTGCAACAAGTAATTGATTACGACATGAAATAATATAAATGCAATAACTACAGAAAAAGCGGCAATTTCTTTATCTTCTCGCGACATACCGATTGCAACTGAGATTGCAAAAAGAATTGGCAATAATCCAAACATGGTGCCAACAACTGCCTGCACACCACCCACGAACGTTTGAACAACCGTTGCATGTGCAAAACTTTCCCCTACTAAGGTAGGATTTTGTAAAATAGATACGATTCCTAGTAATAACCCAGAAGCCACGATAATAGATAATGGACCCATAAGTGCCTTCCCTAATTTTTGGATATACGTTCTCAATTTAAACACCTTCTTCTCTTTAGTTGATAGGACTATCATGTACCTCCTTCGTACAATCGAAGTATAGCATCGGTGAAAAGCGCTAACAATACCCGTAAAAGGATAAAACCCGCGATTCATGACTTGGTTCTTCATTCAAAATGTGAATATAAAATCATAAAAAATACGTACATCATTGTACGCATTTCATTGGATCTATTCTAAAGCACTTTGTCTATTATAATTGATATACCCTTCATATAATAAACTTAACGTCAGGTTCAAGGTACAAAATGAAGAATTGTTCAATTCATTCATATCATTGATATTGGTGACTTGATAATACAAACTATAGTCAGAAAGATAGGCCAAGTTGTTTTGTCCAAAACGTGTGACTGAAATAAGCTGACTACCTTTCATACGAATCTTTCTTAACGTATCATCAATAGGATCAACACGACCTGATAATGATACAACAAGCAGCAAATCACAGTCTGTCAAATTTTTCGAAATCAATTCTAACTCATTTTTTTCAGGAACAATAATGACATAAATGCCCAAATTCCACATGCAACGTGCAAATTCATTCAACATCATTTTTTGACCATATCCCGTAGCATAGGCAAAAATCTTATCTGACTTTCTGATTGCCTCATAGATATCTTCCACACTTTTGTCATCCTCAAATAGCTTGATCGTTGCTTGAACGTCTTTGAGCAATATTTCTGGGAGAAACAAACTACTCGTATCGACTCTTGTTTTTTGCATCCGGGCATATTCTTCTTTCAAATAGTAACGAAACTCGCCATAACCTTTAAACCCAAGTTTTTTCGTCAATCGAATAATCGTTGAGTCAGATACATTGGCCCGCTTAGCTAATTCAGAAACGGTTTGACTCATACTGATTTCCATATTTTGCATAATAAAACGCAATACATACTCATCATTCTCATTTAGTTTATCGTGATACTCGTTTACTAATTGTTCCAAAGTCATCTTTGCACCTCCAAAATAATATAAAAAAGATTATCCTCTTATTTTAATACGAAAGGATAATCTTTTTAAGTCTTATTATATTTTGAAAAGAATTTCTCCTCCAACAATATCCTTTTCAGTGACATTGAAAGCTATATTCTTTTCTTCTGGAAAAAGCACCATCACCACATCTGATAGTTTTTCCGCGCGAATTTGATCACAATCAAAAATGATTAGTGGCTCACCCACAAATAGCTTATGACCTTCTTCTACAAGCACTTGAAACCCTACTCCTTTTAGTTGAACTGTATCAATGCCAATATGGATCAATACATCTCTTCCTTGCTCACTAGTTAATGTAAGTGCGTGCTTGGTGGGGAAAATAGATTTGATGACACCAGCAACAGGTGATAACACCCGGGCACTTGTTGGCTCGACTGCAAAACCATTGCCCATCATACCTTGCGAAAAGACAGGATCTTCTACTTTGCTCAATTCAATCAACTTACCTGATACTGGCGCGACTATTTTTTCTTTTTTACTAAACAGACCCATACTTACCCCTCCTGATCCTTCGAAATATCCATTACTAAGTGTAACAGCACATCAGCACCTTTTTTGACAGCATCAAAATCTGTCCACTCATCTGGGTGATGGGTAACCCCATTTTTTGATGGAATATAAATCATATTTGTCGATACAAAATCAGTCATCATCATGGCATCATGACCCGTTCCATTGTTAATAATCTGGTAGCTATACCCCAATTGATGACAAATCTTCTGCATCTTTTCTACATTGCTTTGATTCATGACACTTGGATTCGTTGGATTACTGTAGTTGATGCGCGCCATTTCTTCTAGTTCCGTTCGTACGCCCGTTTCTTCTTGAATCAACCTTAATGCATGGATCAGTTTATCTTTTATTTCTTTGGGGGAAATGGTCTTCGTATCAAAAGTTCTGATCTCAATAACTGCTTCAACAAAATCTGGCACAAACTGATTTGAATTGGGTGTGATCGTAAGTTTACCAACAGTACCGGCAATACCCACCCCAAGACTTTTCATCCATTCATCTACAAAAAGCACAAACTTAGATGCGGAAACTAAAGCATCTTTTCGTTTCTTCATAGGTGCCGTAGAGTCTTCAGTCTCACCAAAAAATCGTGCTTTAAATCGACCAATTCCAGGAATAAATTCTATCAGGCCAATGTCCTTTCCCTCTTCTTCCAAGACAGGCCCTTGTTCAATATGAAGTTCAATAAAATGTTTGATTGTTTTTGGGTCGCGATAAGCGGCCTTCAAGTCAGGTTCGACCCCATAGGCGCGAAGTGCTTCTAATTTTGTTTGCCCGTGTCGGTTTTTTACGGTTTCTAGTTCACCCATAGTCAAGGTACCAAGCATCGCCCGCGAATTTGATACACCGGTACTTGGACCGAACGTCTCCCCTTCTTCTGCATTCATCAAAATCAAATCAATCGGATACTCATTTTCAAAATTGATTTCTTCTAAAATGCGCATCGTTTCTAGAGCCGTAACCACGCCGGCTACACCATCAAACATACCGCCATGCACCACCGAATCATAGTGTGAACCAATCATAATTGCCGGAGCATCTGCTTTTTTTCCCGCTCGGCGGCCAAATAAAGTGGAAAATCCATCCTCCCAGATCTCTAACCCCAATTGTTCCATCTGATCAATCAAGTAGTTTCTTGCTTCTCTGTCTTCCTTAGAGTATGCCGAACGGGTAACTCCTTGACCAGGTGTTGCGTTATATTTCGCTAAATTTTCAATATCGTTTTTGATACGTTCAAAATTTGTTTGCATAGTCGCTTTCCTCCGTTTTCTACGAACAAATGGTAGCACTCGTAGAAATCAGCGACAATAGTATGGACGAATAATGAACCTATATTCGCAAACTGAATATTACTTCGACCCATGACTTATCAATCACAAAGGAGAGACTCCAGAATGGTTGACTAAATAATCTTTGTGGATATCAGAATCTTCATTTGATTAAAGTATATCAACATATATCATAGTAATAAGTAAAAAATACGATGCCTAACTACTCACTTTTTCATTTTCTTGTTATAATAAACTAAGAAACGAGGAGATGATATGCAGTCAGCAGTACTACTTAAAATAAAATCTTTAGAATCCAGTTTTACATCTGGTGAATATGACATTAGTAAATTCGTTCTGGAAAATCCTGAATACGTTATTTCAAACAGTATTACCAATTTGGCTAAACAAACAAATACTTCGGAAGCTAGTATTAATCGATTTAGCAAAAAAATTGGGTATAAAGGATTCAATAAATTTAAAATAGCTCTTGCCCAGAGTATTACTCAATCCGATGATCAAGAAAGTGCTTCTGATGAATCCAATTTGATTGATTATGTTGCCCGTGATTACAAAAAAATGTTAACGAATACATGTGCCATGTTGGATACCCAAGACATTGAAGATGCTGCCTCGATGATTACTTTAAATCGAAAAGTATTTATTTTATCGATTTACAATACATCTTTTGTCAGCAAAGAGTTTGCTTTTAAATTAAGACAGCTAGGTATGGAAGTAACCACTTTAAATGAGAATCTAGAAACACAACTTGCTATTGAGAATATGAGTAGTGATTCTGTTCTCATTGCTGTTGTTCCTTCAGTAATTACTAAAGATATCATTCCATTCCTATCTAAGATAAAACAAAAAAATGTTAAATTAATATTGATTTCAAGCAATGATAATCCTAAGATAAGCGATATGATCGATATCAAATTCATTATTCCTGATCATATGTCCGCTAATAATTCTTTAGTATTAACGAACTCTTTGATGATTTCTTTAGTTTTTGATATTATTTTTGCAACAATTTTGCGTGATAACCGCGGTTTGCGTCAGCGGAAATTAAGCAGTGATACAATTATCAATTCTTATCAATCTGCTGATTCTGCTATTTATGAATGGTAAAAAAGCTATTCAATTACTTGTTAAGTAGTAATTGAATAGCTTTCTTTACCGGTTTCTGTTAAGTTCTCGCTTGGCTAAAGCAAAATTTCCAACTGTAGCACTGGCATTCTCAGCAAATTCTGAAACAACCACATAGTCGTCTAATATTGGTGTGTTAACATATCCAGCATTTATCTCAACAAACTGTTTCTTGATACACTCTACCAAATGAGGATTCATTACTCCCCCGCCAAAAATGATTTTTTCAGGCGCAAAGTTCACTCTTATATTATAGGCCAGTTGCGCCAAATAATAGCCTTCTAGTTCCCATACTGAATGTGTTAAAGAAAGTTCCTCTCCGCTAATACCTATTCTGCCTTTTATACTAGGTCCTGAAGCAACACCTTCAAAGCAATTTGCACCATGATAGGGACAAACCCCTAGGAATTCACGATCCGATTCATGCTGTTTTACATATCCATGACCAATTTCTAAATGTGTTAGGCCACCTATAAAATGATCATTTTGAATCACACCAGCACCAATTCCGGTTCCCACTGTAATATAAGCACACGATTTGGCATTTTTTGCGCCACCCATCGCATACTCTCCATAAGCACTAGCATTTACGTCAGTCGTAAAATAAACCGGCTTATCAAACCAACAATTTATTGACTGAATCAGATTGAACCCTCGCCACTCTTTTTTTGGAGATGCCAATATTTCCCCATAAGCCGTTGACAAAGGATCAATATCCACAGGTCCAAAAGTTCCCACACCTATTGCATCCACCGATTGTTCTAAGAAGAATTGTTTAACCTGTTCCATTGTCCTTTCAGGGTTTCTTGTTGGTATCACTTTTTTGTCAATAACAGAGAAATTTTCGTCACCTACAGCACAAACAAATTTTGTCCCTCCAGCTTCAATACTTCCATATCGTTTCATGATGTATTATTATCCCTTCTTACCATAAACAGCCAGACACAATCGTATCTAGCTGTTTATTCCTGCTATTTTAATGCAATAAACGCTGCATACTCTTCTTCAATTTCATTTACACTTATCTGTTTGCTATTTAATAAATATTGGTAATCATAGAAATTGGGGAGATGTTTTAAATTCAACAAGCATTTGGCAAAGGCATTTGCCGCTATTTCACTTGTACGACGAATATGAACTTTTTGAGAAAACATGAGAAATTTAGTCGTTTCAATCGGTAAAAATTGATCATAAACATGTGTCTTTTCCTTAGACTCCAGATAGTGAAAAAACTCATGTGCCAATATAATACGCTTCATTTCTTTTACATCTATACGATTCTCTTCTGCTAATTGGATAATAGATTGGTTATACAAATAGACTAGGTTATTGCCTTTTCGATCAGATTCGAATTGTGCACGCATCTGGACTTTAAAGAAAACACCGTCATGCGCTTCTTCTTTTATGAGAATGTCATTCTCAGCATACAAATTTTCTATATCTCTCCTACCTATTTTTAATGCACAATCTGATCCTATTTTTAATGATTTCTCAATATAAAACAGAATATCTTTTTCTGGTATTTTGTGAAAAAGCATATCTTGTTTTAATTCTAAATAAGCTAAAAATTCGTCTGAAAAATAATCCATAGTTACTCCCTCTATTTATAGGCAACCGCAATAATTTCTTCATTTGTTTCTAGATTTTCTGTTTCAACATCCATAATTGAAGTTAGTTGTTCTAGTGTTTGCATTCCTGTTAAGTCTAGCATTTTTTCTCTAAAGAACAAGAATACCTTTGGAATTGTCGCATTTGCATCTGAATAGATGGTGTGTTCATCAATAAAAGCTAAGAACTCTTTATCTGATTGGTTCTTCGGAAACATGAGATAATGTGCATTACTATGTTTGAAACGAACAACACCTTCACGATCGACGACGCAAATATTGGTCCGTTTGCTCTTGAAGAAGAACTTTTTCTTAATGACAGTTGCATCCATCAAATTCCAACGGCCAACTTTCCCTGCAAATGCTACATGACAAGATTCATCTAGTCCTAAAGCTTCAGAAGTTATCGCTTTTAATTGGTCTTCATTTACGTCAGACGCACCTAGATTCTTTTGACGCAACTCTGTTGCACCCGTAGCAACAGCCCGTACAATATTTCGTTGTGTATCAATTTCGATATTTACTTCAACCGTTTCTTCGTTCGCGCCTGATTGGATGATTTTTTCAATAACATCTGCTCGAATTTTCTTGATATCACTCTCGCTTGGATTTGTAATGGATCGTTCGATTTGTTCGCGAACCATTGCTAAAGCTACACCAATCGTGGAGATATAAGGTGCATTTTTAGCAAGCTTCCATTTGTAATCAAAATATTCTGCTAAAGCTGGAACAACAATTGCACCTGAACCGCCACCACCGACTAACGTGATAAAGTTGCGATCCATTTCATACTCATCAATTAAATCATTGATGACTGGTTCTAGTTTTTCCATAGCAAAATTCATGACCTCTTTGGCAGCATCTTCCGCAGAAATTCCTAAATACGCACCTAAAGTTTCCCAAGCTTTCCGATTTGCTTCAATATTTCCTTGCGCGTAATCATTTTCGGGAACATAACCGAGTAAGTTTGCCGCTCCTGCTAATGTGTAGGAATAGGCTTTGCCATTTGTACTTTGGACAATAATATATTCATTTGGATCACCTTCTCTAGGTGAAACAAATTCAATACTTGGATTTTCTAAATTCGTAACTTCTGTAAAACATTCATATTCTAATCCAGCGATATGAGCACTTCGAGGCCCCACATCTACGATTCTTTTATCTTTTACACGAATCATACTACCACCAGCTACTGCTAGCGTACGCACATCTAATGAACGAAGGTATGTTTTGTGACCACCGACTTGTGCGTACTTGATCATCACCTTGCCGTTTTTAATGACAGAGATATCAACACTGGTTCCTCCAACTTCAAAAAATATACCATCACTGACTTTCTCATACATTAAAGCACCTGCCACGCCAGCTGCCAACCCTGATAACATGGTCAAAATAGGCCGTTGCCGAACTTCATTGATGCTCATTACACCACCGTCACAACGCATGATCATTAATCCCGACTGAATTTTTGTATCCAATACCGCGGATTCTGTCATATTCGCTGTTTGCATCATCTTAGGAATCAATGATGCATTCACAACCGCTGTCCGTGTTCTCATTTTTAATCCATATAATTGTGATATTTCATGTCCACCTGTAGCGAACAATTTCTCTTCTTGAGCTTTTTGGATGACTCTTTGTTCATTTTCTGGATCATCTACTGAGTATGCTTCACTAGCAACAATTACCTGACAGTCTTTGTTGATCAATTCATGAATACTTCTTTCTACCTGTTGTTCTGTCAGCTTAGCTGAATCAATAAATGTATGCTCAGAATTCAGATACTTATTTGGAGCCAACTCAATATGCTCAATCGATGTTTCTTTTTTTGCCGTCCGTGCGTCCATACCAGTCCCCATACCGATAATACCGACTTTGGCCACATCACCTTCAAGTAATGCATTTGTTGCTTGCGTCGTTCCATGTGCTATAAAAATAACATCCTCAGGTGCTATATTATTTTCCGATAATAGTTTTTGAATAATTTTGACTATTCCTCGTGCAACCCCTTCTTCATGGGTTGTTGGAATTTTCAGCTTAGCTATTACATCATATGTTTCGTTATCGATTGCGACAGCATCTGTAAAAGTACCTCCGACATCGATTCCGATTCTAACTTTTTTCCCCATTTGTTTCCCCTTCAATCTCTGCTTAATATAGGAAGAATGATGCCACGATCAATCCAATAAAAGTTGAACAAGCAACCCAGCCAATCGTTTTCTTCATCACTTCATTGACATCTGTTTTAATAAAATCCGATACCCAAACATTATGTGAATTGGTAGGATCACATACCGCTTGAACATTACTATCTAAACGTAAAGCAACCATTGCAGCAATCGGATTCATGCCTCCGGCAACTAATAAAGAAATAATACCGCTTCCTAATCCCCAAACGTTCAATGGACCACGATAAATAGCCAATGGAGACAACAGACCAAAAATGAGTACAAACATTAATTGATTCTTAGGGATCATCATTGAAATTGCAGGTTGTAAAATACTTGAAACCTCCGCTGACATTACAGCATTCAGCAACATACCGATGCCAATCATAAGACCTGCGGCCCCCGCAACATCTTGAATACCTTCAACAAACGCGCTGCTTACAACATGGATAGGGTTTTTAGGTGTACTTAAAATAAGCGTCACAATGATACCTGCAATAATTGCAGCAACTAAAGGAACTTGAAAAGCAAATACCAAAACAACCGGAACAATTGGCGATATTAATGCAATACTTCTGACCTGTCCATTACGACCTTTTTTTGCAGGCATTGCCCAAGCCTTGCGTCTTTTCCCACTAAACTGAACATAATAAACCACCATGAGAATTGATACAACAATCAATGGTATACCGACTAACCATGAATAACTCGTTACTTCACTCAATTTTAGACCCAGTACATCAATATAAACGGCTAACGTCGAAACAGAAAAAGTGACACCGATCCCATTTGCTAATAATAAAACAATTCCACTAACCATGGGTGATAGTCCGGCTGAAATCATGATTGGAATAATAATTGTTCCAACTAAGATCACCATCCCTAAACCATTACTAGCAGCGAATATTACAGAACAAACAACTAAGAAAGATAGTGCGATAGGCAGCGCTTTATCCCCTGCCATCTCAGCGGCTTTTTTGATAATCGTTTCTGTGACACCAACTTTTGATAGAACTTTACCAAATAAAGAACCAAATATTAATCCAGATATAGCTGTTGCCATACGCATCGAACCTGCTTCTAATACGTCTTTCACAACTGTAAATTGTTCCGCATCATTTGATATTAATGTGATACCCGCAATCAATGAAATGGCGATCGCCATAATCGGCAATGCTATAATTGTCGGTACCTTTCTTGTCATCATCAACCCAACTAAAATGAAGAATACCAATAATATCCCTATTAATTGTACTGTTGCCATTTTTATCCTCCTAAATTTCGATAAAGCTCTTTTGCTCAATCAATTTATTTTGTAATTCTTTCATATCAATATCCCCAATACCTGTATTGCTCTTTGCAGCTTGTGCGGCAGCAGTTCCTGCAGCTTGACCTAATGCAGTCATCGTTGGCGTTGTACGAATGGCTGCTTGTGCTTCAAATGATGCCGATACACAGCGCCCCGTTACGATTAAATTAGATATTTCATTTGTAATCATAATTTCATAAGGAATCCGGTAGTAACTATCAAATACAGATTTATCAAATTTATCATGAGCAACTTCTTCAGTCTGATTCGCGTGAACTGAAACTGTTCCTTCACCTTTAGGATTATGAATATCAATCGGATAACCAGAATGAGCTATTGTTGAATCAAAATGTTTATTTTCTAAAACATCTTGATTGGTCAATGTATATTTCCCTTTGATCTGACGGGTTCCTCGAACACCTACACTTGGTCCGCTATATGCTATTTTTGCATTTTCAAAACCTGGAACTGACTCCACCAAGAAATGATATAGCTCCTCACATTGCTTTCTGCCAATCATTTCTGCTCTAGTTAACCCTTCTGCAGAAACACCACTTTCATTGATGATCCTTGATGTGTTCATAATAAATTCCCCAGGAACATTGGTTTCAAAAAATAAAATATCTTCACGAGGAATATTTATTCTACCTTCTTCTTTGGCTTTTTTAAATTCATCATCAAAACCAACAAAAGATAAGATTTCTGTATTCTTCATGACATCCAAGTCTCGATTTAGACGGGGAAATTTATTTGGATCATTTAAAACTGCTTCACGCAATTTTTGTGTATCTACACCATATACTTTTAGATTCATCGTCATTGGCTGCATAGCATTGTCAGTTTCTCTTCCTAACTGGAATGGTACATCGGACATTACAGCAAGATCTCCATCACCAGTTGCATCAATAAATACCTTACTGTGCACTTTGCTAATACCATCTTTATTTGCGATTGTAATAGATTTTATTTCATTTCCTTCTTTATCTAATCCAATTAAATAAGTGTGGAACAAAACATCTGCACCTGATTCACTGATCATTTCGTCTAAAACAATTTTTAATCCCTCTGCTGAAAACGGCGTAACGTATGAAATATAATTCGTTGAATCCAAAACATGGCCAGGAGAGTATCCTCTATCTGTTAATCTTTCAACCATTTCTTGTCCTAATCCAAGTATTACTTGCTTGTCACCCGCGAAGTAAGTCATCATCGGACCAACCCCATTTGCAGTTAATGTTCCACCAAAATAGCCATTTTGATCAACAATCAATGTCTTAGCACCATTTCTTGCAGCAGCAATGGCAGCAAATACACCAGACATTCCTCCTCCAGCGACAACTACATCATAATTTTTTTCAGACAGATTTAAATTCAAAATTGCAACCCCTTTCAGTTTACGTTTACAATTACATGATACATCATTTTCAAATACAGTCAATACTTATGGAAATTATTTTCATTAAAAGTTATACTAAATCAAAAAAGGAGTTTTTACATGTTTGAGCTCAAAGAGGAGCCTCTATGCAAAGGCATTATATTTACTAAAGTCTTAATCAAAAACCAACTAGAAATTCTATTTTCAAATATCGGTGCATCAATATTTGAAATCAAACTTGCAGATAAAACGGGTAAAATGGAAAATATTTTAATAACACCATCAAAGAAAGAGTGGCTAGATAAAAGAACGTTTGCAGGAAGTATTGTAGGTCCTCTTGCCGGACGTTATGATGTCAAACATACAAATTTAGAACAAAACCGATTTCCAATACATTTTCACGGTGGCTCTGATGGTTGGGACAAAAAAGTTTGGACACAATCGTGCAGCAATACGCAGCATAAAATCACGATTACTTTTCGCTGTACAACAGAAAACTATTCTGCAAATATAATTTATTCAATCGATACCGAATGCAGAATTAGTATGCAAATAGATGTTTCTCCCAAAACTGAAATGTTTATCAATCCAACAAATCATATGTATTTTAATTTAAATGGCTCTCATTTTGATCCAATAAAAAATCATATTTTCCAGTTGGATGCGGCGTATACTTATACAGAGAAAAATAATTTGATTCAACCCAATTCATTGACCAAATTAACACCAGAATTGAACTTCCAGAATCCTAGAAACCTAAAAACACTCTATGCCACACATGGAATAAACCATACTTTTAAATTGAATGGACCGCGTAAAGGACTGTTAGAACATCCTAACAATGGTCGTAAAATTCGTTTTGAAACTTCTTTGCCAAGTGTTGTGATTTATACATTTAATATTGCTCAGGAACCTTTCTCTCGCGGAGATACTTTATATCCCATTTATAGCGGAATCACATTTGAAACACAATATCCTGCGAATGATTTGCAACTGGTTACCTTTTCTCCACAAAATCCTTATCATTCCGTAACGACCTTTCAATTCTACAATCGCTAAGGACACTATCTATAATAAACCTGACCTCAAAAAAATTTATTTTCATTTGGTAATATCGAAGCAAAATAAACGTATATAGCTATCTAATATTGAATTGATGGGCATTTGGGAAGTCTATCACAACATGAAGAATGGACCCTAGCAATGGTATTTGACCAAACAAATAAAGAACGAGTGGCACGAAAAATGATTGGATAAACAGGATAAGGGGAGTGAGACATAGGGTTATTTGCTGTCTCATGTCCCTCAATTCTATCTGCAGTTATTTGAGATGCTCACGCCTAACCGATTTATTCATCAAAAAACGTCTTTCCTAATCCTCTCATCATGGAACCCTTCTTTTTTCTCACACAACTTTTTGCTATACTGGGTAAGCCTATTTAAAATCTTTGATTGTTTATGGAGGAGCCATGCAAAAATTTATTGGAAACAAAGCTTTTTACCGCACTGTCTTAACGATTGCGATCCCGATAATGATCCAAAACGCCATCACCAATTTTGTTGGCTTATTAGATAATTTGATGGTGGGACAAATCGGTACTGCCCAAATGTCTGGCGTAGCGATCGTCAATCAGCTGATATTCGTTTTTAACTTGAGTATTTTTGGGATCGTTTCTGCCGGGAGTATTTTCGGTACCCAGTTTTATGGAAAACAGGATTACCATGGGATGCGGGATGCGTTTCGCTTTAAACTGGTGGGTAATCTATTGATTTGCTTATTGGCGATGGGTCTGTTGTTCTTCGGCCAAGATTTTTTGATTCGTCTGTATTTACATGGCGCAGGGGACAGTGCTGAGTTGACACTTGCTTTAGCCTCGGCCAAGGAATTCCTGGTGATTCTATTATTCAGTCTGCCATTTTTCGCCATTTCTCAAGCTTATGCCAGTTCTTTACGAGAGATGGGCAAAACCATGGTGCCGATGTTTGCCAGCAGCATTGCCGTAGTCACGAATACCGCCTTGAATTTTCTGCTGATTTTCGGTATGTTTTTCTTTCCTGCTTTAGGGGTGCGGGGTGCAGCAATTTCGACCTTGATTGCCCGTATCGTCGAATGTGGGATCACGATGTACTGGGTGCATCGCCACGAAGCGGAGAATCCTTTTGCTATTCGCGTTTATCACCAATTCCGAGTACCTTTGGATTTGGTCAAACAAATCCTGCGTAAAGGGTCGCCATTGATGGCCAATGAGATTCTTTGGGCGATTGGTCAAACGATGATCGTTCAAGCTTATTCTGTCCGCGGCTTATCAGTGATTGCTTCCTTGAATATTTCATCTACTGTCTCTAATTTGTTCAATATCGTCTACATGGCACTTGGCGGTGCTGTTGCCGTCATGGTGGGACAACTTCTTGGCGCCGATAAATTTGATGAAGCCAAAGACAGTGCCCGGAAGCTGCTCTTCTTTTCTGTTATGAGTTGTCTGGTATTAGGCCTTTTGATGATCGTGGTTGCACCTTTCTTCCCAGAAATTTACCAAACCGAACCAGCAGTCAAAACGTTGGCGAGTCAATTCATTAAAGTGGCCGCACTATGTATGCCGATGTACGCCTTCAATCACGCCAGCTATTTCATCTTGCGTTCTGGCGGCCAAACCTTTATTACCTTCTTATTCGATAGTGTCTTTACTTGGGTGATCGTCTTGCCTTTGGCCTTCGTATTAAGCACCCACACGAGTCTTTCGATCGTCTTGGTCTACTTGTGCTGCCAATTGATCGAACTGCTAAAGAGTGGGATTGGGTATCGTTTGATACGGTCTGATCTTTGGGTGAAGAATATTGTGCAGTGAGGGGAATAATCTAAAAGTCGGATCATCACCCCTCACTTCATTTTGATACCTGCAGTAGGACGAAATGAATGAGAGAATCGTTTATATCTTAGCAGACACGGTTAACCAAAAAGAGCCAGTCGGGGCAACCCGAATTGGCTCTTTTCTTTTTTGATCATCTAAAGACTAGGCGAAGGTGAAGCTAATTTTTCCCTTTTAATCTCGCTATTTGTTATTATGATGAGCAACCAGAGTGGGACTAGGTTCCCCGTGAATGACAACAACTCATTGTTCCCGCGAAGCTTTTACACTCGGAGTGACTTCATCGATACGCTGGCAAATACGCACCATGGGCCTCGATCAACTCGTCTACTAAACCCGTAATCGCCTCTAGCGATAATTCTGACGATAGATGCGGATCTAAATACGCTGCTTGGTAAATTTTTGATCGATCCAATGTCAAGGCGGCTTCTACCGTCAATTCTTGCACATTGATATTGGTGCGATTCAAGGCTGCCAACTGAGTAGGCAAATCGCCAACATAGGTTGGTTGCACCCCGTTTCTGTCAACCAAACAAGGCACTTCCACACAGCAATCCTCAGGTAAATTGGTGATCAAGCCCTTGTTCAAAACATTTCCCGCGATGACGGTTGGTTTTCCTGTCACAATGGCATCCATGATATAAGAAGCATATTCTTTGCTGCGTGTATGGGTCAATGCGCCATTTAGCACAATGCTTTCGCGCATCGCCTGCCAATCATTGATTTGGTCTTCACATCGCTGCAAATACTCATCCAAAGGAATCGCAAATGTGTCAATCAATTCCGGATATAGAGATTTGATAAAGTAAGGATGGTATTCTGCGTTATGCTCGCTTGATTCGGTGATATAGTAGCCAAAGCGTTGCATCAATTCAAACCGGACAGAGTCCGCATGGGGATGCGCTATTTCGGCTGCTCGTTGACGGATTTCTGGATAGAAATCTTGCCCATCTTTGGTCAGCTCCAACAAAAAGGCCATGTGATTGATGCCCGCAATCTGCCATTGAAAGTCCTCTGGGTCATATTGTTCTGAGATCCCTAATTGCTTGAACAAGTCTGCCACACAGACTTGAACACTATGACAAAGTCCAACCGTCTTGATCTTGGTGGCTTTCAAGACCCCCATCGTCAGCATCGCCATTGGATTGGTATAATTGAGCAGCCAAGCTTTCGGGCACACTTCTTCCATCTCTTTAGCAAATGCAATCATCACAGGCAATGTCCGCAATGTGCGAAAGATACCACCGATTCCCATCGTATCACCGATGGTTTGTCGCAACCCATATTTCTTGGGGATCTCAAAGTCAATCACAGTAGAAGGTTTATACCCACCAACTTGAATGGCATTCACGACAAAATCGGCACCTGTTAAGGCTTCTTTTCGCTCGGTATAAGACTGAATGTGGGCACGATCATGATTCACGTTTTTATTGATCGTTTTTAACATCAGCTCAGACTCTTTCAGCCTTTTTTCATCAATATCATACAATGCGATATGGGCATCGGATAGACTTGGCGTCAACATCGCATCACCTAACACATTTTTCGCAAAAATCGTACTACCTGCCCCAATAAATGTAATCTTCACCATATTAAAGCTCCTTTTGATTGATTTCGTTTATATCATCATTCGTACACTGTCTTTTTTGACCTGGTATTGTTGGCTTTTTCGTGGATTCTGAGATAGTTGTTCATGACGAGATATAGACTGGCACTGCCCGAAAAGAGCACCAAACAGACTGGAAATAAGAAAAATACACCGCATATCAGCAGCAAAGATAGCAACAACTTTCCCGTCCGTAATGGATAGGCCAATACCAAGCAGCACGCTGTGAAAAACAGTTTATGGATCGGTTCGATGCTTTGCACTGCAATCGGGAAGATGTATAAGAGCAGCTGCAATGCGCCAAGAGTTGTCAGCAATACCGGCAGACGCAACCAGATCAGTAGCTGTTCTTGCGTGGTGACCATGAGTTGTACATTGACAGCCATCGCACCTACCAGCAGCAGACAGATTCCCCCGATGCTATTGCTTCGAATGAATAGGCGCTGGTAACAGGCTAAAAATCCCTTGATGGTCCATTCCATCTCTCCATCAAGAATGTATCCCCGAAGCAGCACGCATACGGTCATCGTGGCTGGGAAAAAGCCGACTATCCCGACACCCAATAGTGTGAAACCCAACCAAAGTATATTCAAATAGGCAAATTTCATTACTACGTCCAAATAATAGGCGACTGGTTTGATTTTCATTCCTACACCATCCATTTCTATCCTAGCCTTTGATCCCCGTCAATGTGATGCCTTCGATAATGTAGCGTTGCGCAACTAGATAAACCAAGATAATTGGAATTACAGAGATCGTGGCGCCAGCCATCATATAGGACCAGTTGGTCACATACAAGCCTTTAAAATTGTTCAGCAGCAAAGGCACTGTGAATTTATCTGGCGATGAAAGATAGATCAACGCATCCATAAAGTTATTATAGGTCCCCATGAAGATAAAGATCGTCATCGCTGCCAGCGCTGGTTTGATCAAGGGTAAGACAATACTCCAGTAAATGCGTGGGATATGTGCGCCATCGATGATTGCGGCTTCTTCTAGTTCTTTAGGGATTCCTCGAATAAATTGTCTTAATAAGAAAACCGCAAAGGCATTGAACAAAGCGCCTGGAATAATCAAGGGCAGATGGGTATTGAGCCAACCCAATCTGTCCATAATCAAATACAAAGGAATCATCGTCACTTGTTTAGGAATCATCATGGTTGCCAAAAATAGCAGAAATAACAACTCACTACCCTTGAATCGCAATTTGGCAAATGCAAACGCCGCCATCGAGCCAGTAAACAATTGAACCGCCACAACAAGCACAGTGATATAGAAGCTATTCCAATACGCACGTCCAAAGGGCATGGCTTGGAATGAATCAATATAATTCTGCCAAACAATTGGATTTGGTATCCAAACAGGTGGGATGGCAAAAATCTGGGTCATGTTTTTCAAGGAACTACCAATTGTCCATAAAAAGGGAAAGACCATCAAAAATGAGCCAATGGCCAATAATCCATGCAAGCATAGTTTGCCAATGAATGTGCGCTTATTCTTCATAATGCACCCACTTTTTTTGTGCGTAGAATTGAATCAACGTCAGGATCATGATTGCAGCGAATAAAATGACTGCTGCCGCAGAACTGGCGCCAAATCGAAAATCAATAAACGCTTGTTGGTAGATATGATACACCAGCGTATAACTAGCCTTCCCTGGTCCGCCTCTTGTCAGTACAAACGCTTGGTCAAATACTTGAAACGAACTGATGATTGCCATGATAGATAAGAAAAACGTTGTAGGCGACAACATCGGTAAGGTAATTTTAAAAAATTGTTGTACTTTATTTGCGCCATCCATTTGCGCTGCTTCATAATACGATTTTGAAATATTTTGAATTCCCGCCAAAAAGATCACCATATTGTAGCCCAACTGCCACCAGATGCTGAGTACAGCGATGGACAGCATCACGATCCGTGTATCCGTCAACCAATTGGGTCCTTGAATCCCCACCCATGCCAAGACCTGATTCAAAATTCCAATATCGCCATTCAATATCCACATCCACATCACGGACACGGAGACGGAACTGGTCACAACAGGCATAAAGAAGAACAAACGGTACACGTTTTTGCCAGTGCGTTTATTTAAAGCAACCGCCAGTAACAAGGCCAAACCCAGCCCGATCGGCACTGTCAATAACGTGTATAGCATCGTATTGTACGTTGCCGTCCAGAAATCAGGATTGGCAAACTGATTGAGATAATTCTGAATCCCGACAAAGGTCCGTGCGCCGAACCCATCCCAAGACATAAAGCTTAAACCAATGGCGATGACGACTGGAATCAAAGAAAAAATAATGAGTCCGATTAATTGCGGGGTTAGAAACAACCATGCCCACTTTGTCGCACTTTTTTGCATCCTCTCACATCCTTATCAACTAATTTTGTGCTTGTTTATTCTCTTCAATCAATGCATTCGCCGTTTTATCCAAGCGTTCGATTGCTTCATCCAAATCCAACTGACCCAAGAATAATAAGTCAAAAATACTTTCCAACTGTTCGCTTAATCCTGGTACCAATGCTTGCTTGTCTTCTACTTTGCCGACGTCCCGTGTATCGATCAAATAACTAGCATGATCAGGAATCGTTGCATTTTCGATAATGTCATCCGCCGACACCACGGACGGTACCGCATTGCCCTCATTTTCTAGACGGTCGCGCTGCCCTTGCTCAGAGGTGTAGTAAGACAGAAAACGCAGTGCTTCTTCTTTGTTTTCGGTATGATCTCCTACGGCTAGGTACGCTGTGGCAATGAAACTCGGTTCGAGGATCTCCCCCGTATTGGTTGGATAGGGAATATAATCAAAATCTAGTGCTTCATTTTCACTGAACATCGGCGTAAACCAGCGTCCAGCAGAAACAAAAGCCGTCTGATTCGACATAAACATAGCATCGCCGCCCTGTCCTTCTGGCAAAGCGCCAGCATAAGTAAAATTCCCAGCCCAGACATTTTCTGTCAAATACGAAAAGGTTTCTTGCCCCTGTGTGTGATCGGCCAAAACAAATGAGCCATCTTCTCCATACATTTCTCCACCATTGGACCACAACCAACTAAACAAATGGTGCGCACCAGTTTCTAGCACATGACCATACTTTCCGCTGGCCGTGACTTCTTCATTGATTCGCTGGAAGTTTTCCCAGTTCCACTCTCCCGCTTCATATAATCTTTGCGGTTCGTCTGGATCGATTCCGACTTCTGCCAAGACATTTTTGTTGTAATAAAGCAGCATCGGGTTGGCATCGACAGAAGCCCCATATATCTTGTCTTCTTTTCGCGCAGGTCCCCATATCCCCGGCGCAAAATCATCGATACTGACATAACTCTCTTCAGATTCGAGGAAATCGGTTAATTCAATGATCCTCCCCGTCGCAATCAACTGTGCCATTTGCACCTCTCCTACGTAAAATAAATCCGGTGCCTGGCTGCCTTGCAATTGTGTCAGTAATTGCTGCAAGTATGTGTCCCCAGGTGCAGGGATCAACTCGATGGATACGTTTTCATTCTTCTCCATATATGCATCGATCGCTCGCTGGTACACAGCTTGTTCTGCTGGATTGCCCCAAGCTGTCATTGTCAATGACACCTGCCCTTCTTCATTGCCGTTGGCACCTTGATTTGTTTCATTTGAACATGCCGTTAGACATAACATACTGACGAAACAAATGATGCTTAGCCAACCTAATCTTTTCTTCATGTGACATCCTCCTTATTGTTTGTTGGTATAAAAATCAAATTGCGGGTAAAACTTGGGCACACTCTTCATTTAGATTTAGTGTGGGTAGACAGCACTATATTTCTTTCGCTCCTTTCGTTTGCTGCGGTTTGTTTGAAGACTTTGATTGTTTTTGTTGCTGGGATGAGAATAATAGTTAGCATCTTTCAGCCAAAAATAGCCAATTGCGCTATACCTTATATGCAAGCGACACATTCTTCTTTCGTATCAATTTCTAATCATTTATCCACTATATCTATTTCGTATACACCATATCTTAACACAACAAAACAGATATTTTCATATTTTTATCTATTTTGTATATAAAACATACCTATTTTGTGTTCTATGATACGATTTTATAAAACAGGTATAGTGAGGGATATTCTTATGGCGCAACAAGAGAATTTGTACAATTACTCAAGAATAGGAGAAAATATAGTTGATCTTAGAGAAAGTAAAAACTTTTCTCAAGCTCATTTGGCCAATCTCATGAACCTAAACAAAAATGTACTTGGTAGAATTGAACGAGGCGAACGTCCTTTAAGAGATATCGAAATTTTAAAACTCGCCGAAATATTTCAAGTCTCTACAGATTTGATTCTTGATAACAAGGCTGAAATTGTTGCAGATGTACAAGAAAGCTTCTCGGATTATCGAAACAAAAATCAAAAAGATATCTCCAAGCAAATGTCCAGGTTTGTCGATTTTTTAAAGAAGGAACCTGCGTTAACTTTTGAAGGTAGAGTATTGTCTAGTGAAGAACAGAAGGCTCTAGCGATGGCATTTGAAGTTACCAAACAAGTAGTTCGTGCGCAACTGGCACGCACATAAAAAAGACTTTGTTTAACAAATTCTTTTCAGCCCGTCTGACAAAGATTTGTTAAACAAACGAACGCACGAAAAAAGGAAGACTTTTGAGCTATGATTTGCAACCGTTACCACTAAAATGCAACTAAGCAGTCCCAACTTCTCCCAGAATCACTTGTATGTCTTCGGGAATCGCCAGTATGCCCCCTTGTCAGTTCATTCATGACCATCAGAACCATAAGGCTTGATGGGTTGCACTCAAAATCAACTAGCTTACAACTGCCTCTACCATACTCAAGTGGGTAACCTCCCATAAACTATCAAGTAAATCTTTTGTTCTGTGATGCAGCCTTTACACAGGAGGAACACAATGAAAAAAATAATAAAACGAAACCAATCACTTTTCTTCATCCATGTGATTTTATGCGCAATCGCAGCATTGATTCAAGTTGGGGTTGCCTTGGTTTATCGACAAATTACTGAAGTTGCTATGTCTGGCGATGTAAGACGACTTGTACTTGTTGGCATATTCGCCTTTTTTTATATCTTATTAAACACGATGAGCGACTTTATCCCGAGGAGAAGCAAAGCAGTCTTAGTCCAAACAATCATGAATCAGTTGAGAGAGCGTCTCTCACAAAAAATCATTCGAATGAATCCGGTCATATTCCTTAAAAATAAGAAAAATGAGTATCTTTCAATGTTCGTAAATGAGATGAAAGTCGTTGAATCGGAATTTTTAAAGCCTGGATTGGGCCTGATTTTGAGTGTCTTCACCTTTTTCTTCTCTCTTTTGTTCACGCTAAAACTAAATACTTCTTTTTCACTGATTATGTTGCTCTTAGCTTTTAGTCCATTGTTGGCTCCTTATTTCGCTAAGCGAATTCTTAGTAATCGTCGTAAATCTGTTGTTGTGGAGCAAGACCGTACACTTGGTTTATTTGACCAACTACTCGCAGGGTACATGACCTTACGCGTAGGAAGAGCTTTCCCAAAATATCTGAAGATTTTTAACAAAAGTAGTGAACAATTAACAAAGAAAAGTCTCAATTTTGAGACTTTACAAGGATTGACCTATGCAATTTCTTTTGGTCTTGGCGATCTTGCTTATTCAGGAACATGGATTATTGGCGGTTTCTTTGTCGCTACACAAAGGATTTCCATTCCAGACCTTATTGCGATGACAACGTTAATGAGCACGATTGCCGGCCCTTTACAGTACTTTAGCACTTCTGTTACAGATATTTTAGCAAGCAAGAAGGTAGCGGATGATTTGCTTTGTTTCCTTGACAATACCGCTGATGATGAACCCGAACGTCCACTTGAACTTGCAGAACCAATCCGCTCTATATCGGTTGACAATCTACATTTCTATCATGGAAATCGGTTGATTTTCAATGGGTTTACTCAAACATTTGAACGTGGGAAAAAGTATGCCATCACTGGTGCGAGTGGCAGCGGAAAGTCGACACTGTTGAATATATTGGCGGGGATTTACCCTGTTGACAATCATCAAGTATTGGTGAACGATCAAGAGATGAATCAGCTATCAAGGGACTCGCTTTATCAAAAAGTCGCACTTGTACAACAAAAAACAGCGATTTTTCAGACGAGTATCGCTTACAACATCTCTAGTTTTAGCGAATACGAACTGGAAAAAATCATTGATGTTTTAGAACGAAGTGGATTGGGCAAACGGTTCGATGACAATCAATTGACTGATACACAAGACAACACCTGGATAAATTTTCTTTCTGGCGGCGAGCTTAGGCGACTTGAGATTGCTCGAGCAATCTTTAAAGATTCTGACGTTATTTTGTTTGATGAACCGACATCTGGGCTAGACAGTGAAAATGAGAGGATTATTCGTGACTTAATATGTTCGCTTACGGACAAAGTAATCATTGTTGTTACTCACTCAACAAGTCAAGAGTTTCTCAGTTCATTTGATGAACGAATTCAGTTAAATACCTAAATTACGAATTTAGCGGACAGAAACTTACCTATGCTGTGTATCGTCTAAGAATCTAAAAGAAAAGCGCGCGTACAATGAACGGTTTCTATTAAAATTCAACTGAAAAAGCCATTATAGATGACCTGCTAAGCTATAATGATCAATTAAGCGCAACCTAGAAGCATGTCCGCGCCTGCTCTATCATTTCAAACAGAAAGATACAAATAGTTTTTTTGATACGATACACAGCTTAAACACTAGCCTCACGGAACGGTTTAGAAAAAAACGCACCTTCTTGAACAAGAATAAATAAGGCATTCAAAATGCATTTGAAACTACGTATACTAACGGTGCTTTATAGGGAACAAATAATAAAATCAAAGTGATAAGAAGAATACGTAACTTCATAAATGAAAAAAAAATCCAGCTAAACAATTTGTTTAACTGGATCAGACTTGATTTTTCAGTTGAATATATCTCTACCAACACTAAATGTCGCAGAGCAAAAAAAAGCACTTAATAAGTGCTCAAACGGTAGCTAAATTACTAATTGTTGGTGCGTTAGCTATACAAAAAAACGTACTTTCTTTTCAGTTTGAAAACTAGATACTGTATCAGCTTGCTGAATATTTTTAGCAGAATATTATTTTACCCTCCCCGAAAACAACAACTATTCAATTCAAAAAACCGGAATAAATAATTTTCCAAGTATCATCTTTTATTAATATCCAATAATAATTGCTATAGTTTGATAGAGGCTCCAATGATCCTGAAGAATATTTTGTTTTTATTTCTGAATTTATCACCAATGCATCCGACTGAGAATAAGTTTTATCTACCTCTAAAGTTGGCATGATTGTTTCGATCACTCTATTACAATCAGCAGAATCATATGTTAATGACACTATATCTGCAACTGATAATTCTTTGCGGGCAGTAGAAATCACTGTATCCATAGCCTCTTTTATTTCTTTCTTTGAATAATAATCGGATTCACCTATACTTTCTTCTACGCTGTTGTGCGTGCAGCTAGTTAAAAATAGGAACGTAAAAGAAAGGAGCACTATAAATGTGTTCTTCATAAAAGCGCCTCTTCTTTTCTGACTTATTTACTTTTTGTTCACCTAATCTTGAAGCAATGAACCGATGAGAAGTACATCACGCGTGGTTGGTGACTTCTTCTCTCCTCACAGACAGCGAGCGCGCTTTTTTTGCGCCACTTTATTCAATCTGCTCTATAGTCACTTCTCCCCATCCCATATAATTTGATAAGTGGCCATATCCCGCATACAAATTCAATCCTAAGGAAATGATGGTTAGTAAGTAAATCAATTTAAAATATGCATTATTTTTCTTATTTCTGATCCATACAAAAATACATACGATAATACCTACAGGAAAAATAAATGATGCCAACGCGGATAATCCTATCAACATAAGACTTTCATCTTTTTCTAAAGTATGACGTATAAGCCGAAGTTTCTGTCTCTTTTTTGAAATTTCATCTTTGTTTTCTTCTATTTGCTTTTTTAATTTTTCGTTCTCATCCAGAAGCTCTCCTATTGAGACTTCATAAAGTTGGCTCAACAAAACTAGATTGTCATAGTCTGGATAGCCTCTATCATTCTCCCATTTTGAGATAGATTGTCTGGACACATTCAATTGTTCTGCAACAAAAGTCTGTGAGTATCCTTTACTTACACGATGCGATTTTAGCTTTCCTCCAAGTTCCATCATTACAAACACCTGCCCACTATTTTACAACAAGTTTACCATTAGAGATTGTCGTCGTCACGTGAGCATTTGATGTGATGATACCGATTTTGTGTTTGAAGCTACACGTTGCTTTTTTAGTCGTATTAGTCAATGAACTTGATGTAATGCTCCCTTGATAAGCTGTTATATTCATATTCGTGGCTGCAGTGAACTGTTTATTGGCATTCACACTAACATTGTACGACACTAACCAATTCCCTTTGTTTTTCTTGGTTACTTTATAGGTTCCTTTACCTATTCTAGATACAGGTGAAACCTCCTCAATCATCAATTCAATTTCCTCGCCGGAATCATTCATGTAGGACAGTTGTTGGATACCTATACTAGATTCAAGATCGACTGTTAAAAACATATTTTCTTCTGCAAAACTTGTTATTGGAAACATAAAACTTCCAATCCCTACCAAAAGTAACGTAATAATTGTCTTCATTTTCTTCCCCCTTCTTTCGTTCATTATATGTATGTATATAGTTGTTCCTCAAGCGTCATACAGTTTACATGACGTAAACTTTCTGTTTACATCCTAGTTTAAAAGCGTTTATTTCGTTTTTTATCAGTTTTTTGGATTTGGATATATTACCTTCAACTCAAGTTCAGCGCTGCGTTCAGTATGATTGAATGGCAAAACGCACTACAAAAAAGATTCAGTTCTAAATAGTGTCAGCAATTAAAAAGACGCTTCGCAAAATGAATTGCGAAACGTCTGACAATATTGATATGAAAAAGATTACTGTTTTGAGAACGGATAACCGTAATTTTTAAGAGTCTCAATCCATAGGAATCCTTTTATATCAAGGATTTAGGGTATTCATGTTACTTGAGATTCGATAAAAAGGGATTTCTATAGACAGTATTTGAACCAGTTTGAACCACGGTAGATGGTAGTTGAATACAATTTCTGTTAGTAAAATTTGCCTTAAAAATCATTAATCGCATCAGTCATAATTTGTAAAAAGTGTTCTTTCTCCGGTGCTTCATCAACACAATAGAGTACCAATGAATTTCTTACATAATTAGCATGATCACGTAAAAGTTTTGAGTTCAACGGAAATCCTTTAGCATTTGCAAATAGACCGGCAAAGCGCATAACCGTTCGAGTATTTCCTTCTCTAAACGGATGAATTAACCATAGTCGAGCAATCAAGTCTGAGAACAACGGGATCATATCTTCCAAACTAATATTAGACCATTCTACTTGGTTCAGATCATCAATAATCGTTTCAATTTGAAGCTGAATTAATGAGGTTTCACCGTATGTTAACGACACACCACCCAGAACAGCTTCTTCTTTATAAATATCAATCGTCCTAATCCGACCTGCCCACTCATATAAATCACCAAAAATGTATTTATGAACTTCAAGAAATGTTTCGTAGTTGAGTAGCTTCTTTTCAAACCATGCATCAATATCTAACAATTTTAAATACGTGATATCCGCTTCAGCTTTTTCAAGAAGATTCTTATCCGTTATACCTAGCTTATTTTGCAAGACATCAGTCCTGAAATCAAGTAAGGATCAAGCATTTTTCAAACCTATTGCACGATATTTTTCAATAACCGTTTTTAAGGCATCCGCAATTTCCATGTTACCTGCCACATATTCCTCCACTAATTTCATAGTATCATCTGAAGGTTCAGCAGCATCTAAAGTTGAATAGCTCAATGCAACATTACGGAGCTTCTCACGCTCGATTTTAGTTGTATTTTTTATTGAGTATTTGTAATCAGACATACTTACCAACTCCTTTTAAACTGCTTAATGATGTTCATTATATCATGTTTTTACATTTTTTTATCGTAGCTACATTTTACATAGAGAAAAGTTAAAAAACATCATAATCAATCATATAAAGACTTTAGTTCGGGTTCTATCAAAAGTCTATGAGTACTAATACCTCGTTTAAGTACTACTAAATCTTATAACTCAATTTTATCAAGAACTAAATTAGAAAGTTGGTGAACTGCTGGCTTCTGCTTCACTTTAACTAAATAGCCTAAGTCCGTCAATTTAGTCAAATATTGATTCATTTTATATCTTGAATAGTTTTGAAAATTTGCTATTTCTGAATCTTCAAGATTTCTATCACTAGCAAATACATAATCTTGTAGATATCCATATAAGACATTGATCTCATCTTCAGATAGATTTTTAATCGTTTTAAGGTAGTTATCTAATACATTCATCTTAGCTGTAGCCTCTTCCAGCTGCTCAAGTGATGCCTTTTGTCCTTCAAGAATAATCTCCAAAATATCATCAAGTAAATGAGTAACTTCACCTTTATTGCGTGGATTTGAAACTTCAAGAAGTGACGCATAATATTTTTCTCTATTCTTGTTAATTGAGTTTGATATTGAAACACCAGTGAATAGGTCAAGCTTACGGGATAAATATGAAGACATTATGTATCTACCCAGTCTTCCATTTCCATCATAAAAAGGATGGATATATTCTAAATAATAGTGAGCTATAATACATTTTTCTAGATATGGATAGTCTTTTGAATTCATGAAAAAAACTAATTTTTCAAGATTATTAGTAATTTCCTGTTCATTTGCATCACCTATATGCGCAATACTATCATCCTTTTTCCTTTTTAACGATACTGGAGATTCTCTAAAAAATTTCCCATCAGGCCATTCAGAGATATCCTTTTCATCATCAAACAAAGAATCGTAAACACTTCTAAAATCTTTTGGTTCATTAATTGATAAATAGTTTCCTTCATCTAAAAGATTCATATACATGTTTACTATCCCTCGGAATCGTTTGTTAGATCTCGTCTTTTTTTCCCTACTTAGTATTGTTTCACTTATCTCAGTCTTTGAACTTTCGATTCCTTCCGTTTCATTTGTACTTTGAATCTCATCCGCGATATTAGATACAACTATATTGAATTGTGCAACACCGGGTAAATGAGCATTCAAATTCTTGAGTTTCTCAGAATTATATCTAATCTCTTCTTCCTTTTTTAATAATTTAGGAAGCGGAAGATAAAATAGTTCAAGTGTCTCATCGGATACACGTTCTCCCTTCAAGAAAGGATGAATTCGAATACTGGTCTTAATTGTTGTATAGGAATTAAATCTTTTTTCATATTCTTCCTCAATATCACCGTCATAAGACAAAATCCTTAATTTTTCGTACTTCAATCTATTTCCTCCGTTTTTTATTTTGAAAAAATTGCTTTTTTTAAAAATAGATGATATCATTTACTTATATTAAATCAAAAAATCGCAACCTTGTCAAAAAGTATACCACGATTCAAACTGATTTATATGCTTTGTTTGACAATAATCAGGAGGAAAAATGAATTATATCATTGATCAATTATTATCGAATATTATCAGCTTTGCGGTTGGTAGCATTTTAACCTACATTGTAGCAAACCGAAAAGATATCCGAACTCGCTTTAAAGTATGGCGCCTTGGCAACAAAAAGATAAGACTAAGTCTCTCTTATCTTTTTCAAATAAAAGATGACGGAAAATTCTTGTTAATTCACGGAAACCGAATCCAGCAATATCAGCCTATTGGTGGAGTGTACAAGTATTATGATACTTTTAACAACATCAAGCAAGTTTTGGAAGTGTCTGACGAATCAAATGAACATTTCTTTGAAGAGGCAGATCTTAGAATTGAAGCGCCTGCAAAGAATATTATGAAAGTTTTGGAATGGTTTAAGACTCGAAAAAACCGTGAAACCACAGTAACAAGGGAATTTATTGAAGAAATAATAGAGCCTGGACTCTTAGATATAGAGGATTTAAAAGAGGTAAGATTTGAATATGTAAATACAAAAGAAACTGGATTACGATACAGCCATTATTTCAAGATGGATGAATATCTTTCTTACGATGTGTATAGAGTTACTCTTCCAGAGAAACTCATGGAGAAACTAAAAAAAAATGCAGCATCCAGCAATAAGTTTTTTTGGGCTTCACAAAATGATATCGATACAGAAAATATCTATATTGACGGACAAGCAGTTAAAATCGGAGAACATGCAAAATACATTACTACCTGTTAGGAAGGAGAAAGAAATGAACCACATATCACACGAAACATTGACGCAAATCTATCAAGCACTAGCTAATTCGCTTAATGTATCTGATACAACAACTCAAGAAATAGTATCATCTTATGAGGCCGTAGGAAATTATCTTGGAAACTTAGAGGAAGATTTAGATATAAAAATTTTCCCACAAGGATCAATGGCTCTTGGAACAATGATTAAACCTTTAAGCTCCGACAAAAATGGCGAATATGATGTTGACCTAGTATGTCAATTAACAAACGGGAATAATCTTAGTGATGCAGAAGTAAAACAAATAGTTGGTAAACGATTGGAGGAAAGCTCAAGATATTTTCAAATGATGGATCCAGAAGGTAAACGTTGTTGGACTCTAAAATATGCTGACTTTCATATGGATGTCCTTCCTTGCACACCAAAATTGTCCGTTGAAACGTCTACAGCAATTAGGATCACCGAAAAGATAAAAGAAAACGTTTATGGGAACGGAATCAGCGATCCTAAGGGCTATCTCGACTGGTTTACGCGAAAAATGAGTCATGTCTATACTGAGGCTTTGCAAAACTATGCTGAGCTTAGAAAAGTGGAAGTCGAAAAAATTCGGTTGTATAACCTTAGAACCCCTCTTCAAATGGCTATTCAAATACTAAAACGCCATCGAGACATTATGTTCGAAGGTAAGAAGCATAGACCAGCTTCTATCATAATCAACACGCTTGCTGCTCGTGCATACAATGGTGAAAGCAATGTTTACGATGCCGTATGTAATATTATCGAAAACATGGAGAACTCTATTACTAAGAATGAGTATGGTGAACTTCAGGTATTGAATCCAACTTTACGACAAGAAAACTTCGCAGATCGTTGGGTTACAGAGCCGAAACGACAAGATGCATTTTTTAGTTGGTTGAAGAAGGCTAAAAAAGATATCATTGAAGACCCATTGAATTTCATTGATGGACTTGATTCATTAAAAAATCGAATGACTGAAAATTTTGGATCTCAAGTTATCCAAGATACTTTTGAAGAATATGGAAATACTATCCAAAATAATCGTATTAAAGGAAAGCTAGGCGTCAATCCGCAGGGGCACATAACAAGCGCAAAAAGCGCTTCAGTTGTACCTGTCAAAAATCACACATTTTTCGGGAGTGACTAATTTATGAAACGAAATTTTCTCACGAAAAAGTCTCTCCCACAGCATTATTTAGCAATAAAATCTGTTTTTCCTGAAGCCAAAATAAAATTTGGTAAAAAAAATATGACTATATACCTCTTGCTTCAGCCAACCGAACTATCAAGAAAGTATCAAACCGAATTTATTCTCGAAAAATTCGGAAAATGTGAAGTCTGGGTATATGGTGACTTAAAGAAATTAGATGATCCTAACTTTCCACATAAGTATGATATAGACAAAGAGAAGAAAAAAGTTCGAATTTGCTTATATCATCCTATCAAAGACGAATGGACATCTAAATTATGGTTAAAGGATACTCTTATTCCTTGGGCAATTGAATGGTTGCTTTTCTATGAATTGTGGCTCGCAACAGGAAAATGGTTGGGTGGCGGTGAACATCCCACATTACAAGACTCGCAAGAAAACTAATTAGAAAACAGTTTTATAATTTATCTACTCTAGGCAATCACCACGAAGGGTTTCGTCTCAAGCGAACCACCCTTCGTGGTGATTTTGCCTGTTGCATAGCGGCCGCGCCGCTATGCATGCCCCGTTCTAACAGAGAGCCACTAAAAAAAGCGCATGAAATGAACGGTTTTTCGTCATTTCATGCGCTTTTTTGTTAGAGACTTATGTCACAGCCCCATCCAACTTAATTTCTCAGTTGAATTTGTCTCCACCAACACTAAATGTCGAAGAGGCTAATTTCATTTATCAGTAACTCTTTATTTACATTATTTAGTATTTCACATCTGTTAGTAAAATAGTATTTTTTTGAATTATAATCAGATTAATGCAGACATGAGTTCCTGTTCAAGCGTTTTTATCAACCACGGAATACTTTCTGATAATTGTCTTAGTTTAAATATGAAAGAGATTTTCACTGCCTTGAAAGGTATGTTAAAAATACATTATATAACGAAAATCGAAAGAATCAAGGATATGCTTAAAAGAAAAGGCCAAAGAATGACTGTATCCCCAATCCCTCCATTTTTAAGCTGCACTTGCCATGGAATCAAACTAATATTCTTCGAAGTATAATTTTTAATCTGCTAAACCTAAGAGTTTTTTAGTACAATTATCTATATAAATACCCTTAAAATTGATTTTAGAATAAATATCAAAAACATAAGAACACATAATTTTCCTTGTAAAAAAAGTATTATTCTAAAAGTACATGTGAAAAATCATTAATAAAAGCCCAATTAATATAGTATTCCCAACCGATTATTAAGAGATCCTAACCTTTTGATAATGCATATTAATATTATATTAGTATTTTAAGATTTTAAATTCCATTACTATTCAAGAATTAGTTTAATTTGCGAAAGTTTAAACTAACTTAAAAATATTTTATTTTCTAATAAAATTATTCATTACATTTTTCATATTTAAATAGTACTCCCAAATCATTATCTTATCATCAGAATGAACATAGTATTCTTCTTTAAGTTCAAAATGCTCTTTAGAATGATCAACACCTTCCGTTGGAAGAATTAGGGCATTATACGTTTTATTTGCTAATTTTTTCAAAAATGTGTGATATGCTACTTGCTTATGATTTAACTCATAAATTTTTGAATAATACTTGGCATCAATAATAAATTGTATTTCATCATTGCGAAAGTAATGATCTGGCTCAATTCTATTTGCTGGATGAGCTTTATCAATATTAAAATTTTTTTTATTAAACTGAAAATTTCCGTTTTCTCCAAACATCATACCACCATCACCAAAACCCACAAAGAAGTCATTTAAATATTTTTCTACCATAGTCTCCCAGACCAATTCGAAATTATAATGCTTAACCGAAATACTCCCATTTTCTGGAACTTCCAAAAAAAAGTCAATTAAATCATGGACTAGTTTCTTATGAATATCTTTGAATAATTCTGTATAAATTCTCTTGAGTTTTCCCACTACGTAATCCCTATTTTCCCAGAAATCAAAATTGGATAAATGTTTACCTGGTGATTTTCCATGAACAAAGTATGGAAATTTCATCAAAGTATAGTTTATTGCAAATGCCATGCATCCACTCAAAAAGACTTGTTTTTCTTGAGTTTCTTTAATAAATAACGGCAAGTAAACCAAATTTCCATTGCTAATCACGTTGGTAGCTTTACGAATAGTATCTTTCCAAAAAATTTTGCCATTATATCCAGGCTTTGCAACAGTTTTTTTTTCCTGGTATAATCCGTACTGTTGAAAATATTGATAAATGGAATAAAATGCTTCGAAGGGAAAATTCGAATCAAATTCTTTAATATCTCTATTATATTTTCCTACATTTCTCACTTGTTCTTGTATTAACACATTAAATAGTAATTCTACATCTTCATTAGATAGCATTTTCAAATCGTCAATATCACTATAATGCTTCGGCAAAGACACTAAAATTTCGTTTTTTTGAATAATAAAACCCACAAAGTCTAGGACTTCTCCTTTTTTTGCATATGAGAATCGTAGATTTCTAGCATAGTTCCGCAATTGAAATTTATCTATTAGTTCTGATTCAATTAAACTGCCATCCAATCGGAATATTATTTTAGGTTTCTCCATAAACATTCCTCCACGCTTTTTTACCTAACCTAAACTGTATCAATACCTTCTGGAGAAGTAGTCATCTCTTTATCTTGTAATGTTGATACTCGAATTTTTAACACAGACACAGATAAATCCAAATTATCATTTTTAATTATCAATAGTGGATAAACCTTAGTTTATACTAAATTTAAATTGATAAAATTGGAAAGTGAGTTTCTTATATAATTTATTGCATTTAAATCCTATCCCTATATATATTCATCTACTAAAAATAGACATGTATTTTCATTTCAAATGATATCAACATTTTCAGTATCTAAAGAAGTTAAAAACTCATCCACAAATATAGCTTCTCCTTCAGCGAATGCATCATATAAATCAGAATAGCTCGTTATACTACCAAACAACTTTTTTTTAAACGAGACTTGATGCAAATCATCCCAAAGATATTGAAGTAGCTTATTTTGTAATTGTTCTTGATTTGATTTACTATCTCCTACAAATTTAATGAAAAATTGCCCAACCTGTTTATCTTCACCTAATCCCATATCCCTAGTGATATAATGATTTAACTTTTGATAAAAATCCCACCATTTAATCGAAGTATTCTTATCAATCATAATTGTAGGGTTATTAAGCTCTTCTCCATTTTCTCCTCTAACAGGTTTAGTAGAAATGTATTTCCACTCAAATCGACGTTTAAATGCTGTATCCATTACAAAAACATTTTGATCATTTGTGTTTACTGTCCCAAGGATAAACAAATTTCTAGGCAGATATATTTTTCTGTTTAAGATCTCATATTCTGTAGAATTCGCATGATATACACTCTGAGCAATTACTGAATTCGAAATACTATATTCAGATTTCCCTTGTTCACGGTCAAGCAATTGAAATAGATCGCCAAAAACCGCAGCAACATTTGCACGTGATAATTCTTCTAAGACAAGGAAAACTGGCTTATTAACACTCTCAAAAGCAAGTGCTCTTTCGAGCGCACGAGTAAACACACCTGGTACAAAATCATATCTTATACTTTCTCCCTCAACATTTGGCATCACCTGTCCTACAAAATCACTATAAGTATATTCTGGATGCAATGTTGTACGAAATACAAACTGCGCATCTATGTTATCTTCACATTCAAAATCTTCATAATATTTTTTTATTTCTTTTGTGACATTAAATGACTTGCCTGTTCCTGGTGCGCCATAATAGATAACATTCTTACCAACAATATTTTCACACTCATCTGTCTTTTCACTATTGGAGGGAGTTATAGATGTAAGATTAACGATAGTTGCTTTTGCGCGATTCATGTTAAATTCTACAACATCAGATAATCCTGCATCTACCCCGTCTTGAGCTTTGATAATATAAGCTTCATATTCAACTTTTTGTTTCACTTTTAAAATAACCAAAAAATCTTTTTCAAAAAAAAGTTTTCTAAATCTAAAAAATACATCGTCTGAAGTTGATGTATTTCCTAATTCAATTTGTGGAGATGTTCCTGGTCTACTTAATTTCACTGATCCATTAGCGATTTCTTTTCCATTTTGAAATTTAAAATCTACCACACTTGGGTCAGCATATTTTATATTCCTCTCATCTAATACAACTGGAACTTGAAGAACATAAAAAGACTTCATCCCTTGTTCTTCCATCTCTGTGTAATGATAAATATCAACATAAGGAAAAAAGTCTTGGCTATTCTTCCCACTTAATGCAATGTGTGTCTGCTTTGAAGAAGTTTCCCTATTACTTGGGAGCAAGTTTGTTGATGCTAAGGGCTTTACTAACAAAGCATCATACTCTTTTGTTAAATTAATACCCGATGTCGCCAATAAAGAATTATTGATTTTGATTAATTCACTTTCAAACATCGAAAATTTCTCCTTATTTAAAATTTAATACATCCATTTTATCATGAATTGATACTTTTTATGATGGTATATTTAAATAAAGCAAAGAACATAACAAGATATTCTTTAAAACATAAACACGAATAAATATTTAACCCCTAGAAATAACTTAGACGATTTAAATCAATGAATAAATGATGAATGGTTTGATTTACTAGCATAAATTGCCCCCAGGATTTTTAATTTAATTATTATCAAATGTCTATAGTCAGAAAGATTGAATCAATAGCACACAATATTAGAGCACAAGTCCAACTTTTAAAAGCCTACTAAACAACTTATTTATTCGATAAAAATAACATCCAGCTAATCAATATACTTAACTAGATATTACTTTTATTTTCAGTTATTTTATATCTCTACCAGTCCTAAATTTTATCGATACATCGTCGTTTATAAAAAATTCTTTATCTTATTTGCAAAGACTCGTGCCATCATTGGCGGAACACTATTTCCTATTTGCTGATATGTTTTTGTATATGGACCCAAAAAAAAGTAATCATCTGGATACGATTGAACTCGGGCAGCTTCTCTCGGTGTAAGTCCTCGAGCTTGAAAGGGATGAATATACATATTACAATCAAATTTCATATGTGCTGTAATTGTTTTACATGGTAAATCTGGCAATAATTTAAAATACTTATCTTTAAACACATGATTTCGACTTATGTAAGGCATAATATCAGCTATGCGTGGACTATCAGATTTATCACCAGGAAACATTCTACCAAAAATTTCTATATCGCGATCATTATTATATCGAGCTTTATGGTTAAATATCAAATTTATCACTTTACCGTTATTAATAAGTGTTACGTATTCGTTCTCAACCTTTTTATTTTTTAATGATATTTTATAACCAGAAATATCGTTTTCAGAATCAGTTGAATTTTTGTCTCTTAACGCTTCTAGCTTTTGCAACGAACCAATAGCATCCATAAGTCCCTGTTCAATTGGACTATAGCTATCTCGTATCGATTGAATAATATCTTCTGCTGACGTTTGGAATTTTTCTCTAATATCCTCACGAATTCCAATATAAATCAATCGTTCTCTATTTTGAGGAATACCAAAATGACGCGCGTTAAAAACATCAAAAGAAATATCATATCCTATCGGAACATTTTTATTAAAATCTTCAACAACTTGATGTGCAACACTCTTCATTCCTTTTACATTCTCCATGATAAAAAACTTAGGCAGCAAATTTTTCACACTTTCAACATAATACTTGTAGAGAATATTCCTAGGATCGTCAATGATTCGCTGCCGATTTGCCATTGAAAATCCTTGACATGGCGGACCTCCTGCGATCACATCTACATCTTCTGGAATATAGCTACGCACATTATGGGCAATATCTTCTATTCCTCCCATTGTAATTCTGTTTCCATCAATTTCCGGATGATTAAACAAATAGGTACGTAAAGCTGCTTTTTCAATATCATTTGCAAATACTACTCGAAAATTTTCTTGAGTTAATCCTAAACTTAAGCCACCTGCTCCGCAAAATAAATCTACTAGCGTTGGTTTATCACTTTCATTTTCGATACTAACCCTCAAATCACGTGAAAGTTTATGGAATTTAGATATCTCAGGATACTTCAACAAGTCTTCACGAATAACATCATTAATTGATATTAATAGTTTATCCATTAGAGAACTTCCTAAATATTTTTTTAACAAATCTAATTCTGTAGTTACATTGATAATTCCAAAATCTATCAGCATATTAATGGTACTCTGACTTCCATTCGAATCTTTAATATCGGAATTTTTTAATAATGTTACTGTAACAATTAGATTTTCAACCATTTCTATAAACTCTTTTTTGGTTAAAAAGTTGCGGTCAAAAACATTGTTAGATAATTTGATAATAGCATTATCTGTTACTACTGTCATATTAATCTCCTTGTCCTAAATATTCTACTATACTTTTAGCAATACAATCCGATACATTAACTGAAACAGCATTACCAAATTGCCGGTAGGACTGTGTATCCGATACAACATATTTCCAATTATTAGGAAACCCTTGTAATTTACGACATTCATTTGGAGTTAATCTACGAACTGCAGAAATTGGTCTTTCATCTGTATCAGAAAATTTTTTTCTATTAATAAAATCTTCAAAATAATTATCTTGATTTGCTCTATGCATTTTATGCATTGTAGCAGTCAAAGGTTTTGCAACTGATAAGTTAATCTCTGATTTTGATTTATAATTACCACTACCATTCGACATTATCGTAGGTAAGATTTTATAGGACAGAAAATACTTTTTATCTACATCCTTATCAAGTAAATCAAATGTTGTCACATCCAAGGGATAACCTTGAGGTAGCTTATAATTTAAAGTTGAGTCTCCAAATATTTCCTTTAAAAAACCAACCATAAAAATTCTTCTGCGGTTTTGCGGCAAACCGAAATCAGCAGTATTTAAGATATCATAGTGCATTTGATAACCTAATCTATGTTCTAAAATTTCTAACATTTTTTTTAAAGTTTCTCCGTTATTATGGGTACGAAGGTTCCGAACATTTTCTAATACAATAATCTTTGGTTTATGTTTCGTCAATATTTGTTCTATTGTAAAGAATAAAGTTCCACGCTCATCATCAAACCCCTTTTGTTTACCCATCATACTGAAAGGCTGACATGGAAATCCAGCTAACAAAACATCATGATCTGGAATTTCATCTAAGTGTTCATTAATATCCCCATAAATAATGTTGTCATCAACATTCGCTCGATAAGTCTTTACAGCATCTTTATCAAAATCGTTAGCCCAAATAACATCGAAACCATTACTAATAAATCCTAAATCCATTCCACCGATACCGGAAAAAAGACTAACAGTTTTTAGTTTCTCCATATTCATTCTCCTCACCGATATACTCTACAACATCTTCTATATTACAATCCAATTTATCGCATAATCTACCTAGTATCTCCATACTTACTGGTTTATCTTTACTCAACCTAGCTAAAGTTGCTGAAGTGATACCGGTATGATCGCGCAAAGTTGTTTTGTTCATTTTACGTTCAAAAGCTAGTTTCCATAGTGGATCATAAGTAAATTTCATGACAGTCTCCATTTTCGCTTTTCTGAAATAAAATTCTACAAAAGTAGAATTTTCAATAGTACTACAATACCATTATTTAAAGATTCCCTCAAGATATTTATACCGATATAGAGCACCACATTTCAAATCACTAAATTTATAATAGTTGCTCTTCTACTGGATCTAAATAATACAAGACAGAATGTTGCAAAAAAAATTTTTCATGAGTTAAAAAATAAACTTTTAAACCGACATATTAATATGGGATCTAATATTATTCCTTTAAAAGAATAGTAATCGATTTAGCAAGTTTTTAGGTGTGTCCCCTAACTGCTCTGGAACCTATAAAAACCTAATTCTCATAATAAATACTGAACCGTTTGAAAATATTTATATATATAAAATAAGCAACTTAGAGTGTATTATAATCTACAAAAATATAAACTCTCTCTATTATCAAAAAAGACACCCTCCAACGGAGAATGCCTTTCGAAATCTGTATAAAAAAGATTAACGTTTTGAGAATTGTGATGCTTTACGAGCTTTCTTAAGACCTGGTTTTTTACGTTCAACCATACGAGCGTCACGTGTAAGCAAGCCAGCACGTTTCAATGCTAAACGGAAATCAGGATCTACTTGCAACAATGCACGTGCGATACCGTGACGGATTGCACCTGATTGTCCAGCATATCCCCCACCATTTACGTTTACAAAAACATCATAAGAACCTTTAGTTTCTGTAACGCCGAATGGTTGGTTGATAACTTCACGCAAGTCTGCGTGTGGAATGTATTCTTCAACATCTTTTTTGTTAACAGTAATTTTACCAGTACCTGGTACTAAACGTACGCGGGCTACTGCATTTTTACGACGGCCAGTGCCGATATATTGAGCTTGTGCCAATGAAATTCCCTCCTAATTAGATTAAGTTTGTGATATCCAATACTTCTGGTTGTTGTGCAGCATGTGGGTGTTCAGCGCCAGCATAAACATGAAGTTTCATTCCTTGTTTACGGCCTAAAGTGTTTTTAGGAAGCATGCCTTTAACAGAAGTTTCGATCAAACGACGAGAATTTTTAGCACGTAATTCACCAGCAGAGATTGATTTCAATCCTCCTGGGTAATTTGAGTGACGGTAATAAATTTTATCGCTTGCTTTGTTACCTGTTAATTTAACTTGTTCTGCATTAATGACGATTACGAAATCGCCTGTATCCACATGAGGTGTGAATGTTGGTTTATTTTTACCACGTAGGATAGATGCTACGACTGCTGAAAGACGACCCATAGGTACATCTGTTGCATCTACTACGTACCATTTACGTTCTACTTCACCTGGTTTGGCCATATATGTTGTACGCACGATTTTTTTCCTCCAATTCAATTTCACGAATGTTTGACATACACTTGAGTTTCCGGGGCTCTTGTGGGGCAAACAATACCATATAACATAATACCCTCTCAAATGCCTAATGTCAACGTATTTCCACGTGTTTTCAAAAATTTTCTTTTTCCATTTTCTATCTGAATCTTTTCCTTCACTCCTCTTTGCGGGAACCACCCATCAAAATGAATACTATTCTGAATATCATGTATATTTAATCTTTTATTTCTAAATGAATTTCTATGAACTACCCACCATTCAATGCATAATTCATGTTTTTTACGATTATTTATGTATAAATATTTAATTTTATGCTTGATTTTCTATTTTTATTCTGTTAAGATAGCTTCAATCACTTGAATACAACCGAGAAAAGGAGTTCATAAATATGAAAGAAAAAGTAATTTTGGCTTATTCTGGAGGCTTAGATACCTCTGTGTCAATTAAATGGTTAACGGATCAAGGCTATGACGTGGTCGCATGCTGTTTGGATATTGGCGAAGGCCGTGATACAGAATCGATCAAGAACAAGGCTTTGTCCGTTGGTGCCGTTGAATCATATGCCATCGATGCCCGCGAAGAATTTGCGCAAGATTACGCGTTGATTGCCTTACAAGGCAATACTTTCTATGAAAACTCTTATCCGTTGGTCTCCGCGTTATCACGACCGTTGATCGCCAAGAAATTGGTAGAGTTGGCCTTGGCTACTGGCGCGACAACAGTTGCCCATGGTTGTACCGGCAAAGGCAATGACCAAGTGCGTTTTGAAGTAGCGATCTCAGCTTTGGCACCACATTTGAAAGTCATCGCTCCTGTACGGGAATGGAAATGGTCCCGTGAGGAAGAGATTGCTTACGCTGCTGAAAAAGGTGTGCCGATTCCGGCGGATTTAGACAATCCTTATTCGATTGACCAAAACCTTTGGGGTCGTGCCTGCGAATGTGGCGTCTTGGAAGATCCTTGGGCGACACCGCCTAAAGGCGCTTATGCCATCACACAAGAATTGGAAGACACACCTGATGTGCCAACGATCGTTGAGATCACCTTTGATCAAGGGGTACCAACAGCCATCGATGGTGAAACCTTGAATCTGGCTGAATTGATTTTGAAATTGAATCGGATGGCTGGCGAACATGGCATCGGGCGGATCGATCATATCGAAAACCGTTTGGTGGGGATCAAATCACGGGAAGTTTATGAGTGCCCTGGTGCGATCACCCTGATGACCGCCCACAAAGAACTGGAAGATTTGGTCTTTGTCCGCGAGTTGGCCCATTTCAAACCAATCATCGAACAACAATTGGCGCAAATCATCTATGATGGTTTATGGTTCAACCCTATCACGGATGCCTTGATTGCATTCTTGAAAAGTACCCAAGCTTACGTCAATGGTATTGTACGTTTGAGATTATTCAAAGGCAATGTGATCTGTGAAGGACGGAAATCTGAAAATAGTTTATATGATGAGAACTTAGCAACTTATACATCTGCGGATACCTTTGATCAACATGCAGCGATCGGCTTCATCAAATTATGGGGGCTGCCAAGCAAAGTGCATGCAGAGATCCAAGCCCAACAACAATTAACAGAAACATTGATTTAAAACCAAGACGGCTGAAAAGACACGCAGGTGCCGCTTCAGCCGTAATCTTTTTTTGAGGTGAGTGTGACAATGGCAAAATTATGGGGTGGCCGTTTTGATGGCAAAAATGAAGCGTGGATCGACGCATTTGGTGCCTCGATCTCCTTTGACCAAAAATTAGCAAAACAGGATATCATGGGCAGTTTGGCTCACGTAAAAATGTTGGCCCATACTGGGATCATCAGCCAAGCCGATAGTGAAACGATCATCGGCGGACTGACCACGATCCAAGAGAAATTGGCCGCTGGCGAATTGACCTTTACGGTAGAAAATGAAGATATCCATTTGAATATCGAAACCTTCTTACACGAATTGATTGGGCCAACCGCGGGCAAGCTGCATACTGCCCGCAGTCGAAATGACCAAGTGGCGACAGACATGCATCTATATCTAAAGGAAGTGGTGGCAGAAGTCATCACATTGATTGAAGATCTCCGTAAAGTGCTGGTGGATCAAGCGGAAGCCAACATTTATACCGTCATGCCTGGTTATACCCATTTACAGCACGCCCAACCGATTTCTTTTGCCCATCACTTGCTGGCTTATTATAGTATGTTGACCCGCGATCAAGTCCGTTTCAGCGAAAGTTTGGATCGGATCGACATCATGCCTTTAGGCAGTGCCGCATTAGCTGGGACGACTTTCCCTATTGATCGGACCTTTACGGCTGAAGCGCTAGGGTTTTCGCATATCTATAGCAATAGTCTGGATGCGGTCAGCGACCGTGACTTTATTGTCGAATTCTTGAGCAACGCCTCGATTTTGATGATGCATCTGTCTCGTTTTTGTGAAGAAATCATTCTTTGGTGCAGCCATGAATATCAATTTGTCACATTGACAGACACCTTTTCTACCGGCAGCTCGATCATGCCGCAAAAGAAAAACCCCGACATGGCGGAGTTGATCCGTGGAAAAACAGGACGTGTCTACGGGAACCTCTTTGGCCTGCTGACAGTGATGAAAGGTTTGCCTTTGGCGTACAACAAAGATTTCCAAGAAGACAAAGAAGGCATGTTTGACAGCGCTGAGACCATCACCAAGAGTCTACACATCATGACTGGGATGATCGCCACGATGACTGTCAATCAGGAACGGATGAAAGTATCGACGGAGAAAGATTTTTCCAATGCCACCGAACTGGCAGATTATCTTGCAACGAAGGGGATTCCTTTCCGACAAGCCCATGAGATCGTAGGGAAATTGGTCAGTGATTGCCTCAGCAAAGGCATTTATTTGCAAGATATTCCTCTGGAGGAATACCAAGCCATCAACGATGTAATCGAAGCCGATATTTATGACAAGCTTGATTCCTATGCAGCCGTCAAAAATCGCCATTCTTACGGAGGAACTGGATTTGATCAAGTGGCCCATCAAATCGAAGTGGCCAAAGAGGCATTGACCCATAAATAAAGAAAAACTGCGGAGATTTTTTCTCTCCGCAGTTTTTTTGATTAATGACGTACCCGAGATTTTGCTGGGTCAATCAATGGTGCTTCGCCTAAGTGTGCTTGGATCATCCAAATCCGTTTTTCGATGGCCGTTTTGAAGCCGATAAAGATATCTTGTGTTGGGTCATCGCCTTCTTCGCCACTGACTTCGATTCCTTTTTGGTATAAGTCAGCCAAATAGCGGTAGCCTTCCACCAATGTCGCCAAGCGTTCTGGAATCGTGCGATCCCAATTGCCGACTTCATCATGGATTTGCGTATTGTCAGCCATTTCTCGTAAAGTTGAATAAGGTGAACCATCTAATGTGATCAAACGTTCTGAGACCTCATCCAATTGATCATTTAAATCATCCATAAAATCATCCATCATCGGATGTAAAGTCAAAAATCCTGGTCCACGCATGTACCAATGTGTTTGGTGAACGATCATTGCCATTTGGCTTAAATCAGCAACGAGTTGGTTCAAAACTTCTTTTGTTTGTTCAAATTTCATAACGATTCCTCCCTTAATTTCTGTATTTTAAGCATAGTACGAAACTGTAAAAAAGTACAATGAAATCCTCTACTTGAGAAAATTTCTCAACATTTTTACGTATTTCTTTATGAGGTGATTGATATATGTCGTTTTTCTTTTTTCTATTTGGTTGTCTACTTGGAACAGTAGGGATACAAGTATTATCCCCTATCTTTCAACAGCAAGGACCATATGCAAATGATGATAGGTTTTGCACGAATCGTTATTTCCCAAAGTGGATATTCTGGCTGCTTTCGCTTTTTTATGGTTGGCTTTTTTGGTATGCATGGTGTCAATTTGAACAGATGGAGGCTGTACTCGCTTTTATATGGCTTACAAGCGCCTTTTTACTCAGTTTGGGCGATTCCATGACCTTGCATGTAGATCCATATCTTCTTTATCCTTCGCATATAATCATAGCAATCTGCCATTGGTGGATGGGGGAATCGATCCATTGGTTATCTTTACTGATCCTTCTTCCTTTGGTTTGTTTTGTTTGGCTGGGAAAGATGGGGGACGGCGACTTGCTGCTTTTGCTGGGATGGACGATTTGGTTACAGCCAATAGAAGTCATCTTTTTATTCTTGTTTGCAAGTGCCAGCGGTATCGGTTTCTTTTTCTATAAACAAAACATACGCAAAAAGGCGCTGACCTATCTCCCTTTCGTCCCCTTCTTAAGTCTAGGCTTACTGCTTGTCCGCTTCACAAAGTTATTTGATGGTTTTTCCTCCTTACAATGGCGGATCCATCAGTGATCTAACGCGCTGTCTCTTCACTCGGATACGTGTAAAAGCCCGAGACATCTGAGTGACGTCTCGGGCCTTTATGTTTCTTTCGTTTATCTATTTAGCTGTCACTTTTTCCAATTTTTCCGGTACCAGTATACAACGAGCACTGCAAAAATCATGATTGTCCCAACCACCGACAAGTTTTCTATGATTACTTCACCTGTTTTAGGTAATTTATTCTTTGGTTTTTTTGTTTTTTCTGTTGGTTTTTTTGATGGTTTCACTACATTCGTAAATAAAGCTTTCTCTGGTTTGACGATTTCGGCTGTAATGGTTCCCTCTAAATCTTCAACATGTACGACGATTTGATACACGGTCTGATCATAATCGATTGTCTGGTCACTGCCGCTTTGTTCTTGGATCGTGTACTGATACTCTCCAGCTTCTTCATAGGTGATCGCGTCAAAGTAGACTTGGCCGTCGGCCCCGTTACTTTGTGTTTGCAGGACTTCACCTTCTTCATCTAGCAGCTCAAAGGTAAATTCCCCATTTTGAAGGGTCCGACCTTCCAATACTTTCTCAGCGCTTAAAACAATACTGCCGGCTTTTGGCGTGTACGTATTCGTAAAGACTTGGTTTCCGTCATAAACCGCTTCGGCTTTCAATTGGCCGTCAACATCTCTGACGTGGACGACTACATTTAGTTTCTTCTGATCATAATCGATCGTCTGATCGCTGCCCGCTTTTTCTTGGATCGTGTAATGATACTCTCCAACTTCTTCATAAGCGATCGCATCAAAGTATACTTGGCCATCGGCCTCGTTGCTTTGTGTTTGTAGGATTTTACTGTCTGCATCTAGCAGCTCAAAGGTAAACTCACCATTTTGAAGGGGCCGGCCTTCCAATACTTTCTCAGCGCTTAAGACGACACTGCCGGCTTTTGGCGTATACATGTTTGTGAAGACTTGATTTCCGTCATACACCGCTTCGGCTTTCAGTTGGCCATCGACATCGCTGACATGGACGACTACATTTAGTTTCTTCTGATCATAATCGATCGTCTGATCGCTGCCCGCTTTTTCTTGGATCGTGTAATGATACTCTCCAGCTTCTTCATAAGCGATCGCATCAAAGTAGACTTGGCCATCGGCCTCGTTGCTTTGTGTTTGTAGGATTTTACTGTCTGCATCTAGCAGCTCAAAGGTAAACTCACCATTTTGAAGGGGCCGGCCTTCCAATACTTTCTCAGCGCTTAAGACGACACTGCCGGCTTTTGGCGTATAGATGTTTGTGAACACTTGATTGCCTTCATAAACTGCTTCGGCTTTCAGTTGGCCATCGACATCGCTGACGTGGACGACTACGTTCAGTTTCTTCTGATCATAATCGATCGTCTGATCGCTGCCGCTTTGTTCTTGGATCGTGTACTGATACTCTCCAGCTTCTTTATAAGTGATCGCGTCAAAGTAGACTTGGCCATCGGCCCCGTTGCTTTGTGTTTGCAGGACTTCACCGTCGGAATCTAGTAGTTCAAACCTAAACTCACCAGTTTGTAGCGCTCGGCCTTCCAATACTTTCTCAGCGTTTAAAACAATACTGCCTGCTTTTGGCGTGTACGTATTCGTAAAGACTTGATTGCCTTCATAAACCGCTTCGGCTTTCAATTGGCCGTCGACATCACTGACGTGAACGACTACATTCAATTTCTTCTGATCATAATCGATCGTCTGATCACTGCCGCTTTGTTCTTGGATCGTGTAATGATACTCTCCAGCTTCTTCATAGGTGATCGCGTCAAAGTAGACTTGGCCATCGGCCCCGTTGCTTTGTGTTTGCAGGACTTCACCGTCGGAATCTAGTAGTTCAAACCTAAACTCACCAGTTTGTAGCGCTCGGCCTTCCAATACTTTCTCAGCGTTTAAAACAATACTGCCTGCTTTTGGCGTGTACGTATTCGTAAAGACTTGATTTCCGTCATAAACCGCTTCGGCTTTCAGTTGGCCATCGACATCGCTGACGTGGACGACTACATTTAGTTTCTTCTGATCATAATCGATCGTCTGATCACTGCCGTTTTGTTCTTGGATCGTGTACTGATAATCCCCAGCTTCTTTGTAGGTGATCGCGTCAAAGGATACTTGACCGTCGGCCCCGTTGCTTTGTGTTTGCAGGACTTGACCGTCTGCATCCAACAATTCAAAGATAAATTCTTTCTCTCGCAGTGTCCGACCTTCCAAATTCTTTTGGATCGACAAAGCGAGTGATGTATCCTTGATTTCCCGTTTGTTTGCCAATGCAAACACGTAATCTACTTGGTCTTCCGAAATGGTAAATTCATATGGCGTATCATCTCTTTGATATCCTTGCGGTGCGGCTATTTCTTGAATCATATACTCGCCATACCTAAGGTTATCGATACGATCAAGTGCAACACCATTTTCAATGATTTGGTTATTTTTGACCACAATATTTGAAAAGATGACTTCGTACTTATCCTGGGCATTTTTGCGACTTAATTGGAAGACGGCTTCTTCCGCTATTCCCCGCTCTTTGTCGCCATCAATATCATATTTCTTGATTGCCAATGATCCGTTCGTCCCAGAAGAAGAACCACTGCCCTCCGTAGACTGGATCGTAATTTCTTTTGTGACAGAATGAATCTCAATTTCACTACCTGTCAAACTGACACTATTGGCTACTTTTTCTTTATTTTGGATGCCTGGATCCAATTGTGTTTGATAGACAATAAAGTACGGTGTGTCGATCATTTCTTCAAATGCAATCACTAACGACTGCGTCCCTGCTGCCATATCGGTTATGATTTTAGGGTTGTCATCTTGATGGAACTGGATTTTTTCACCTTTTTCCCACGTTCCATTATTCATGACAGCTTGATACACATCCACGATGACCTGCCCGTCTTCATTTCTTAAAAACGATTGCTGGTTGTAACGTACACTATCTGTCACAACGGCGTTATGAATTTTACGGCTATCCGTATTGATCATCACTTCCCAATCGATCAAACGTTTGTTGGTCTCATTTTGTGTCCCGTTTTTCATCAGCCAATTTGTTTTGGCTGATTTATCCGCTTGTCCCTCCGCTGTTAATGTAGTGTCTTGATCGGTTAGTGTGATCGTATTCTTGTAGGTGAATACATCTTCTGCTGCATCTACAGAAAGAAAGACAGCTAACGTTTCATCCGTTTCTCTCAATAAGGTGAAGGACACTTCTTGGCTTTCTGGATCATACGTGTAGATATAGTCTTTTTCAGGCACTAGTTTTTCTTTTAATTCCTTTAACTGTGTCCCCCAACCAGAAACACTAACCGTATACAGTGCCACTTCTCTTAGGGTTTGTCCAGTTTGTAGTTGATCGACGATCACGGCATTTTTCCCTATTGTTTGTTTATAGGTATTGAAAAGCGCCATCCAATAGACCTGATCACTAGACGCTGTTGTCTGATCAAAAATCGTCCCAATGTTTCGATTCAGTGCGGCTTTAAGGGTGGCCGCAACATCTGCGCCTTCTGGCAGGAAAACCCCATACTTCAACGCATTCTTCAACCAAGTCGTATCGAGCCACGTATTGGCTTCACGTGCTTCAGTCAAGGTACGTCCTGACTCATCTACATAATGAACAAATGCAGTGTTACTGAACCGATTGCTCGAGCTCCCTAATGCATTCTGCTGCTGCATATCAAAACTAGTACGAAAGTCGACAGTAATTTTTGCAGATGTCGTTTTGTAGGTATCTCCAATCAATTGGATTTTAAACCCAGTCTCTATTTCTTTTTCTGATCCATCAGTCAGTTTTTTGATTTCCGTTGTGGGTGTAATCGTGTAGTCTCTTCCAAGTGTCAGCGGCTCGTTGGCATCACTTGCACTGACTACCAGTGAATCAGTCAGCATCAACGCACTCACATTGGTCCCATTGATCAATTGATAGCGATCTTCGATCAACAGATCCGTCACTTTTTGCTTTTGGGTATTGGCTTCAATTTTCCATAACACGGTTTTCCCATCGTAATCTTTCGATACAGCGCTTTTGGTCACACCAATTTTTTCGTTTGGTTTCACTGTGCCGATGCCGTTCAAATAGGTATTCTCATTGTCCATGATTGCTACATGATTATAAATTTTGGTATCAGATAAAACCGAATCAAACAGTTGTGTGTCGTAATACAGTTTGTAATAGCCCGACTTGGCAAAAGTGATTCCAAAACGAACAATTTTACCGTTTTTGGTTTGTTCATAGTTTTCAATGAAAGACCATTCTTCAGCCGGGACAACTTTCCCCTCCTTGTCCTTGATCACTAAAGTTTCAGGAACAAAAAAGTGTACGGCCTTTTCTGGGTCCGATCCTGAATAGGTTTGATCCAATACATTGGCTTTCTCTTTCTCTAATGAGACAGAGACTTCCCATGATGCTCTTTTGGTTTCTGGATCATAACCAACAAAGCGTTTGTATTCAGCCTGTTCATCGTAGGCAACCGTTGCTTCTGCCCTTTGCTCAGTAAAATTGCTGCCATTGATGACTGCCGTGTTTTTAAATGATTGAATGGTTGGGTCTGTGACTGTCGTGTTGATTGCAATCTTCACGGCCCCTGAAAGCTTCTGATGGAATGTGAAGGTGTGATTGGCCGCGTTATACGTATATAATCCATCTGTTTTGATCCATGCTTCGGTGCTTTCATCATAAAGATAGCCTGTGGAAGAACTATAGGCTAATCCCTCTGGTAAATCATCTGTTACAACAACATCATGCAGTTCACCCCCAGATTGATTGAAGATCACTTCCCAAACAATGGCCCCATTGGCGTTGACATTCCCTGTTTTGGCGATATCAATTTCAAAAATCGGCAAGGTAATAGTAATTTCTTGTCCATCATTGTCGAAAATCCCAGTGTATATAACGACTTCATCTGATACAGTGGTGATCTGCAATTCTGTACGCAAATCAATCGTTCCTGTTCGTTTCGATAAACTTTCTGCTAAACCATTGAAGACAATCTTTAGTTCCCCCGTTTTGTTCAGCGAGAATGTTCCCAAGGATTGACCGCCGGACCGTTTCAGTTCTCCAGAAACTTCATTATGGATGGCAAAATAATCAGGGATTTGATAAGTGTAATAGTCCCCATCAAAAATATCTTCCGTTTCCTCAAGAAACCAATCAAAGTGAATTTTGACATTGCTATTGATCATCGGTGGATTTTCTTCGGTGAAAGGTTGATCGTTCAAATCAGTGACACGCATATTCGTAAACAGCGTGACACCACGTTCATTCAAGTTGGGGTTGTGGGCTTCTTTTGTAGAGGGGGCTTGATTTTGATTTGGCGCACGCGGCTGGATGCTTTTGTCATTATTTGCTTCATCTACCTGTTCCTCATCGCTTGAACTGGGTGTTTCCTTTGCTTCTGCTGTATCCACAGTGACTTGTGTCTCCTCTAAGGAAGATGCTACTGCTGTCTGCTGAGTACTGCTAACCGCGGTACTTTCTGTGCTGCTTTGTGTGTTTTGTGTGATTGCTGGTTCGCTGCTTTCCTCCATTTGCAGTGTTTCTGCCACTATGATCGCTGGCTGACAGAGTATCGAACTCATTAATGCGAACAAGCTTAAGTAATTGACGATTTTCCTTTTCATTTTTCTTTTCATTTAAATTCCTTCTTTTTTACATATTTTTTCTTCATTTCTTCTTTAAACCAATAGACAACGCATCATTGCTCAACCGTACACGTAGGAATTGACCTACGTACCTAAATCCTTATTTCCTCCTTCTCTTTATCCACACCAATAAACCGACCAACTTTCCTATGTACCACCTCTCAAAAATTATCTGATTCCCTTCTATTTTGCCAAAAATCAATCCTTTAATGTGCTCAAAAAAAAATGGGATGTTTATTTTTTGACTACATGCTAAAACATGTTACTATTTACACAAAGGAGTGTGAAAACATGCTGAGACAGTTATTATCCTCTACCTCTCAAAACATGCTGCAATTGATTGAGTATCTATTGAATAACAAAGAAACCTATCTGCTCGAATTAGCCCAAAATCTATCGATCTCCGTTTCTGCGCTCAAAAACTATATAGATGAGATCAATCATGAATTTGCATTTCTGGAAGTAACGATTGACAGCTATTCTTTGGTTCACCTTAGATGGTGTGATTTCGCTTCCCGCGTCGACGTATATAGTCATTTTTTGACCTATTCGCCCGCCTTTCAATTATTAGAGTTGTTGTTCTCCTCCAACTTTTCAAGTTATGATATGCTGGCTAGTGAATTGAATTTGAGTAAATCATCCATCATACGTTTGATCAAAAAAATCAATCAGGCATTGGAACCTTATGACTTCTACATCGCAAAAAAACCCATTCAGCTAACGGGGAATGAAGAAAATATTCGTCAGTTTTATCTCGTGTTTTTCCTCGAAAAATACCAGCATGAATTGATTACTGCCAACAAAAACCAAGAACAAGAATTTTTGAAAATTGCCCATATCATGGCCGAGGCAACCCCTTTGAAGACGTATTTTTCGGATGTTAGGAAAATCGCCTTCGTTCTTTATATCCACACAAAGCGCGACCGGTTCTGCCAAGCAGAAACAAGCTTGGATCACATAGAATATTTCCTTGAAAAAATCGATTTCAGTGATCTAACAGGCTACAATCAAAGTCAAATTGAAAAAATCATTGGGTATACTACTTCCCATATCGGTGAAGACCCACAAACATTCCGAGAAATAAAGAAAGAGTTCTTATTCCTTACCGAAAAAATCTTCGCGACATACAATTATCAAGAAGAAGGATTCGCAGATAAGCTGGATGCAGTGGTCTTTTCCTATTTACTATCGGTCAACATGCATGTACCTTATTGTATATTGGATGATCGTCTCTCTCGTTTCGTCAATAATTGTAGTTATGCAAAAAAGGAAATCAATAAAGGGATTCGTCAAATACTGCTACAATCGAAATTAGCGCTTGCGCGCCCGAGCACCTTAAATTACTTGCTCTATGTCTTTCATTGTTCTTTTCCTTATTTTACGAAGCATGTAATCGATAAACATGCCCATTACAAACTGGCATTGTTTTACGATACGACCATTGATCATACTGCCTATATCCAATCGAAAATCCAACAGTTCATACCCTATCAAATAGATATGACCGTATTGAATCCGCTAGATTCCTTCTCTCTGCCTTTAACGAATGACTCTTTTGACTTGATTATTGGAAACATTTCTCCTACATCGCAGAACATTCCGTTTAAATACACGGACATTATCATCAAACAAGCAGATATTGACTTTATCATCAAAGAAATCCAAAAGAAAGGAATCGCACGGCTGAACAACCATATCGCCAGTTCCTTACAAGAACATGCGCAATTCGCTTACGATGCCTATCAAGAGTTTCCGTGTTCAACTTAGGTTTCTTATGTAATAGAATATTGTCTTTACCCTCTAAAAAAACAGCCCCGCTTTTTCGGATAAGATATCCATAAAAAGCGGGGCTGTTTTTTTATCCATGAAGACAAATGCCTCGCCATGGTTTACGCCATGGCGAGGCATTTAGATTTTTTTACTTTTGATTGTTCATTGCATCTTCAGCAGCCATTTGTGCTTCAATGTCAGAAATGCTGTAGACATTTTCGCTTGCGACTGAGACTTCTTTTGGTTCCATTTCACGGTAACGTGCCATACCAGTACCAGCTGGGATGATTTTACCGATGATAACATTTTCTTTCAATCCTAGCAATGGATCTTTCTTGCCGCGGATCGCTGCATCGGTCAATACACGGGTGGTTTCTTGGAATGAAGCAGCAGATAAGAAGCTGTTTGTTTCCAAGGATGCTTTCGTGATACCTAGCAATACTGGACGGCTTGTTGCAGGAACGCCACCAGCAATCAATGTATTGTAGTTTTGGTCAGTAAAGTCTGCGATATCCAATAATGTACCTGGTAAGATACCTGAATCACCTGGATCCATGACACGGACTTTACGCAACATTTGACGAACCATTACTTCGATATGTTTGTCGCCGATTTCTACCCCTTGCATCCGGTATACACGTTGGACTTCACGCAATAGATAATTTTCAACTGACAGTACATCGCGGACTTGCAATAATTGTTTTGGATCGATGGATCCTTCAGTCAATGGTGCGCCACGGTGGATGAAGTCGCCTTCTGCCACTTTCATGCGGGCTGTATACGGTACTGTGTAAGTACGTGTATCAGTTTCACCTTTGATCGTCACTTCTTTGGTACGGGTTGAAGGATCTTCAGAGATGTCGATCACTTCACCTGTTACTTCAGTAATGACTGCTTGTCCTTTAGGATTGCGGGCTTCAAAGATTTCTTGGACCCGAGGCAAACCTTGTGTGATATCGTCTCCGGCTACACCACCGGTATGGAATGTACGCATGGTCAACTGAGTACCAGGTTCACCGATTGATTGGGCAGCGATGGTACCAACTGCTTCACCAACTTCAACTTGAGAACCAGTTGCCAAGTTGCGGCCATAACAATGTTTACATACACCATGTTTGGTGTTACATGTAAAGACGGAACGGATCGATACTGTTTCAATGCCAGCATCCACGATAGCACGTGCCAAATCTTCAGTGATCAATTCATTGACACCGACCATGACTGTGCCTGTTTCAGGATGGATGACAGATTTACGTGTATAACGTCCGACTAAGCGTTCTTCTAGTGATTCAATAATTTCATTGCCTTCACGAATCGCTTGGATATCTAAACCACGGTCCGTACCACAATCGTCTTCACGAATGATGACATCTTGGGCAACGTCAACCAAACGACGAGTCAAGTAACCAGAATCGGCTGTTTTCAAGGCGGTATCGGTCATCCCTTTACGGGCACCATGGGTAGAGATAAACATTTCTAAGACAGATAGACCTTCACGGAAGTTCGAAATGATCGGCAATTCCATGATACGGCCATTCGGTGCGGCCATCAATCCACGCATCCCAGCAAGCTGAGTAAAGTTGGAGATGTTACCACGGGCACCAGAATCTGACATCATGAAGATTGGGTTTTTGGCTTCCAATGATTCCATCAGTTTCAATTGGATTTCATCTTTGGCAGCATTCCAAACACCGATAACTCGTTCATACCGTTCGTCATCTGTGATCAAACCACGACGGAATTGTTTGGTGATTGTTTCGACTTGTTTGTGGGCATTGTCAATAATGTCATGTTTTTCGTGCAAGTTCATGATATCGGCGATCCCAACTGTGATACCGGCCATTGTAGAGTGGCTGTATCCCAAGTCTTTCATGCGGTCAAGCATGCGAGATGTTTCTGTGATACGGAAACGTTTGAAGACTTCAGAAATGATATTTCCTAAGTTTTTCTTCTTGAATGGCAAGACCAATGGTTGTTCTTTGATGAATGCCGGCACATCAGTACCTGCTTCAACAAAATACTTGTCTGGTGTTTGAACCGTCAAGTTGAAATCCGTTGGTTCGTTCAAGAATGGGAATTCAGGCGGCATGATCGAGTTGAAGATCACTTTACCGACAGTCGTTACCATCAAACGTTCTTTTTGTTCAGCTGTGAAAGGTTTGTCGCCTAATGTGTTTGGATTCACGGCGATACGTGAGTGTAAATGCACGTAGCCATTGCGCCAAGCTGTCACGGCTTCATCCATGTCACGGAAGATCATGCCTTCCCCTTCACGGCCTTCTTCTTCCATCGTCAAGTAGTAGTTCCCTAAGACCATATCTTGAGATGGGGTTACAACTGGTTTACCATCTTTTGGATTCAAAATGTTTTGTGCGGCAAGCATCAACATACGTGCTTCTGCTTGTGCTTCTTCGTTCAACGGTACGTGAACGGCCATTTGGTCTCCATCGAAATCGGCATTGTAAGCTTCACAAACCAGTGGGTGCAAACGAATCGCACGGCCTTCGACCAGTACAGGTTCAAATGCTTGGATCCCTAGTCTGTGCAACGTAGGTGCCCGGTTCAAAAGAACTGGATGTTCTCTGATAACGTCTTCTAAGACATCCCAGACTTCATCTTCTTGACGTTCGATTTTACGTTTGGCATTTTTGATGTTTGACGCGATTTCACGAGAAACCAATTCACGCATCACAAATGGTTTGAACAATTCGATCGCCATTTCTTTTGGCAATCCACATTGATACATTTTTAAGAATGGACCTACGACGATAACGGAACGACCAGAGTAGTCAACCCGTTTACCAAGTAAGTTTTGACGGAAACGTCCTTGTTTCCCTTTCAACATATGAGAAAGAGATTTCAATGGGCGGTTCCCTGGCCCTGCGACAGGACGACCACGGCGGCCGTTATCGATCAAGGCATCCACTGCTTCTTGGAGCATCCGTTTTTCATTTTGAACAATGATATTCGGTGCGTTCAAGTCTAACAAGCGTTTCAAACGGTTGTTACGGTTGATGACACGACGATAAAGATCGTTCAAGTCACTTGTGGCAAAACGGCCACCTTCTAATTGCACCATTGGGCGTAAATCAGGCGGGATGACTGGGATAACGTCCATTACCATCCAGCTTGGTTTGTTTCCTGAAGCACGGAATGCTTCTAAGATATCCAAACGGCGGATCGCACGGGTCCGTTTTTGACCAGTTGCGTTCTTCAAATCTTCTTTTAGTTCAGCAACTTCGCCTTCTAAATCCACACCATCTAACAATTGTTTGATGGCTTCAGCACCCATGGCTGCTGAAAATTCTTGACCGTATTGGTCGCGTTTTTCACGGTATTCCCGTTCAGTCAATAATTGTTTTTTCTCTAAGCTGGTATTGCCTGGTTCGATCACGACGTATGACGCAAAGTAGATGATTTCTTCTAATGCGCGGGGACTCATGTCTAAGACAAGACCCATCCGTGAAGGAATGCCTTTGAAGTACCAGATATGTGATACTGGTGCAGCCAATTCAATGTGGCCCATGCGTTCGCGACGCACTTTAGAACGGGTCACTTCAACGCCGCAACGGTCACAAACGATTCCTTTATAACGGATTCGTTTGTATTTTCCACAAGCACATTCCCAGTCTTTGGTAGGACCGAAAATACGCTCGTCAAACAACCCTTCGCGTTCAGGTTTTAACGTACGGTAATTAATGGTTTCTGGTTTTTTTACTTCACCATAAGACCAGCTTCTGATTTTTTCAGGAGAAGCCAAACCGATTTGCATACTTTCGAATTTATTTACATCGATCAAAAAAGGTTCCCTCCATTTCGTTTCATGGACATGTCCGATAGCAAAAGCCTTCTTTTTCCGCAGTTTGCGGAAAAAGAGCAGGCTTGGCTATTATTGCAAGCGATCTTCTGCTGTTTCGATTTGTTGGTTCAACGCATCGGCGGCATTTTTAGCTTCTGTTTGTGCTTTTTGCTCTAATTCACGAGCAGTTTGTTGTTCAGCAAATTTTGTTAAGGCATCAACGGTGATCAAATCATCATCGTCATCATCCATGTCACGTAATTCGATTTCTGCATCATCGATATCCAAGACACGCATGTCTAGACCTAATGATTGCAATTCTTTCACTAATACGCGGAATGATTCTGGTACGCCTGGTTTTGGAATTGGTTCACCTTTGACGATTGCTTCGTATGTTTTCACACGGCCAACAACGTCATCAGATTTGTATGTCAAGATTTCTTGCAAGGTATACGCAGCACCATATGCTTCCAGTGCCCATACTTCCATTTCTCCGAAACGTTGTCCACCAAATTGGGCTTTACCACCCAATGGTTGTTGTGTAACCAATGAGTATGGTCCAATTGAACGGGCATGCAATTTATCATCGACCATGTGAGCCAATTTGATCATGTACATCACACCGACAGAGATTCGGCCATCAAATGGTTCTCCGGTACGGCCATCGTAAAGGACTGTTTTGGCGTCGCTGGCCATTCCAGCTTCTGCCACAGTATCCCACACATCTTCATCGCTGGCACCATCAAAGACTGGTGTTGCCACATGGATACCTAGTTGGCGGGCAGCCATTCCTAAGTGTAATTCCAATACTTGTCCGATGTTCATCCGAGAAGGCACCCCTAATGGGTTCAACATGATATCGACTGGTGTACCGTCTGGCAAGAAAGGCATGTCTTCTTCAGGCATAATGCGTGAAACGACCCCTTTGTTACCGTGACGTCCGGCCATTTTATCTCCTTCATGGATTTTACGTTTTTGAACGATATATACGCGAACCAGCATGTTGACACCTGGTGACAATTCATCGCCAGCTTCACGGGTAAAGATTTTGACATCATGGACGATACCGCCGCCGCCGTGAGGCACACGTAATGAGGTATCGCGGACTTCGCGGGCTTTTTCACCAAAGATCGCATGCAATAAGCGTTCTTCAGCAGACAGTTCCGTCACGCCTTTTGGTGTGACTTTACCAACAAGCAAATCGCCATCTTTGACTTCAGCACCGATACGGATAATACCCATTTCGTCTAAGTCTTTCAACGCGTCTTCCCCTACGTTCGGGATTTCGCGGGTGATTTCTTCAGGTCCTAATTTGGTGTCGCGGGCTTCTGATTCATATTCTTCAATATGGACAGATGTATACACATCATCTTTGACCAAACGACGGCTCATGATGATGGCATCTTCATAGTTGTAACCTTCCCAAGTCATGAATGCGACTAAGACGTTTTGTCCTAAGGCCATTTCGCCATTTTCCATAGATGGACCATCCGCTAAGATATCGCCTTTTTCGACTTTTTCGCCAAGAGCAACCAATGGACGTTGGTTGTAGCTTGTCCCTGAGTTTGAACGGCGGAATTTAGTCACAGAATAAACATCTAGCGCACCGTTGTCGCGACGAACGCGTACTTCAGCAGCGTCGACATATTCAACAACACCATCTTGTTTACATAGCAATGCAGCACCTGAGTCATGGGCTGATTTGTATTCCATACCAGTACCGACCCAAGGCGCTTTAGGATTGATCAACGGTACAGCTTGCCGCTGCATGTTGGCACCCATCAAGGCACGGTTGGAGTCATCGTTTTCTAAGAAAGGAATACATGCAGTTGCGACAGCAACTACTTGTTTTGGTGAAACGTCCATGTAATCGACTTTATCAATGGTTACTTCTAAGTTTTCAGAAGTAGCACGCGCCATCACGACATCATTCACGAATGAACCATCTTCGTTCAACAAGCTGTTCGCTTGGGCTACAACGTAATGGTCTTCGGTATCGGCTGTTAAATAATCGATTTTGTCTGTCACGCGACCTGTTTCGCGATCGACACGACGGTAAGGTGTTTCAATAAAGCCATATTTGTTGACTTTCGCATAAGAGGCCAAGCTATTGATCAACCCGATGTTTGGTCCTTCAGGTGTTTCGATCGGACACATACGGCCATAGTGGGAATAATGCACGTCCCGAACTTCATAGCCGGCACGGTCACGGGTCAAACCACCAGGTCCTAAGGCTGATAGACGACGTTTATGGGTCAACTCACCCAGCGGGTTTGTTTGGTCCATGAACTGTGACAATTGAGAAGAACCAAAGAATTCTTTGATACTTGCTACAACTGGACGAATATTGATCAATTGTTGTGGTGTCAATGTTTCAGTATCTTGGATCGACATCCGTTCACGTACTACACGTTCCATCCGTGCCAAACCGATACGGAATTGATTTTGCAGCAATTCACCGACAGAGCGGATCCGACGATTTCCTAAGTGATCGATATCATCCACATTGCCGATTCCTTCCATCAAGTTGAAGAAATAACTCATGGATGCAATGATATCTGCTGGACGTACTGTCCGTGTCGTTGTATCTGGATAGCCATTGCCGATGACATTGACTTCTTGTTCAGGATCTTTTGGAGAAAAGACTTTGATGACTTGAACAGTCATTGGTTCAGTCACGACACCATCTTCAGAAGGATAGTATGTCACGCTGTTCAAACCGTTATCGATAAAGGTGCCTAATGTTTCCATCACTTGGTGTGTCAACACAGTGCCTTTTTCAACGATGATTTCGCCAGTTTCTGGGTCAACCAATGTTTCAGCTAATGTTAGATTCAATAAACGTGTTTTCAAATCTAATTTTTTGTTGACTTTGTAACGACCCACATTTGCTAAGTCGTAACGTTTTGGATCGAAGAAACGGGCATTCAGCAAGCTTCTTGAGCTGTCTGCTGTTTTAGGCTCGCCTGGACGCAGACGTTCGTAAACATCTTTCAATCCTTCTTCTGTCCGAGAGTCACTTGCGTTTTTGTGCAAGTCTTTTTCGATGGTGTTGCGCAATGAATCACTGTCACCGAAAATTTCGAAAATCGTGTCATCTGAACCGAACCCTAAAGCACGGACCAAGACAGTCAAAGGAATTTTGCGGGTACGGTCGATCCGTACGTAAGAAATGTCTTTGGCATCAGTTTCCATTTCTAACCATGCACCACGGTTAGGGATCACAGTTGAGCCAAATCCTTCTTTCCCATTTTTATCCACTTTGCCGTGGAAATAGACACCTGGAGAACGTACCAACTGAGAAACGATAACCCGTTCTGCCCCGTTGATAATGAATGTGCCTTGTTCTGTCATCAATGGGAAATCGCCAAAGAAGACTTCTTGTGATTTGATTTCGCCAGTTTCACGGTTTGTCAGACGCAACGTAACATGTAATGGTGCTGAATAATTCGCATCATGGGCACGGGCTTCTTCTACTGTGTACTTCGGTTCTTTCAATTCATAATCAACAAACTCAAGTGACAAGTTGCCATTGAATCCTTCGATCGGCAAAATATCTTCAAACATTTCTCTTAGGCCCTCATCAAGGAACCATTGGTAAGAGTCGGTTTGAATTTCAATCAAATTCGGTAATTCTAATACTTCACTGATCCGTGCGAAACTTCTACGTTCGCGGTGCTTTCCGTATTTTACTACGTGTCCAGCCAAGCTCTTCACCTCTTCATAAAGTCTTTCAAAAAGGCTATCCGATTATTTACAAAACTATTACAAATATTAAATATGTGTAACAGAAAGCATTTTTTGCGGCATTTAGGCAAAAAAAAACCAAAAATAGAACGGATGCATTGGGCATTTTCTACTTTTGTTTTGCTATTCCTACGCCGAAACGGACAATATTTCGTTTCTGCTTTTTTCGTTCAGATAGTTTTTGCAACTCCTTATTATACAGATGAAGCACTCTTCTGTCAAGCTTTCATTGGAAGTTGCAGGCCTTTTCTGTCAACGTCAAATCCTAAGATTTTCTAAAGCGCAAGGTGGCCGCTGTACACGTGTTTTTATATAAAAATTCTTTGCTTTTTCTTATTTTCTTGCTATGCTTACGAAAACGTTACACGTGAAACATATCGAAAGGAAATTGGCTATGACAACCAAAGAAAAAATTCTTCACTTATTGCAACAATCAGATGTCGTCCTCTCAGGTGAAAAAATTGCCCAAGCATTGGCGATCTCCCGGACTGCCGTCTGGAAAGCCATTAAAGAATTGGAAAAAGCGGGCTATCAATTTGAACATTTGGCCAATGGCTATCGCTATCTTTCTACTGACATTTATACTGTCCCGGCACTTAGCACAGCCCTGCCAATGGTGCCAACGATCCAAGTCACCGAAGCGACTGAATCAACCATGAAAGAAGCCAAGCTTGCGGCACTTGATGCCGCCGTTGCTACACCGGCATTGTTTTTGACGGAAACCCAAATTGGCGGACATGGCCGCTTCAATCGCCCCTTCTTTTCCCCGAAAAAACAAGGGATCTATATGAGCTTGCTGTTGAAGCCCAATCAATCCTTCCAAGAATTGCCCCAGTATACTGTATTGGCGGCAGTGGCCGTTTCCGAGGCAATCGATGCTTTATTGGGCAAAGAAACAGCGATCAAATGGGTCAACGATATCTATTTAGATGGCAAGAAAATTTGCGGCATCTTATCTGAAGCCACCAGTGATTTCGAAAGTGGTCGCATCACCTCGATCATTATCGGCGTCGGCATCAGTTTTTCGATCCCACAAGCGGATTTTCCCGCTGAGATTCGTGAGAAAGCCACTTCGTTATTTGCCCATGGAGAAGTGCCTACGTTTTCCCGCAGCGCGTTGATCACGGAAATCTGGACCCGCTTCTTTGCTTTACTGGCACAACTGCCAAATGATGATTATCTGGACCGTTATCGCCAGAAGTCTTTTGTTTTAGGACGCACCGTCCAATTTACCCAGCGAGGGGTGACTTATACTGGCATCGCCCAAGATATCACCTCGACTGGTGAATTGGTGGTCCAGACAGCCCAAGAGCAAAAAGTGCTGTCGTCTGGTGAAATCAGTCTAGAAAAATATTAAATGCAAAACAGCGCCTGCTACTGATCACCTTTTAGGAGATCAGCACAGACGCTGTTTTGTTTAAACCATTTGCCACAATAGACAAAGCAGCAAGCCTAACGCATAACAGCTATTGAACAAAATCATGTTTTTGATCGAATAGCCAAAACTCTTTGGATGTGGCAGACTGGCTTGATGGGCTTTCAAGTTCTGGCGGATTTTCGGTAACGATAAGAACACCAGCAAAATCGGCCATTGAAAAATCCCAAACAAGAAGCCTAGCAGCAATGCCACATAGGATGCCAGCATCATGCCTTGGAACAATTGGATACCATGTTGCCGTCCGATGTAGTAGACCAAAGTATAGCGATGGTTTTCGATATCGGCTTCTAGATCCCGCAAGTTATTGGCCAACATGATGTTGGCAATCGTAAAGACCAATGGCAACGAGGCCAAGACAATGGCGCAGACTGCCCAAAGGTTCCCCACTAACCCGAAGGTACCACTGGCAAAATCAAGGGCCAGATAAAAGACTTTCTGATCCACCGTATTGATATAGATCGTAATGGCAAAAATGCCCAGACCCATCGTGACACCACTAAAGACTTCTCCTAAAGGCATCCGTGATAGTGGGATCGGCCCAAAGGTATAAAAGACCCCAATGAAACACACTATGCCCCCCATCACCAGCAACAACCAGCCTGTCGCATAGGTCAAATACAAGCCTATCAAAAAAGTCAGTGACAACATGCCAAAAATCATATTGCGCACCAAAGTTTCTGACACATGTTCGCGACCGATGACATTGTGCTCAAACTTATAGGTCTCTGATTTGGCTTTTTTAAAGTCCATATAATTATTGATCGTGGTCGTTGTTAGGTCAAACACCAGCATCCCTATAAAAAAGACAATCGTATGCATTGGATGAAATTCATGAAAGTACACCAACGAAAACAAAACGCCCATAATGAAGGGAAAAACGCTCGCTACTTTAGTACGAAGCTCAACGACTTCTAAAAATACCGCAAGGGACATTTGACTCCTCCTATTCTAAATCTGAACGATCACCCATCGTATACCCTGATTCATCTGATAATTCAAAGGTATCTTTGATACCGTCCGTGACATAGACTTTGTCTTCTTTTGTAATGAAAATCGCATCCGTGCCGTCTTCTGTATGTTGTTCGATATATGCCAAGCCTTCTTTGACTCCTTTATCAAAAGCCACAGTCGTTAAGCCATCGCCATCGATTGATTTGTCGGTAATGACAGTAACACTCGCCACATCATTGTCATATGGGTAGCCAGTCTCTGAATCAAAGATATGATGATATGTCTTGTTGCCAACTTTTAAATAGCGTTCATAGATTCCTGAAGTTACGACTGTCTTATCCGTTTCTTGGATACTGCCAATGATCGAGCCGCGTGATTTATTCGGATCTTGGATGCCGACATTCCATGGTTCATCTGCGCCACGATTGCTGTGGCCCAATACATAGACATTCCCGCCTAGATCGACGATTGCTGACGTCACCCCATTGTCTTTCAATACTTTGACGACTTCATCGGTGATGTACCCTTTCGCAATCGCTCCTAGGTCAATGATCATCCCTTTTTCCGGCAAATAAACCGTTTGGTCATCATCATTGAATTCAACTTTTTTGTAATCAATCAGTTTCAATGCGTCATCGATCTCTGACTGTTCTGGTTTCCGGGCATCATCAAATCCAATGCGCCACAATTGCGTGATCGCCCCGATAGCCATATTGAATCCACCATCAGATTTTTCACTATACGCGTAAGCATCTTTTAATAAGTAGTAAATGTCATCAGATACTTTGACAGGTTTGATTCCCGCCTGGGCATTGATATCGTCTATTTCAGAACCGGATTGATTGATGGTGATCTTATCACCCAACTCTTTGATTCGAGCGAAAGCAGGTTCCATTGCTGATTCTTTGCCCTCATCATAAATGCGAATACGTGTATAAGTGCCTAACAAAAATTCTTCTTGATAGTAAGGATCGTCTCTAAGTGTAGTGGTTTTCTTTTCACTGCCGCATGCTGCCAACATTGTGACACATAAAACAATCATCAGAAAAAACGGTAATTTCTTTTTCATGATTTTCCTCTTTTCTATTGACTTCAACCATCATATAATAGCCTTTTTTTGAATAGATGAAAAGGGTTTTTCTATGATTTAGCAGTGGTTTTAGGATTCTTTAAGGGACGGAGCGTGTGAAAGTCGTCACTACACTTAGAACACTATACTTAAACAGTAGTGATTAAAAATTGTTCGTTCAAATACACATGAACACGCACTAAAAATAAAAAAACAGCACCCCGCAGGATGCTGTTCATTTATTCATAAATGCTTATTCAGTCACAAAATTGTCAACTTCGATTGGTGTTTGGTCGCCTTTTTCAGCTGCGTTCAATAATTGTTGTGCGTAGATCACGAAGCTGTGGAAGCTATGAGTTGCGCCTGAAACGACGTCCATATCAGCAACTGAACCATCTTCACCATTGACTGCAGTCACGAATTCTTCATTGAAGTTTGGAATGAATTCTTCTGGATTAGTACCAGATTTTGCTTTCATGCTTTCGTTGTACTCGGCGTCATCTTTCTTCGATTCACCAGCTTCATTCACATAGTCATAGTTTGATTCTGATACTTTGCCATCTGCAACTGTGATTGAGAATGCCACGCGGTAGCCATTAGAATAGTTCTTTTCTTCTAATGTATACGTACCATCTTGCAAGTCAGCACCGTTGTCGATTTCAATGGTCTCTGTATTGCCAGCTTGTGCTGCTTGGATCAATTGTTGTGCATAGTTTTGGAATGAATCAAATGAATGTGTTGCACCTGAAACAACTTCAATTGAAGATGGGCTTTGCGCTGCAACCAATTCTTCATTGAATTTTGGAATAAATTCTTCTGGACTGATACCAGCTTTTTCTTTCATTGATTCATTGTATTCAGTATTTTCTGTTTTTGATTCGCCATCAGCATTGATGTTGTCATACTTAGATTCAGTAATTTTGCCATCTACGACAGTGATCTCAAATGATACCCGGTAATCGTTCTTGTAGTTCTTTTCTTCTAACTTGTAAGTGCCATCTTGCATTGGTGCGCCGGCAACAACTGTTGCTTCGCTTTCGCTTGTTGCTGTTGAAGATTCTACTGTAGAAGTTTGTGATGTTGTGTCGTTAGTTGACGAAGAATCAGCACTGTTGTTGTCTGCTCCGCATCCTGCTAACAATAACGCTGCGAATGAAAATACTGCCATACCTACAATCAATTTCTTTGCTTTCATAATTATCCACCTTTTACTTCATTATTTTTTCCACAAAAAAGTTTGTGATACATATAACATTGTAAAGTAAATTATCAATATGTCAACCGCTTCCTTTACGCTTTTTCACATAAATTGACTTTCTTTTTTGATTTCCGTAAATTTTCACGAATTTCATGAAACCAGTGTTTTTTTCAACAGAAAAGTTAGACAAATGGAACATTTCTCTATATAATAGGAGCGATTGTGTAATTATTATCATAGATTATTTTTTACTAAGGAGAGATTTGCAATGGCAAAGAAAAACATTGTCGTTGTCGGTGCGGGTTATGCAGGAGTTTCTGCGACAAAGTACATGGCAAAAAAGCTAAAAAAAGACAATGATGTTGAGATAACATTGATTGACCGTCACTCTTATCACACGATGATGACTGAACTGCATGAAGTCGCTGGAGGACGCGTGGAACCAACTGCGATCCAATACGATCTGCAACGCTTGTTCGCCCGTAAGAAAAATGTCCGCTTGGTTACCGATACTGTTACTGGGATCGATAAAGAAAATAAAACTGTTCAAACAAAATTAGGCAGCTATTCATTTGATTACCTTATTTTGGGTATGGGTGGCGAGCCAAATGACTTTGGTACCCCTGGTGTCAAAGAACATGGCTTTACCTTATGGTCATTCGATGATGCGGTTCGCATCCGTGAACATATCGAAAAAACAGTGGCAAAAGCTGCGATCGAACCTGATGCAGCCTTGCGCAAAGCAATGTTGACATTCGTTGTCTGTGGTTCTGGATTTACTGGGATCGAAATGATTGGCGAACTGATCGACTGGAAAGACCGTTTGGCAGAAGATTACAAATTAGATCCAAGTGAAATCAGCCTAAAAGTGGTTGAAGCAATGCCAACGATCTTGAACATGTTGGATCGTAACGATGCAGCAAAAGCTGAACGTTATTTGAAAAAACACCATGTGGACTTGGTCTTGAATGCACCGATCGTTGAAGTCGCACCTGATCATATCAAGCTAAAAGATGGTACGACTGTGCCAACCCATACATTGATTTGGACAGCCGGTGTGAAAGGAACCAGCGATGCAGCAGACTTTGGTTTGGAAACAGCACGCGGATTCCGTTTGGTTGCCAATGAATATATGGAAGCCAAAGGCTATGAAGACAAAAATATGTATATCATCGGTGACTTGGTCTACTTTGAAGAATTTCCAAATACACCGACACCGCAAATCGTTCAAGCAGCTGAACAAACCGGTCACACAGCAGCCAGCAATATCGTTGCAGCCATCAAAGGTGGCGAAAAACATAAATTCAAAGGAAACTACCAAGGATTTATGGTATCGATCGGCGCTAAATGGGGCGTGGCAAACTTATTCAACAAGATTCATTTAAGTGGTTTCTTAGCGATCATCATGAAACATATCGTCAACTTGAAATATTTCTTCGATATTCGTTCAGGTTACTACATGTTCCAATACTTGATGCACGAAATCTTCCACATCAAAGATGACCGGACAGTGGCTCGAGGCCATACATCCCGTTACGGAAATGTCTTGTGGAGTGTTCCTTTACGTATTTTCTACGGTTTGGTTTGGTTCATTGAAGCCTTCACGAAAATTTTGGGCGACAATGGTGAAGTCTTGAAGCCAAGCACTTGGTTTGGCGAAGGTTCTTGGTTCCAAGGAAATAGTGTATTCCCTTGGACATGGGAATATCAAACTGTTGCAGATGCAGCAAGTGGCGCAAGTGAAGCTGCAGACGCAGCTAGTGCAGCTAGTGGTGCCGGCGAGGCAGCAGGTGAAGCTGCAACACAAGCCGCTCATTTCGGTTTAAGCTACGCATACGGCGAACAGCCAATGGTCGTGATCGAAAAATCACCTGATTGGTTCACAAAAGTGATGCAATTTATCATGCCGAACAACGATGTAGCGATGTTCTTCCAAAAATTCATGGTCTTTGCTGAAATTGCTTTGGCATTGGCTTTGATGGCTGGTTTGTTCACTTGGTTAGTCAATGCAACAACGATCGTCTTGGTACTTACTTTCTGTATGTCAGGTATGTTCTATTGGGTCAACATCTGGTTCATCCCAGTTGCCTTTGCCTTGATGAACGGTTCTGGTCGCGCAGTTGGTTTAGACCGTTGGGTGATTCCATGGTTGCAACGTACTGTAGGTAAATGGTGGTACGGTACACCTCGATCTTTATACGGCAAAAAATAATCCTTTACGGATCAATTAAATAGCACGCGAAAAGACTGAGACAGCCTGATTTTCGATCAGTGTCTCAGTCTTTTTCCAAGTAGTGGACGGTTGCCGAAATCATGCACATAAATCGGAGGATAAACCTAGTAGAAGAATGGGTGATTGTGCTAGAATGAAACAGATCCCATGTCAGAACAGGAGTCTTATGATGATAAAATATAAAGAATTTATCCGAAATGCCCATTTAAAACCATGGGACGGGGTGATCATTCTTCTATTGATCCTTAGTTCATTTCTGCCGATCCTGATTTTCGGACAAACACAAACAGCCGCAAAAGAAGCGGTTTTACGGGTAGATGGTACTGAAATCAAACGTTTTGACCTGGTTGAAGGTCAAAAAAGTTATACCTATCTTTATGAAGATGAAGATGGGGATTATAATTTACTTGAAATAGATGGGGATCGGATTCGGATCAAAGAAGCCAATTGCGGCGATCAAATCTGTGTCCGTCGCGGATGGGCCAGCAAAAACGGTGAAACCATCGTTTGTCTGCCCCATAAAATGGTGATAGAAATCCAAGCTTCAGATGGGAGTGAAACCGACGATCTCATTTATTGATCGTTTGCTTATGAGTCGATTACAACGAATAATTTTCATATCCCTCTTAGTGGCACAAGGTGTCGTGATTGGCTTAGTGGAAAACATGATTCCCTACCCTTTCGCATTTGCGCCTGGAGCCAAGCTAGGATTGGCGAATCTGATCACGATCATTGCATTATTCACGATGCCAAAAAAAGATAGTTTTCTGCTGATTTGGTTGCGGTTGATCCTGACGACATTGCTGGGAGGAACGGTTTCTACCTTTTTGTACAGCATGAGCGGTGCGCTGCTGAGTTATTTTGGCATGCTGCTGGTGAAACAATTAGGACCAAAACGAGTCAGCATTATCGGTATCAGCGCCGCAGGCGGATTTTTGCATAATGTGGGCCAATTGGTGACTGCCTCTTGGATCGCCCAATCATGGAGTGTCATGCTCTATCTGCCGGTCTTGTCTTTCTTTGGTATTCTGTCGGGGATCGCCATCGGTATCGCCGCCAATTACTTATTACAACGAGTGGAAACACTCCGTCGTTTTCAACTTGATTATGAGCGTCAGACAAAGGTCAAATGGCGCACAACGGATTCAAAATAAAGGAGCCAACTATGAAACTTCATCCTATGTGGCAAGAATATCCAGCACTGCAAGCTGACTTGTCTGCCTCCTTGCAATTGATGGAAAAGTCTCTAAAATTAAAAAATAAAGCTGTTGAAGAAGCGATTTTGGCCATGATCCATTCAGGTGGCAAATTATTGCGCCCAGCCTACCAGCTGTTGTTCTCTTCTTTTGGCAGTGACCAAGACCATGAAAAAGCTGTAGCGTTGTCAGCATCGATCGAAATGCTGCATACAGCGTCATTGATCCATGATGATATCGTCGATGATGCCGATACCCGCAGAGGGTTGCCTACGATCCGGGCTGCTTTTGGCAACGATGTAGCTGTCTACGCTGGGGATTATCTTTTTGTCTGCTGTTTCAAATTGATGGCTGATTATGCCAGTTCAATGAAGAGCCTGCAAATGAATTCCCGCAGTATGGAAAAAATATTGTCTGGTGAATTAGGCCAGATGAGTAAACGATATGATGTCGATGTGACTGTTACGGATTATCTAGAAAATATTAGCGGCAAAACCGCTGAATTGTTTGCTTTGAGTTGTTTTATCGGCGCCTACGAAAGTGGCACTTCGTTGCGTTTTGCCAATCAAGCTAAAGAAATCGGCGAATCTATCGGTCTGGCTTTTCAAATCATGGATGATATCTTAGACTATAGTCAGGCGGCTGATCACCTTGGCAAACCTGTTTTGGAAGATGTCCGCCAAGGGGTCTATTCACTGCCGTTGTTGCTGGCATTGAAAAGCGAGCGCACGCAATTACTGCCGCTATTAGCCAAGAAAGAGGCGATGACCGATACCGATACCCAAGCGGTTTATCAACTTGTGCAAAATGGACAAGGGCTGGTCGAAGCGCAAAAGTTAGCAGCTAAATATACCGAAAAAGCGCTACAAGGAATCAAAAAACTGCCTGAAACGCAAGATGAGAGCAAAGACTATCTCTATCGCATCACCGAACAAATTTTAACGCGAACAAATTAAAACAAAAAAGTTGCTGAGGAGGATCCTCAACAACTTTTTTTGATTTAACGCATCGTTACAAATTCTTCCGATCCAGTCGGATGAATAGCCACAGTCTGATCAAAATCGGCTTTCGTTGCCCCCATTTTGATAGCGACCGCAAAACCTTGCAGCATTTCATCAACACCTACACCAATGGCATGCAAACCAATGATTTTTTCTTCTTTACCCAGACACACCAATTTCATTTCACATTTTTGGCGATAGTCATTCAAGGCAAAGTACATAGGTGTAAAGCGCGAGCGATAGACTTTGATTTCTTCTCCATATTGCGCAATCGCAGCTTCCTCTGATAAACCGATCGTCGCGATCGGCGGATGGGTAAAGATAACTGTCGGAACGAGGGTGTAATCTAAATATGATTCTGTTTGTCCATTGAACAAGCGTTCAGACAAACGTCGGCCCGCAGCAATCGCCACTGGTGTCAAATCTAATTTACCAATCACATCTCCAACTGCAAAAATATTTTCGGCTGTCGTCGTTTGATATTTATCCACCACGACAAATCCTTTTTCATCTAGTGCAACATCGGTGTTTTCAATACTCAAATGATCTGTATTTGGTACCCGACCGCCGGCAAACAGGACACAATCTCCTGTCAAAGTTTCCCCATTTTCAAAGGTGACCGTATAGGTTTCCCCATCTTTAGTAATTGAGGTCGCTGTATACTCTGCATATGTTTCGATGCCAGCTTCTTGGTACATTTCTACTAAGTTATCCGCCAACATATGGTCAAAGGTACGCAGGGGCCGTTCTTTGCGATACGCCCAAGCAACTTGACTGCCTAATTGTTGGCTGACACCACTGATTTCAGCTGCGATATAACCTGCGCCTAAAACAATCATCCGTTTTGGTGCTTGCTTGAGGGCAAAGAAGCCATTGGAGTCAATTGCATATTCGCCCCCAGGGATACGCATTTTACTTGGTTTGCCACCGGTAGCGATCAAGATACGTTCGCCATAATACGTTTTTCCATTGACTGTTACCGTGTGGTTATCCACAAATTGTGCATAACCTCGAATAACTTCGATATGGTTGCTGTCTAAACCTTTTTGATATGCTGTATGCAAAAAATCAATATATTTTTGCCGTTTATCCACAAGTTCAGTGAAATCAAATTTATCCACATGTGGATAAATACCATAACTCGGTGCATCTCGCTTGATCATCTCCAGCATTTCGCTGGCTTGCCACATGACTTTTTTGGGCACACAACCAACATTGACACAGGTACCCCCTAATTCTTTTCCTTCAATCAACAAGACTTTGGCACCATGCATGCCGGCACGATTGGCAGAAGCGATGCCGCCACTACCGCCGCCTATCACTATGTAATCATATGTTTCCAATGATTTGTTTCCTCCTTTTTTCTATGTTCTAATGGTTGGTACGGTCCCTCTCGTCCCCTAGTACTGTTCATCATCTGCTCATCTCCGCTTTGCTTCGCCTACAGTCACTTCTAAGCAAAGAACGCTAAGAAGGACTTGCATGTCTTGCTTTGCATGCCAGTCGCAGTGATTCCTTGTAGGGTTACTACGGTCCCTTTGGTCCCCTAGTACTGTTCATCAGCTGCTCGTCTCCGCTTTGCTTCGCCTACAGTCACTTCTAAGCAAAGAACGCTAAGAAGGACTTGCATGTCTTGCTTTGCATGCCAGTCGCAGTGATTCCTAGTAAGGTTACTACGGTCCCTTTGGTCCCCTAGTACTGTTCATCATCTGCTCGTCTCCGCTTTGCTTCGCCTACAGTCACTTCTAAGCAAAGAACGCTAAGAAGGTCTTGCATGTCATGCTTTGCATGCCAGTCGCAGTGATTCCTAGTAAGGTTACTACGGTCCCTTTGGTCCCCTAGTACTGTTCATCATCTGCTCGTCTCCGCTTTGCTTCGCCTACAGTCACTTCTAAGCAAAGAACGCTAAGAAGGACTTGCATGTCATGCTCTGCATGCCAGTCGCAGTGATTCACAGCAAAAAGGCCGAGAGGGTATCTCGACCTTATTTTTTCTTCCGAATCATGTCGCCAACGGCTACTGGTTCTTTGACCGGCATCGTGATGATCATCATTGGGTTGGGTGCGCGATCGATGGCGTCTCCGTCTTCATTATACATGACTTCCACGGTTTGGTGAAAGTGATGGAATCCAGGACCATAAAATTCGATTTCATCCCCCACTGAAAAATGGTTTCTTTGGCGAATTGTGGCTATTTTGGTGATGGGGTCATACGCCATGACCTCACCGATAAATTTGTATTGCGGTATCTTGCGGCGGGCGCCGAACAATTGTTCATTTTCACTTGGTGTGTCGTAATAAAAACCTGATGCCAATTCTCGTTGGGCGACTTTCCATAATTCATCGATCCATTCTTGTTTGCAAACATAATTTTCCGGATCGGCCATGTAGCTGTCAACCGCTGCTTTATAGACATTGGCTACTGTTGACACATAGTGGATCGATTTCATGCGGCCTTCGATTTTGAAACTATCGACCCCGTTTTGGATCAAATCAGGAATATGTTCGATCATCGACATATCGACAGCACTCATAGAATATTCTTCTTCGATTGCGCCGTTTTTGGTCAAACTGTTTCGTTCTCCTGCAAATGGCATATCGAATAGGTCATATTTCCAACGGCACGATTGTGAACAACCGCCGCGATTGGCATCCCGCATGGACATATGATTGGATAACGTACAACGTCCTGAATAAGAAATACACATGGCGCCATGAATGAAGGCCTCGATCTCAACGCTGGTGTTTTTGCGAATCTCAGCAACTTCTGCCATCGAGACTTCCCGTGCCAAAACGACACGTTCTAATCCTTCTTCCCGCCAAAATTCGAGGGTTTCATAGTTGGTTGCACTGGCTTGCGTGGATAAGTGGATCGGCAAGCCTGGTGCTTCTGCAGCACAAATACTGATCAATGCCGGATCAGATACAATCACTGCGGAAATGCCGACATCTCGTAACGCACGGAAAAACTCGCCAGCACCTTCTTGATTGCCCTCGTGGGTCACCATATTGGCTGCCACATAGACTTTGGCATCATGGGCTTTGGCAAAGGCAACACCTTCTGCCATTTCTTCATATGTAAAGTTACCGGCACGACTGCGTAAGCCATAGGCATTGCCACCGATATAGACAGCATCTGCGCCATAATGGATCGCCGTTTTTAATTTTTCTAACGTACCAGCGGGTGCTAAGACTTCTGGTCGTTTCAATGCTTGTTTGACTGTCATTTCTGCTTGCTCCTTACTTGATATCATCGGGATCAATAAAATAAAACCCGGTATCCAACCCACGATTTTCTGGGTGATGTGCTTGGACTTGCGTACTGAAAGCTAGGGCGTCGTCTGCCGCTAATTGTCCTGCTTCAATGGCTGCTTTTGCTTGTGCAAATAAGGCAGCGATCTCGACAAAGGCTGTTCCTCGCGTATAAAGACCGTCTAACTTCCACGTATGATACCCATGTTCTGCTAATTCTGGCAATTGCGCCATCAAATTAAGATCGTTATTGGCAAAGATATGGGTGCCATGGCTATCTTCATAGATCGAATAATGGGTCTCTTCTTTTTTTGGCTCAGATAGGAATAAACCGCGATCATGGTCTTTTTCTTCTGTTTGCTGGGTATAGTTAAAATAATTTTGCAGTAATGGCCGTTTCGACTGATGGATACACGTTGCACCATAGACCAATACTTCCACCGGAATATTGACTTGCGGAGCCAAAACTTTCATTTCACCAAAAGGTACTTCTCTGGCTAACACCGCACCAGCCGCACCCTTTCTGCCCCAAAAATTGATTTGGCGCGCACTAGTGACTAAGGTTTCACCAGCATAAATAAATGGCAATGCACACTCAGGATTCTGCTGCATGCGGTAAATGATGCCTGGATCACCGATGGCAATTTGATCTGCTTGCTGTGCACGTAAAAAACGTAAATATTCAGGAATTTGGGTCATTTTTTCTGGATGCATGATGCCATTGACGGCAATTGTGACTTTCTTTCCCGCTTGATGGGCCATTTGGATCAATGTCGCTTGTTCTTTTCGAGAAAACGAAGCGGGTAACCGTAAGCCAAATGTTTCTTCTCCGAAAAATAAAGTATCGATATAGGGCATAAGTGCCGTCGCTTGTTCGATCGATTCGACCGTTGCAATAATTTCGACCATAGTGCTCCTCCTTTTTTCAACTCATTCATAGTATCACATAGACCGCTCATTTCCAATACTTCATCCTATTCTTTCTTTCACGAAAAAAGAGACAAACACTGCTAAGATACTGATATAAACAGCTTTACCATCTTTTTATTTTGTGAATGTTCATTCATGATCAGTCCGATTCGATTGCTACTGATTGTACATAACAGGTGAAAAAAACACAAATAACAAAGGGACAAAAGTGCCTTGATTATTTGTGTCTATCACTTATTCAGACTGGCAGTGGTAAATGAATCAGATAAAGTTCTGCTATCAATATTACAATACAGGTCAACAAGATCAAATTTTCTCTTCGATCATGGTTAGGATATAGGGATTCTGCTGATTTTGGACGGTCCTTGATGGTGCCGTGGCGCCATTTTCTTCTACTCAATGCGATGATAGCGCCAATGATCCAACAAATAAGACATAAGAAAAAAAGCTGTCCAAATAAATACAATTGTCTAGCTGCAACGAGGTACAGCAATAAATAATCGATAAACTTGATGACAAAAAGACTGATTCGTCTCACTTTACGTCCGTAATAAATGGCAGCATATCGCATTGATTTTCTCTCCCCCAAAAATGAATGGTGCGCTTTTATAGTATTTAATTAACCTATCAATAATAGCGTACCATCAAAAACAGGTAAACACAAGATATGTGCGAATATGATTTGATTCTTGTTTCTCTTGTCCTTATCATTTTTGGGACAAAAAAAGAAGACAACAGGAATACTGCTGTCTTCTGCTATTACACTTGTTGCAATACTTTGGCTTGTCCTTCTTTGACACTTAATGTGATCGTTCCTTTAGAAGCACCGATCGTCACTTTGTCACCTAAGTGAATTTGACCAGATAGCAATGCTTCGCTTAAACGATCTTCAACTTCTTTTTGCAATGCGCGTCGGATGGGACGGGCACCGTATTCCGGATCAAAACCGGCTTTGCCGATCACATCAATGGCAGATGGCGTGATTTTCAATTGGATATCTTGCGTTGCCAACCGTTTGATGATTGATTTGCTCATGATTTTGACGATCTCATGGATTTCACCTTCGCCTAGCGATTGGAAGACCACGGTTTCATCCACCCGATTCAAGAATTCTGGTCGGAAAGCTTTCTTCAACTCTTCAAGGATCCGTTTTTGCATCGCTTGATGATCTTTCGTTAAATCAGTGACATTGAAGCCGACGCTTTTTTCTTCACGAATCGCTTGTGCCCCGATATTTGACGTCATGATCAAGATCGTATTGCGGAAATCGACTTTCCGTCCTTTGGCATCGGTCAAATGACCATCATCTAAGACTTGCAAGAGAATATTGAACACATCGGGATGGGCTTTTTCCACCTCATCCAGCAAAATCACGGAATAGGGTTTGGAACGAATTTTTTCGGTCAATTGCCCGCCTTCATCGTAACCGACATACCCTGGCGGTGAACCAATCAAACGACTCGTACTATATTTCTCCATAAATTCAGACATATCGACCCGCACAAGAGAATCTTCACTGCCAAACATTGCTTCTGCCAATGCTTTGGCCAATTCTGTTTTACCGACCCCGGTTGGTCCCAAGAACATGAAGGAGCCAATTGGGCGATTTGGATCTTTTAGACCACTTCTAGCACGGCGAATCGATCGCGCAACAGCTTTGACGGCTTCTTCTTGACCTACGAGACGTTGATGCAAGATTTTTTCAAGATCTAATAAGCGTTCGCTTTCTTTTTTCTCCATTTGCTGCAGCGGTACGCCGGTCCATTGGGACACGACAGAGGCTACATCTTCAGAAGTGACACTATCTGCGTAGCCCGAAGCTTCTTTGACCTCCATGAAGGCCACTTCAGTCAATTGCTGGGTCAATTTTTTCTCTTTGATTCTTAAACGGGCAGCTGCTTCAAAGTCTTGTTGACGAATGGCTGCTTCTTTTTCTTCGATCAGATTGGCAATATCCGTTTGTAATTCAACCAATTCAGAACTTTCATCTGTCCGATCCAAACGAACTTTGGCTGCCGATTCATCCATCAAATCGATGGCTTTATCTGGTAATTGACGGGAATTGATATAGCGCACAGACAATTGGACCGCTGCATGCAATGCATCATCAGAAATTTCGACACCATGGTGTTCTTCATAACGTGGACGTAGGCCGCGCAAGATTTCTTCTGCTTCTTCAGGTGTCGGTTCATCGACTTGAACACGGGCAAAACGCCGTTCCAAAGCAGAATCTTTTTCGATATATTTTTGATATTCATCTAATGTGGTTGCACCGATGGTTTGCAGTTCCCCACGAGCCAATGCTGGTTTCAAGATGTTTGAGGCATCGATGGCACCTTCTGCGCCACCCGCACCAATCAAGGTATGCAATTCATCGATAAATAGGATGATTTGTCCATCTTGATAGATTTCATCAATGATTTTCTTCATGCGGTCTTCGAACTCGCCACGGTATTTGGTGCCTGCTACCAATGCACCCATGTCTAACATCATCAAGCGTTTATTCTGCATATCTTCAGGTACTTCGCCGTTGATGATTTTTTGTGCCAATCCTTCAGCAATAGCGGTTTTACCGACACCGGGTTCCCCTACCAATACAGGATTGTTTTTGGTGCGGCGGCTCAATATTTGAATCAAGCGTTTGACTTCTTTGGCACGGCCTACTACTGGGTCTAAGCGTTTTTCCCGGGCCAATTTGGTCAAATCTCTTGCCAGTGAATCCAAGGTTGGTGTTCCTTGCGGTTGTGCTTTGCCTTGTGCTGGGCGACGACGACCAGCTGCACCTTTTTTGGCTTCATTAAAGCCCATTTTTTTCTTCAATAATTGACGCATTTTGGCCAAACTTAAGCCGAGATTCAGCATGATCCGAGAGGCCAAGATATCTTCATCTCTCAATAGACCGAGCAATAAGTGCTCTGTACCGATCTGGGGTGCACCTAAACGCTTTGCTTCATCACCGGCGTAAGCAAAAGTATGTTTTGCTCGTGGTGAATAGGCCAAATAAGCATTCTCTGGATAATGGCGTACGGTGCCGTAACCGGTCAAGTGTTCGATTTCTTCACGTATATCATTTTCCGTGATATTCATTTCCCTCAAGGTTTTGCCGGCGATGCCATTTTGTTCAATGACTAAGGCAAGCAAGATGTGTTCTGAACCAACGGCTTGGTGCTTAAAGTATTTCGCTTCTTCTTGCGCAATCGCCAAAACGGCTTTCGCGCGTTGGGTGAATAGTTCATCCATCTCTTTCACTTCCTGTCTTCGTAACTTAATCGTTCTAGTATTGCGTGGAGCAAGTCTGCTCGTGTTCTATTTTCATAAGGAGAACGTCCTAGAACTGCTTTCGCGATGACCGTCAATAGTAGATTGCCTTCTCGCTTGGACAGGATTCCTTCCTCATACAGTTTTTGAATAATCGCATAGGCATCTTTTTCCGAAATGGTTTCATCGAATAATTGATTGATTTCTTTTAAGTAGTGATGGCTATCCGTGATTTTGACTTTTTCGATCCGAATGTATCCGCCCCCGCCTCGTTTGCTTTCAACGGTATAACCACGCTGAACGGTGAAACGGGTATTGATGACATAGTTTATTTGTGAAGGCACACAGTTGAAAAGGTTGGCCATTTCTGCACGGCGAATTTCGATAGTCTCGCTGTCTTCAAGGATTTTTTTCAAGTACGCCTCAATCAAATCGGAAGTGTTATGATGACTCAATTCATTTCCCTCCCTTGACTAATTCTGACCTTCATTATACCCAAATTTAAGACAGTTGCAAAGACGTACGCTTACCCAAAGGCATTTACTAAAGGAATTTTTAAAATCAGACACTGAATGGCTCTTTTTTTTCGTCTGACCAACCAAAAAACGCCAATCGACATGTGGGATAACCATCCCGCTGTCGACTTGACGTTTCTAAAAAAGCTTCACTCACATAGACATTAATCACTATCAGATTCAGTCGAACTTGTCGATGGTTCTGTTGTGGTCTCTGAATTCGTCGTAGTGCTGCTTGATTCTTCTGGTTTGGGTCCTTTTGATAAGGTGACTGTCACTGTCGATCCGACCGCGACAGACGTACCGGCCCCTGGAGAAACGTTGGTTACTTGACCGGCTGGCGTGTCGCTGTAATCTGATGCTTCTTCGATTTCATAGAGCAAACCCGCTTCATTCAAGTCCGCTTCGGCATCGGCTTGTGTTTTGCCAACGATTCTTGGCACATTGACCATTTCCTGTCCACTGCTGATCGTTATGGTGATCGACGTTCTTGAAGCAATCACTTCCCCACCTGCTTCGGGTGCTTGCGCAATCACGGTACCTGAGGGTTGATCACTGGTTGCAGAAACGACCGTGATCTGATCGGCACTCACGCCCTTAGATGTCAGGTCAGCTCTTACAGCAGCTTCGGTCATGCCATAGTAATTGTCCATTTCAAAAGAGGCTGGTCCACTGCTGACAACGAAGCTGACAGTATCTTCTTTTGGCGACACTTCTTCATCTTCTGCCGGCGATTGGCTGATGATATCCCCTTCAGCAATTTCTTCATCCGACTTGGTCTCTGAATTGATTTGATCTTCAGAAAAGCCCAATTTGATCAACTCTTCTTTGACATCTTCAAAGGTTTGACCAGTATAGTCTTTGAAGGCAATCTTTTCGGTACCGCTGCTGATATAGAGTGTTACAGTCGCATTTCTTTTGACCTCATTGCCCGCTGGCGGATCGGTTTTGACGACTTGGCCTGCTTCGATCTCATCATCGGCGATCTCTTCAACATCAGCAGCAACTTGCAAGCCTGCATCTGTCAGCGTTGCTCGGGCAGTTGCCTCAGTATCCCCACTGACATCTGGAATCGCTACATCTCCGCGGCCACCGCCAAACAGGAAGTACCCGCCGATCCCTAGCATCGCTGCCACCACCAAGATTGGGAAAATCAGCCACCATTTGCGTTTTTTCTTTTTCGGTTTGTCTGTGGTTTGCTCCTCAGGGACTTCAGCTGGTTCTGTGTCGACTGGTGCAGCGATCGCTGTTTCTTCGATTGGTGTGATCGCCCGTGTTTCATCCATCAATGCATGTGGTGTCCATTTGGGCTCATTCAAACGATCCGGTGACAAGACAGTCGCCAAGTCTTCCCGCATTTCATCTGCCGTCTTATAGCGATCAGCTGGTTCCTTCGCGGTAGCCTTCAATACAACATTTTCGATCGATTGGGGAACGTTCTTGTCATAGATCCGAATCGATGGCATATCATCTTGAAAATGTTTCAAGGCAATCGTTACCGCTGATTCACCATCGAAAGGAACTTTACCCGTCAACATCTCATAAAGAATGATCCCGATGGCATAAATATCCGATTGATTGGTAGCCATACTTCCCCGGGCTTGTTCTGGTGACAAATAATGCACCGAGCCAAGCATCGAGTTGGTTTGCGTGATCGATGTTTCTGATAACGCAATGGCGATCCCAAAATCGGTGATCTTCACAACGCCTTCTTCATTGATCAAAATATTTTGCGGTTTCAAATCTCTATGGATGATTCGGTGCTGATGGGCCAACGCAACTGCCGAAAGCACTTGTTGAATGATATCGACAACTTGCAAATAAGGAACTGGATAATGGGTTTGGATATAGCGTTTTAGATCCATTCCTTTGACATATTCCATCACCAAAAATTGCATTCCATCTTCTTCACCCACATCATAGACAGTGACGATATTCGGATGAACCAACTCAGTAGCTGCCAAGGCTTCTCGTTGAAAGCGGCGAATGGCGCTTTGATCATTTTGAAAGTCAAAACGCAAGACTTTGATTGCGACTTCACGGTCTAAAATCAAGTCGTGGGCCAAAAAGACATTGGCCATACCACCACTGCCGATGTTACCGATGATTTTGTATCGGCCATTGATTTTCTTGCCAATTTCTATCATAGGCTCTCTCCTCCGACTTTGATCAGCAATACGGTAATATTGTCCACGCCGCCTCTAGCATTGGCTTGGTCGATCAATTGTTGGACAGCTTCTTCTAATGCAGATGTTTGTTCGATCGTTTCCGCAATCTCTTGATCAGAAACCATATTGGTCAGGCCATCAGAACAAATCAACAGATAGTCTTGTTCGCCAAAGAAATGGATCGCCACGTCGACTTCCACTTCACTGGGCATGCCGACAGAGCGGGTCAAGACATTCTTTCTTGGGTGATTCAACGCCATTTCAGCCGTGATCTGGCCTGATTTGACGAGCTCGTTGACCAATGAATGGTCTTCTGTGATTTGTGTCAGTGTATGATTGCGCAACAAATACGCACGGCTGTCTCCCACATTAGCGATCGTAAATTGGTCGCCAAATAGGGCAACGGCAATGATTGTTGTGCCCATTCCGCTAAGCTCTTCTTGGGTTTGGCCTTTTTGATAAATCACTTGGCTTTCTTGTTGAATCTTTTGGATCAGCCATTGGGCAGTCTTTTCACTATCGGTCAGGGTCGTTTGTTCCCACGCTGTACCGATTTCACTGACTGCTTGTCGGCTCGCCACATCGCCAGCACGATGGCCGCCCATGCCATCTGCCAGCAACGCCAATGTGATATTGGCTTTATTGACATAGGTTGCTGCAAAGTCTTGGTTCGTGTTGCGGCGTTTACCGACATCTGATTGAAAACGTATCTCCAATTTCTTTCACCTCGTTACTTTTTGCGCAGACAACTGATAAAAAAGCCATCTGTCATAAAATCTTGCGGATAAATCGTCAATAAGCCTTCTTTGATCGATGAAGCGACAAGGGGGTCGACAGCGATCTCATGCAACTCAAATTCCGGGTGGTCGGCCAAAAAGCCTGCCACGACTTGTTGATTTTCTTCTGCAAGAATCGTACATGTGCTGTAAACCATTATACCCGATTTCTTCAGCGTTGGGGCAACACTTTCCAAAATTGCCCGTTGAATGACTGGCAGGCGTGCAAAATCCGCTGCTGTCTTGTTATATTTGATATCCGGTTTACGACGCATCAAGCCTAAACCAGAGCAAGGGGCATCGACTAAGATACGGTCAAAAGATTCCGCGGGGAATTCCTCTGCGACTTTTCGTGCATCCAACACCCTCGCTTCAACCATCGATGCAACATCTAACCGCGTCGCATTTTGCTCGATCAGTTTTACTTTATGTGCATGGATATCCAGTGCAGTCACTTTGCCCCCAGCTTCTGCGGATAAGAAAGAAGCGATGTGGGTCGTTTTGCCTCCAGGTGCCGCACAAGCATCCAGTACTTTGTGATCAGGTGCGATCTGCAATGCAGGGGCTACCAGCATTGAACTTTCATCTTGAATGGTCAGCAATCCTGATCGATACAATGACGAGCCCGCCAAAAAGCCTTTATCTGCTACGATGCCATACGGCGAAATCTCACTTGGTCTGGCATCGATGCCTTCTTCTTGTAATTGGGCGATTGCCTCTTCTTGAGAGATTCGCTGTAAATCAATGCGGCCACTGGCATGGTTGGGTTCAAATAATGAATAACCCAATTCCCGTGTTTCATCGATGCCGATTTGATTTACCAAGCGTTCTGTCAGCCATTGCGGCATACTGATTTCAGTTGCCAAGCGTTTGATTGGTTTTTTGAGGACTTTGACTGCGGGTACGCCTTTTCTTTGGACATTGCGCAAAACACCATTGACGAATTTTCCTGTGCCAGGATTTCCTTTGGCTTTTGCTATCTCAACCGCTTCATGGATGATCGCATGGTCCGGTACTTTGTCTAAATACAGCAATTGATATAAGGACAGACGCAGCAACGTCTTGACCCATGTTTCTACTTTTTTGGCATCTTTGATGAAATGTTCTAGAAAAAAGTCGAGTAAGATTTGGCGACTAACTGTTCCATACACCAGCTCTGTCAATAGACGTCCATCTTTGTTGGTCAAACGCCCTTGATTGATCAATTCTCGTAACAAGAGATTGGAATAAGCGCCGCCTTTTTCGATCCGCAGCAATGCCTCTAATGCAACGTAACGGACCGTATATTGTATATCTCCTACATCACGCTTCATACGTACCTACCTTTTCATTTGCTTGCACATGTTGTCCACTGCCATTTAAGAAAGCGGCGATATCTTGTTTCCCTTTGCCCGCAGGCTGTAATGAATCAATGGCCAAGACCGTGCCTGATCCGCATGCAATCAATAATGTTTTTTTGCTGCGTTCAATGATCGTACCCGGCGCAGCTGTTGTGGTTTGATCCACGGGTGAGACAGACCAGATTTTCCAACGTTGGTCCTGATACATCGTAAATGCGATTGGCCAAGGACGCATCCCTCGAACTTGCGCATCGATCTGTTGTGCCGTTTTTTGCCAGTCGATGGCTTCTTGTTCACGGGTGATATTGGGTGAATAGGTCACTAGATCTTCATCTTGGGGTGTGGGTGTCAATTCACCTGATAAGATTTTGGGCAACGTTCGCAGCAATAAGTCTTTGCCTAATGCACTTAATTTATCAAACATCGTCCCTACATCATCTTGATGGGTGATCGGCAAGCGTTCTTGCGCAAAGATCCCACCAGCATCCATCTTCTTGATCATTTCCATAATGGTCACACCGGTTTCTTGGTCTCCCTCCATGATCGCATAGTGAACGGGTGCGCCGCCGCGGTACTTAGGCAGCAATGAGGCATGGACATTTAATGCACCATGTGTCGGTACCGCCAATAAAGCACTCGGCAGAAATTGCCCAAAGGCAGCTGTGATCAATAAATCAGGCGCCAATGCTTTGATTTGGTCCATTTCAGGGGAACCGCTGATTTTTTCTGGTTGCAAAACAAGCAAGCCATGTTTCAGTGCAGCTGTTTTGACCGGTGTTGGTGTAATGATTTTTTTGCGACCGACAGGACGGTCTGGCTGTGTGACAACTGCGGCGATATCGTAGCCTGCTTCTAGTAGGCCTTCGAGTATTGGGACCGAAAAAGCCGGTGTGCCCATAAAGACGATTTTAGTCATGGTCATGTTCCTCCATATATTTTTCTAGGTCTTCTTCTGGAATGCGTTCGATCAGTTTGTCTACAAATAAGACACCGTTCAAGTGATCGATTTCATGCTGCATGGCACGGGCCAAATACCCAAATGCCTCCACTTCCATTTCTTCCCCTTCACGGTCATAATAGCGGACTGTGATTTCATCGGCACGTTTGACCGTCCCAAACGTATGGGGAATACTCAAGCAGCCTTCTACATCCAAGGTTTCTCCTTTGGATACAATGATCTCAGGATTGATCAATTCAAACCGATCATCCTCCTCTACTTCAACAATCGCCACTTGCAGATTTTTGCCGACTTGGGGTGCAGCAATCCCAATGCCATCATGAGCGATCATGGTTTCATAAAGATCATCTAGCAACTGGACCAGCTCATCAGTGATCACAGATACTGGCTTGGCTTTACGACGAAGACGTTCGTCGGGATTCAAAATAATTGGATAGCGCATAATTTCTCCTCTAAATAAAATGCAATGGCTCTTGGTCAATCGAGACATACAGCCCTTTGCGCTGATCGATTTGACTTTGATCCAACAGACGGGTCAACATTGCTGGTAATTGCGGTTCATGTTTGTATTTGATGATCAGTTGATAATAATAGCGGTTTTTGATCCGTAAAATAGCACTTGGTGCCGGACCCAACAAAACGCTCTGTGGTGATAACGCTTGTTTCAGCTCACGGGCAATAGCAAACATTTTTTGGGCAGCTACCTGTTCTTCAGGATGGCTGCAAGTGATTTTAACTGTATAAAAGTACGGTGGGTAGCCGCTTTGATGTCGCACCCACATTTCTTTTTGATAAAAGTCTTCATAATCTTGGCTCTGTGCCAATTGGATCGCATAATGCTCTGGATTGAAGGTTTGAATCACGACTTCACCGGTTTTTTCTGCCCGACCTGCCCGGCCGCTGACTTGAGTCAGCAGTTGAAAAGTCCGCTCGCTGGAACGAAAATCCGGCAAGTTCAACGCAGTGTCGGCATTCAATACTCCGACCAAGGTAATGTCAGGAAAATCCAGGCCTTTGGCAATCATTTGGGTGCCCAGCAAAATATCGGCTTTCTTTTGTCCGAAAGCAGTCAAAATCTTCTCATGGGCGCCTTTTTTGCGGGTAGTATCGACATCCATGCGCAACACCCGCGCTTCTGGAAATAATTCCTTCAACTCTTCTTCAACTTTTTGGGTCCCTGTGCCATAATAACGAATTTTGTCAGCTTGGCAATTTGGACAACGATGGGGTATATGTTCCTCATGGCCGCAATAATGGCAACGCATCGTTTTGGTATCCATATGCAACGTCAAAGAAATATCGCAATTAGGGCAAGGTAAGACATAGCCGCAATCACGGCACATCACAAAGGAAGAATACCCTCTTCGATTCAACAGCAAAACGATTTGTTCTTTGCGATCCAAGCGATCGACGATTTTTTCTTGCAGCAATCGCGAGAAGGTCTGGTATTGCTTTTGGGCAAATTCAGTCCGCATATCTACGACATCGATGGTTGGCAGCTGGGCATTGGCTTTGGCCCGCTGGTTCAAGCGCAACAGCTGATAGACATTTTTTTGGGCTCGGGCCCGTGATTCTAAAGAAGGTGTTGCACTGCCTAACACAACTGGACAATGGTGGTAAGCCCCACGCCAGATAGCTAAATCTCGCGCATGATACCGAGGGGCTTCTTCTTGTTTGTAGGTAGCCTCATGTTCTTCATCGACGATGATCACCCCGATATTTTTCAATGGGGCGAAGATAGCAGAACGCGCCCCAACCACGACTTGCGCTTCTCCGCGCTCGATCTTGCGCCATTCGTCATACTTTTCTCCTTGCGATAGGCCGCTATGCAAGACTGCGACGGCATTGCCTAGGCGACTCTTAAAGCGTTCTACCATCTGAGGCGTCAAAGCGATTTCGGGTACCAGCATGATGGCTGTTTGACCTTGTTCCAGCAATTGAGCAATGGTTTGGAGATAGACTTCCGTCTTCCCGCTGCCTGTGATGCCTTCCAGCAAAAAGGTCTGCGCCTGTTTATTTTGCGCCGCTGTTGTGATGGCCGATACTGCCGCCACTTGATCCGTATTTAATTCAAGTGGGCGCGTTTTTTGAAAATCATGGTCCTTAAAGGGATCTCGGTAGGCTTCCACTTCGGTGAAGGTCAACCAGCCTTCTGCTGCGCCTTGATTCAATACAGCTGTAGAAATACCATTTTCGGTAAAAAAGGAAACCGGCAGATAGGCTTCTTTTGACAAAATGTGTAACAGCGCTGCTTTACGGGTCGATCCTTTACGCAATTGATTGACGATATCAGGAATCGCCACTGGATCGATCTGGCGTTTGACATAACGGATCATCTTGGCCTTGTTCTTATTTTTGACCAAGTATTGCACTTCTACTACTGCTGCTGCCCGCAATGGTTTTAATTGCGGCAGCAATCCAGCTGTTTCTGCCTCTTGCCAGCTGAGGATCTTACTCTCTGGAAAATAGCTGCGAATACTGTGGTTTTCATCTAATAAGACGATTTGTTTTTGATATTCAGCCTTCATGACACTTGGCAGCATCGTTTGCAAACAAGTGATTTTAAAGGCGAACGTACTTTGCTTCATGTAATCAGCGAGTTGGAGCAGCTCATCATTGACGACTGGGGATAGATCCAATAAACGGGTGATTGGTTTCAACGGTTGGTCAACACTTGATACATTGGACAGTCCGACAACAAAGCCCTGAATGTGACGGTCGCCTTGACCAAAAGGTACTTCGACCCGCATCCCTGTTTCGATGACAGCTTGTAATGCTTCGGGTATTTCATATGTAAAAGGTTGATCGGTCTGCATCGTGGGCACATCCACGATGACTTGTGCTATGTGCGTCATCCCTGCTCCTCCTTTAGGCTCTATTTTACTAAATAGCGGTCTGTTTGTCTGTAGCCTTGCAAAAATTTAACGATCAGCAAACCAAATAAAAAACTGGAACACAGGCGTGCTCCAGCTGTTTTGGTTAAAGCTTTTGTTCGTCACGAATGCGCGCTTCTAATTCTTTTTGTTCTTGATCTTTTAGCGCTTTACGTTCTTCTTGTTCCATCTTCAAACGCGCACGTTTGATTTCTGGATGTGGATCATTCACGACCAACTCTGCTTCGATTTCTTCTAAGGCTTGGCCAACACTTTTGACTGAGTCAAAAGATTCCAATGTTGCTTGGGCACCGGCATCTAACTCATGGGCACGTTTGCTGGCTAAGATCACCAATGAATATTTTGAATTGACACGATCCAACAATGAATCGATTGAAGGTTTTAACATCATTTTTCTTACAGCTCCTCTAACATTTTGATATAGGTTCCGATCACTCGGTCGACGCGAAAGTGTTCACTAGAAATGATTTCACGGATCCGGTCGACTGCCTTAGGGACTTCATCATTCACTACAGCATAATCATATAATGCCATCATTTCGATTTCTTCGCGGGCGACCCGCATGCGTTCATCGATCACCTCGGCAGAGTCGGTGCCTCTTCCTGTAATACGAGAGCGTAATTCTGCCAGATCAGGCGGGGTCAAGAAAATAAAGACACCGTCTGGTACTTTGTCTTTGACTTGTTTAGCCCCTTGTACTTCTATCTCCAAGAACACATCTTTTCCTTGGTCTAAGGTCTGTCTGACGTACGACAATGGTGTGCCATAATAATTGCCAACATATTCGGCATATTCCAACATTTCGCCGGCCTCGATCAAGGCTTCAAACTCCTCGCGGCTGCGGAAATAATAATCGACACCTTCGACTTCTCCTGGGCGTTGTTGGCGTGTTGTCATTGACACCGAATATTGAAAATCGTTGTCATCTCGCTCAAAAATCGCCTTTCTAACGGTGCCTTTGCCTACTCCAGAAGGCCCTGATAAAACTATAAGTAATCCTCGCTCTGACATAATGACGTCCTTTCACTGACATTTGCTTAACGTCTATTTTGCACTTTTTTTCAGCAACTTTCAAGAACTACTTTATTATAATGGGAATTTTATGAAATAGCTAGTCCCTAACTCTTTGGTTTCTCATCAAAAGCCCATGTTGCTCAACGTATTGATGACGCCAGCTAGTTCATCTTTTGCAGTGATGGCTTTTTCTGTAGGGTCAGAAACTTCTTGGCAATCGATGCGCACGATATAGCGACGATTCAAAGAAACGGCATCGCCATTGACTAAGATATGCAAAAAATCGGGTTCGATTGCTGCACAAGCATCTTGCCAAGCCTCAAAATTTGTTTTATCTGAAGGCACACTCCGTTTGATAATACTTTTGCCGCTTAATTCATGGAAAGTGATGTCGTAATAAGTCATGGTTATTTTCCTCCTATTCGATGTTTTGAACTTGTTCTCTGATTTTTTCGATGATTGTTTTCATTTGGACTACCTGATTTTTGATCGTGATCGCACCTGATTTTGAGCCGATCGTATTGACTTCTCGATTCATTTCTTGGATCAAGAAATCCAACTCCCGACCAACGGGGGTCTCGGCGGCCAGCAAGCTGGTCATGGTTGTCAAATGAATGCCCAGCCGGTCGATCTCCTCATGAATATCTCCTCGCTCCAATAGCACAGCCAGTTCTGTCAGTAACCGATCTTGATCAACGGTTTCTCCGAGATAGGCAGTCAATTTTTTCTCAAAACGAGCCTGATAATCCGCTTCATACACAGCAACAAACTGTGACAATTCTGACAGCTTAGCTTGCAATTGCTGCTGATTTTCTTGCAAGACCTGCAAAATGCCTGCACCTTCTACTTGACGACTGTTTTCAATAGCAGCCAGCGCTTGGGTCAAAGCCGCCAAGACACCAGCTGCAAGCTGACCTTCCTCGGGTTCAACGTCTGACACAGATAAAAAGGCTTCATGGGTCAAAAATTGTTCTAATAACTTTTCTTTAGGTAAATCTGTGAGGGCAAAGCGCTGCTTTGCCTCTGTTTCGACTTCCTCCATGAAAGCCGATAATAGGTCCCATTGGATATTGATTTGTTTTTGTTGGGCTGCTGTCTCTCGAATGGTAACATACAGTTCGATCCGCCCTCGTTGCAGTGTTTGCTTGATTTGTTGTCTAATCGTCCCTTCAATTGTGTTCAACTGTTTGGGCATGCGCAATTGCAAATCAAAAAAACGCTGATTGACACTTTTGATTTCTACTTCGATTTGGCCAATTGCTGTTTCTGCACTGCCTTTGCCAAAACCCGTCATGCTTTTCATGCTGTCACTTCCTCATCTTTTGATCATTCCTGTCACAGATGCCGACAGTTACATTGAAGCCAATGCTTTCTTCAACCCCTCAAATTCTTCATTGGATAAGGTGATCCCTTTTCCCATCTTTTCGTGGTCGGGTGCCCAATCTCGCAAGTCAAACTTCGGCGGACGGCCGCTCCAACTGACCAAGTTCAATTCTTTGCGCCAGCCTTTCGGATTTTCCGAAAGAACAGCAATTTCTTCAACGATTTCGTATGAAAATTTATCCATGTGTATCTCCTTCCAAAAGATAATAACTATAAGCAGCAAGTGTCGCTAGCAGAGGATACCGCCGACGAATTTGTTGGATTGCTGGTGTAGATAAGGTCTGTGTCCGATAAAAGAACAAAAAACGATTTTGCTCAGACAAAAGGTAGAAGCGGTCTCGATAAAAGGACAACCATTCGCTGATCGACCACGCTTCTGCATCATCGCTTGGTTCTTGGGCAATTTTTTGGGCGATGCCTTGGCACATCGTTTCTTGGTCATAAATGATTGTTGGCGGCAGGTGTAAAATCTTGGCGGTGCATTCCAACAGGATCCGGCCCCAATCAGCAATCGGGATATCCCCACGATAAAACTTACGCAATTTTTTTAAGAACTCTGTTTTTTTGATTTCCTCATACAAATAGCTGTGTTGTTGCTTAAGCCAGCGTAAACACTGTCGCCATTGATGCTGAAACTGGGCGTCTCGCGCAAATGTATACCAATAGCCTTGGTATTTGCCAAAGGTTTTCAATGTTTCTAAATACCCTAGCGTCATATTGTCTAAAGAGCGTTGGGCATCAAAGACCATGAAACTGCCCATTGTCCAGGGGGAGCCGAGGGAAACTTGGGCGATATCTTCTGACACTTCAATTTTCTTATTGACCCCTGGTCCTTGAACATCTACTGTGATACATTCAGTTGCGCCTTGTGCAAGGGCTACATCGATCGGCAGATTATTGCGGTATCCACCATCGATATAGTAGGTGCCATTGATTTGCTGGGCTTGCATCGCCGGATAAAAAGAAGCCGATGCTAATAACCAGTGCAGATTTTCTGCCACATCTGCTGGATCAAAGACATACACCGTTTCTTTGAAATCAGGTAATCGGGTGGTACATATCAGCAATTTCTGCGTGGTTTGACCAAATTTTTCTTGATCAAACGTAGCATTCAATAAAGCAGCTAATGGTTCTGTACTCGCGCCGTTGGTCTTCAACGCTGTCATCACTAATGAATGGGTCTGGTCCATCATTTCTCGCAAGGTTTGCGCTTTGGTGTCAGCTAGCGGGTATTGCAAGACCTGATCACTGGATATATTGGCCCATAGATCCACCGCAGCTTCCACGTCATTCATCAATATCAACGCCCCGTTCAAAGCGCCTACCGATGTTCCTGTGATCCATTTAAAGGAGATATTTCGTTCTTGCAGCGCTTGCCAAACACCTATTTGATATGCGCCGTGCGCGCCACCGCCGCCTAAAACCAATGCCGTATTATAAACTAACGTTTTTTGAAAGCCGGCTGCCACCTTCTGGTAGCCTTGTCTGGCAAAAAAATCAGCCAGCAACGGATTGTCAGGTAATTGCCATACCACGCGAGGGATAAAACGACTGCGGGCAAAACTTTCGATCACCCCCGTATATTTTTGCCAAGAAAACTGTGTGTTTGCTTCATGCAATAAATCATAGATGACCATTTGGTTCTCTTCAAAACGGCAACTGAGATATAAACGTCCTTGCCGTGTATTGATTTGCCAGCCTTGTTCTTCTAAGTGTTGACTAAAATAAGTTCTGCCTGCCGAGTGGCTGTCAAAAAAAGAAAAGGTCAGCTGACTTTCTTGAAATGCCTTGCGCTGCGGCACAAAATCGACGGTCGTTACTTTTTTGACTTTCACCAAAAAACCTCCTTAAAGAACAAAAGAATAGTCGAATGACACGGCTATTGACCTACCACTCGCTATCCTTCTTGTTAAAATGTCCGCTGTGCCATATGAAAAGCAGCCAACATATCTGCTGTCGCTTCATCGACAGGTGTCACACTTTGCAGATCCCCTTGCACAACCCGTCTGGTGATTCCCCCCATTTCACCACAAGTGATCAAGGTGATCATCTGGCGTCCTTCCACTTCGTCTAAGAGGTATACATCTGTTGGCTCGACCCGCACAGAAGAAGTCGCTGTGTACGTATAAATATGTTCCAAATCAGTGATATAAATTGTCGCCCCGACAGCTACGTCATCTAATGGCGTAAAGAGCAGCTCAGGGGATTGTGCCCGATGACTCGCCAGCGCATAATTGCCTTCACCCATTTTTTGCGTAGGACTCAAGGTTCCTGCACCGTATAACAAGGCTTCATTGGACAACCCTTTAAAAATCGGCAAATTGATCTCCACACTAGGGATGGCTACCCCCCCGATCACTGGCAAGACTTTATTGCTTAATTGTGCGCTAAAAACTGCTTCTGAGCTGGCTGGTTCCACTGCATCGAAATCAAAAGTCGTGTCTGCTTCCATGTTTTTTTCCACATCTGCTCTGGTGATTGCACTGACCGCATAGGCATCACCGGTTTGTTTGATGAAGAAATTTTTGATTTGATTATTGAATACGAGGACCAACCCGATCAATAGCAATAACAACAAAAAAATATTACTGAGCCAACGTCTGACCCGCTTCTTTTTTTTCATTTTTTTCGTCTCCATTTTTTTCTCCTTTTATCATACCAAAAACCTATTGATAGCGCCAATTTTGACTGGGTATTTTACTAAAAGAAAAGAATTGACGTGATAAATAAATATGTTGAAATTAAAAATTGTCTTTTCTGTTATTTTGTAATATAACTTTAAACGAAAAGATACGAGCATTTTTCAGCGCTTTGTTGTAGAATAAATATATTACATAGGAGGGATCAGCCGGCATGTCCAATACGATTTACATACATATAGATACAACTAGCAACGCCGTCTTGACCCGTGGGCTTGCCCCCCAAGATTTCAACAAAAGCATTGTTCATCAGCCCAAAAATTTGCTTTTGCTTGATCCTTCCAGCGAATTTGGTGAATTCGATAGTCATACCGGACTCAAAGTGATTCGCGGCATAGAAAATGTGCAACTCTTCTTTCAACAGTTGAATAAAGGGCGGGTCACTGAAGAAATGAAATGGATCGACTTCAACGATTTCGATATGCTAAAGGAACTGACACCGCTGGAAATTTCAGAGCTGTTATATTTTGGCCATATGAAAACACATTTGCACTCACCATTTTTTTATAAATTGCAAAATAACTTTGTCTTTTTTGATTTGAAAGACAACCGCTCCCGTGTTTACTATCGCTATTTAGATGAGTATTACCGTATTTTAGCTGATCGTATCACCCGAATCGTCCTAGAAAAGAGCAACGATCGCATCTCTTTTTTTAAAAAAGCTGTGTCTGTCGAAAAATTAGACTTTAATCTTCTCAAAGAACTACGCAGCGTGATGCAAGAAGGCGTCTTATTCTGCTTAAGTCAAGAACAACTGATCGACAAAACCTATACTATCCCGATTTATTTGATGGAAGACTCTGGTTTGAAAAGCAGTCAAATCAACAAAAGTTCCCTCGATCAAATTGCCGTGTTGCGCTACTATGCTACTCAGAAACAATGGACATTGGATATCGATCAAGAAGATCTGGCTTTTGGTTTTATGGATAAAAAAATGTCATGACCCACTTTTTCGTGGCCATGACATTTTTTATTTTATGCTTTGGGCATAAATAATTTTGGCGCGGTTTTTGCTAGAATAACCAAAACGACACTGACGTAAACCGTATTGATCACTACCGATCCACCATTAAAAATAAATGAATATAAATAAGGGCTTTGACCTTCTGGTGCATACATCCCCCAGACGAAGACACCCGCCCAAAAATGCCAGAACCAGCGGCAAAGTACTGCGACAAAGCCGCCAATGCCGATATACCAATAAGCCTTACTGCTTTTGATCCGCAGTGCTTGTTGGATCCGATTGGCAAATAAACCACCGAAGCCGCCAAAAGCAAAGGCAAAGGGGTATTCAAAAATAATTTGCGGCACACTGATAAAATTCTTCATGGCACTGCCCACCAATATATTCAGCAAGCCCCACATAAAGCCCGCTGTCACCCCAGGCACAAAGCCTCGGCGATAAGAATACAGCACTAGAGGTACCAAACCCAGGGAAAGATCCAAACCGGCATTGACCGTTTGAACTGGAATAAAGGATAGCGCCACGCCAAGCGCTGCGATCATCGTCCCTTCCGTCCACACCCGCAAATCCATTTTTTTCGTCAAAAAAACTCCTCCTTTTCGAATCATCACAATTCACAAAGGAGAAGTGTCAGACACTTCAACTCGTCACAATTCCTACGTTCGCATGACCGAAACAGGTACGAAGGGTTTAGAGTACGCTCATTCTCAGCCTTTTCAGGCTCCCCTTTGTGATTAGATTCTATTTGATTTTTGACCTGCATCAACGCCAAGTCATTTCATAGCATATCATATTTTCACAAAAAAGAAAGCGTGTTGCACTGTATTTTTTTCAAAAGGCACAAAAAAACCTCTAGCTGCTGATTTCAACTAGAGGAATACTTGTGATCAAAAAAATCGGTTTTGATCAAATAGATAATTTTGATTCAAATAATGGACTGACTGGTTTGTTCTCATGGATTCGTTTGATTGCTTCACCCATCAAGGCACCCACACTGATTTCATCGATTTTGTCTGATTTACGATCTTCTGGCAAATAGATCGAATCAGTGACAACCAAATGTTCGATTGCGGAGTCTTCGATACGTTCCAAGGCGGGTCCTGATAATACTGGATGCGTACAAGATGCATAGACACTCTTAGCACCAGCTTGTTTCAAGGCATTGGCTGCTAGTGTAATCGTACCTGCTGTATCGATCATATCATCGATCAAGACACATGTTTTCCCTTCAACATGACCAATGATATTCATGACTTCAGCAACATTGGCTTTTGGTCGACGTTTATCAATGATCGCAATTGGCGATTTCAGGAATTCTGCCAATTTACGCGCGCGGGTCACACCACCATGGTCTGGTGAGACAACAACCACATCATCTCCTTGAATATTGCGTTCTAAAAAGTAATTGGCAATCAAAGGCGCACCCATCAAATGATCGACTGGTATATCGAAAAACCCTTGGATCTGAGATGCATGCAAGTCAAGTGTCACCATACGGTTGGCACCAGCTTTTTCAATCATATTCGCTACAAGTTTTGCTGTGATTGGTTCTCTTGAACGTGCTTTTCGGTCTTGTCTAGCATAGCCGTAATAAGGCATGACCACGTTGATCGTCTTGGCACTAGCGCGTTTCAATGCGTCGATCATAATCAACAATTCCATTAAGTTATCATTTACAGGACTGCTAGTCGATTGGATCACATAGACATGTGAACCGCGAATACTTTCTTCAATATTCACTTGGATTTCGCCATCGCTGAATTGTTTTACGGAACACTTACCTAATTCGACACCTACTGCAGCTGCGATTTTTTCCGCCAAAGGACGATTTGAGTTCAGAGAAAAAATCTTCAATCTTGGATCAAAATAATGATTTGACATGAGAACCTCCACTTTCTTTACGTGTAACTAATAAAAAATGACAACTATTTTACTAGAATCTTCTTCCTAGTAAATAGTAGTCATTTTTCTTGAATAAATCAAGTCATTTCGCTATTTCTCATTTAGATAAGGCAGTTTTTTTGCATAATCTGCTTTATTTTCTTGGCGGGCACGAGCAATTGCCATGCTGTGCTTCGGAATATCTTGGGTGATCGTAGAGCCAGCCGCGATCATCGTTTCCTCAGCAATCGTCAATGGTGCAACCAGATTTGAGCCAGAACCGATAAAACTATTGTCGCCGACAGTTGTCTTGAACTTATTTTTGCCATCATAATTGACAAACACCACCCCACAACCGACATTGATATGTTTGCCTAGGGTCGCATCACCGACATAGGTCAAGTGACCAACTTTGGTTCCTTCACCGATCGTCGAGTTTTTGACTTCAACAAAATTGCCAATATGAGCGCCTTCCAAAATCTCTGCTTTCGGACGCAAATGGGCATTTGGACCTACATCGGCCCCTTTATGAATGATGCTTTCTTCAATCACTGATGCTTTGATCGTTACACCGTCTTGGATTTGGCTGTCGCTGATTTGTGAAGAAGCCGTGATCACGCAGTCTTCACCGATCGTGGTTTGCCCTTTGATGACTACACCTGCTTCAATCAATGTGTCTGATCCAATAAGCACACCTTCATCGATATAGGTCGTCACTGGATCGATCAACGTTACGCCATTGCGCATATGGGCTTGATTGATCCGCGCCCGCATCAAGCGATTGGCTTCGGCCAATGCCAAGCGATCATTGACACCGAGTGACTCATTGAAATCTTCTGTTTGATAGGCAGCAATGATCTTGCCGTCTTCCTTTAAAATCTCGATGATATCAGTCAGATAATATTCCCCTTGGGCATTGTCTGTATCCAATTTTGCCAACGCATCAAAAAGCAGCTCGTTATCAAAACAATACGTACCCGTGTTGATTTCTTTGACCAATGCTTCTTCTGTGGAGGCATCTTTTTGTTCTACGATTTTCTCAACGATTCCGACATGGTCCCGCAGAATACGGCCATAGCCGGTTGGGTCTTGTGCCTGAGCAGTTAAAATCGTCGCTGAAGCATTCTTTCCTTGATGGTAATCAAATAAATTATTCAATGTTTCCGTCGTTAAAAGTGGCGTATCCCCACTGATCACAAGGGTGGTGCCTTTTTTCCCTTTCAAAAAAGCTTCAGCTTGAACCACGGCATGGCCTGTACCCAATTGTTCTGCTTGCAAGGCATATTCGGTTCGATCGCCTAATTGTTTTTTGACCATTTCTGCACCATGACCAACGATCGTCACGATTTGGGCAGGTTCTGTTTCAGTGACACGATTCATGATATGTTCGACCATTGGTTTCCCGCAGACTGGATGCAAGACTTTGTATAACTTTGATTTCATTCGCGTGCCTTTGCCAGCTGCTAATATAATTGCATAACGTGCTTCCACGTATTCCACTCCTATCGATTGGGACAAGAACTGTCCTTTGATTGATCCTACAATCAGTTTAGCCCAAGTGGTTGTAAATTTCAACGCTTAGCGTCATTTGCACCTAGACCAATTTAAAAAACACCTTGCCGCAAACGAAGAATCCGCGCGCAAGATGTTTCATTTAGTCTGCTTTTTTTGTGAAATAATTTCCTGGTACGACCGAAATGGTTTTGGTTTGGGTATCGACATCTTCGACATATAACAATGAACTATAATCCGTGATCGCCCGATTGCCTTTGAACTTGGTTTCAGCAAATACGGTGATTCCTACAAGCTCGGCTTCGAATTCTTCAATCAAACTCTTCATCCCGTTGACCGTGCCGCCACCTTTCATAAAGTCGTCGACCACCAATACACGAGAACCCCGTTTGAGACTGCGTTTGGACAATTCCATTTTCTCGATGCGCTCTGAAGAACCTGACACATAATTGACACTCACTGTAGAGCCTTCTGTGATTTTAGAATCTCGGCGAACGATGACAAAAGGAACGTTGAGATAATAAGACACAGCTTGTGCGATCGGTACCCCTTTGGTGGCAACCGTCATGACTGCATCGATTTTTTCACCAAGATATTTTGAAGCGATGATCCGACCAACTTGCCGCAACAATTCTGGTTCACCCAACAAATCTGAAAGGTACACATAGCCGCCAGGCAGCAAGCGGTCTTGTTCAGACAAACGCTCCGCTAACCCTTCTACATAGGCATAGGCTTCTTCTTCTGAAATTTCAGGCACAAAAAAAACGCCGCCTGCTGCGCCAGGTACAGTATCTAACAAGCCTGTGCCACGCTCTTTGAAAGTCTTTTTGATAATCGAAAGATCTTCACTGATCGATGATTTTGCTGAAGCATAACGCTTAGAGAAAAAAGACAATGAAATCAATTCATGGGGATGATTCAATAAATAGTGGGTCATGTCGATCAGACGTTCACTGCGACGTATTTTCACACCGGACAACTCCTTTAGTTTATTCGTCTTATTATAAGGCTTTTACACGAAAAATGCGAGCAATATCTGAAAATAAGTTCGAAACGTTCGTCTTTGATTAGAAAACAAAAAAAAGAAACGTTGATTCTTCGTTTCTTTTTCATAAAGCGTTTTATTTCAGTCGTTGGTTCCGCTGCAATACGATCACCACACGCTTGATCAAATTGACCAATAAAAACAAACCAATAAAAACTAATGTGATCGTCGCACCTGGTGGCGTATCTAAATAAAAGGAACTGGTCAAACCGGTCATCATCCCAATCATTCCAATCACGACACTGATCAAGATCACTGCATTGAAGCTTTTGCCCAAACGCATACTGATAGCCGCTGGCAAGACCATGATTGCTGAAATCAGCAAGGCCCCAGCAATCGGAATCATCATTGCGATGGCAACACCCGTCAAGACGTTGAACAGCATCGACATCAATCGGATCGGTAAGCCATCGACATGCGCCGTATCTTCGTCAAAAGTCAAAATATACATTGGTCGTTTGAACAAAAAGAACAATGCAAAGACAATCAAGAATAAAAGCCCTAAGATCCAGACTTGATCATGGGTAATCGTAACGATCGACCCAAATAGATAGGATTGGATACTGGTGGCAGAATTTCCGCCACTGAGATTCATCAAGACCAGCGCCAGCGCCAATCCCCCCGACATCAAGATCGCAATCGATATCTCCGAATAGCTGCGGTAAAGGGTTCGCAAATATTCCAAAATGATCGCAGCGATCACCACAATCAGCAATGTCGTCAAATTGGGATTCAAATTGAGAAAGAAGCCTAATGCAACACCTGCCAATGACACATGGGATAACGTATCTGCCATTAAAGACTGTCGGCGTATCACCAGAAAAACCCCTAGCATAGGCGCGATGCCCGCAATAAAAATCGCAGCTAAAAAGGCCCGTCTCATGAATTCATATGAAAGCAGCGCCATGGTGAATCCTCCTTTCGCACTAAGCGGATCTGACGATCTGCATATTCTTTGATATCTTCATGATCGTGAGTGATCATTAAAATCGACTTGCCATGGTCATGGGCATTATGCCGCAGCAACTCATAAAACAAGTTCCGAGATTGTTCATCCATACCAGTCGTTGGTTCATCTAAAATAAAGAGATCTGGGTCGGTGGCAAAGATTCGTGCCAAACTGATCCGTTGTTTTTGACCACCAGATAGTTCTCCGATCCGTTTGTTGCGCATATCCCACATGCCAACCGCATCCAAGGCCCGCCGCACATGTTCATGGTCACGTTTGGTCAATCGTTTGAACCAGCGATCTTTGGGATAGCGGCCTGATTGTACCAATTCCAAGACCGTACTTGGAAAGCCGACATTGAAGGACGCGATTTGTTGGGGGATGTAAGCAACACTTAGTTTTTCACCAGCCACATTTTGACTGGCCACTGTAACTTTTCCTTTTGACGGTTTCAACAAACCTAATGTGGCTTTGATCAAGGTTGATTTGGCTGCACCATTTTCACCCGTCAAAATCACAAACTCGCCATCTTCGACAAAATAGGAAATGTCTTCTAATACAGGTTCATCATCATAATAAAAGGTTAAATCTTTTACATCGATATAACGCACGGAGTGCCTCCTTATTTGTTTCTTTATTTGATACTTTTTTGCAAAGCGGATAAATTGTCTTCCATCACACTGATATAAGTTTCTCCATTGTCGATCTGTTCTTGTGTCAAGCTTTCTAGCGGGTTCAAGACAGCCAGTTCAACACCGGTCTCACTTGCTAACGTTTCTGCGACTTTCGACGAGGCATTTTCTTCAAAATAAATCACACGAACTTGATTGGTCTCCACATATTCTTTCAATTCTGCCAAGCGGCTTGGGGTCGGCTCTTGATCTGGAGAGATACCGGAAATCGAAGCCTCTACTAAATCGTACTGACGTGCCAAGTACCCAAAAGCAGCGTGTTGGGTGACAAATGTCCGTTGTGAAGCATCTTTGAAAGCTGCACGATAGGCATCATCTAATGCTGAGAGCTTCTTGATATAAGCCGCAGCATTTTCCGCAAATTGGTCCTTTTGTTCTGGATAGGCCGCTGACAATTGGTCACGGATCGTTTCGACTTCTTGGATCGCCAATACCGGGTCGGTCCATACATGAGGATCTAACTCATGCACATGATCTGCTTCTTCGTCATGGTCATGGTCTGCCTCATGGGCATGTCCTTCTTCGCTTTCTACTAAATCGATCGCTTGCGCAGCTTCAATGATCGTCGTTTGTTTAGTATCAATGGAATCTGTTAAACTCGATACCCACGTCTCTAATTCCGGACTATTGTAGACAAACGCATCGGCTTCCATCATTTTGGCCATATCTTTGGCACTTGGTTCAAAATCATGGGGTTCAGTTCCAGCGGGAATCAACAAAGAAACCTCTGCTGCATCTCCTACCACTTCTTTGGTAAACTCATACATCGGATAAAAAGTCGTCATGATCGATAAAGCTGGATCATCAACAGATGCTGTGTCTGTCTCTTGGTTATGATTGCAGGCACCTAATAATAAACTGCTTAAAAGCAGTGCAGCTGCGGCGATTGTTTTTTTCATTCGTTATCTCCTCTTTGTTCCTCCTGTAATCGGAGGCATCAGGGCAAAACGGACTTGTTCCGTTTTACCAGCAACAGATACTGTAACAAATGTTTGCAACTTCGTCAAGATAAATCGTATGTTTTACGATTTGCCTTGGGAATTCACGTCCAAATCGGAAAGCACCCTGCGGCCACCCATATATTCGAGGAAATGGCAAAAAGCACAAGTAGGACACTTGTGCTTTTGTTGCCTGCTATTTCAAAGTTCGAACCAGATAGACTTCATCACAGAAACCTTTAAGCCCATTGTAGACCCGTTGCGCCCGAGAATATTTTTGGCATAGGGCAAAAACTGTCGGTCCGCTCCCAGTCATCAACGCAGTGTCCGCGCCGTATTTCAACATGCGGTCTTTGATCTGCTGGACGATCGGATATTTGGGGATCGTGATTGCTTCTAGGCTATTCCCCATGGCGGTCAACATCGCTGGATAGTCCTCTGCCAAAATTGCCTCAGATAAGGCAGCAATATCCGGATGATGCAGTTGATCTAAAGCGACTTGTTGGAAAATTTTGCCCGTCGAAACGCTCAGTCGAGGTTTCACAAGGACGACCCAGCATTGGGGCATCGGCTTTAGCGGCGTGACCACTTCCCCTTTCCCTGCGATATGCGCTGTCGTGCCATATAAACAATAGGGCACATCCGTCCCAACTTCCATGCCGATCTCGATCAGTTCCTCCATGGTCACTTGCAGATTCCATAAACGCACCATGCCCCGCAATGCAGCGGCACAATCCGTACTGCCGCCACCTAATCCTGCTGCAACCGGAATATTTTTGGTAATATTGATTTTGATGCCCTTGGTGATCCCAAATCGTTTTTTGATCAGACTTGCCGCCTGATAGACGTTATTGCGCTTATCCACTGGTAAGAAAGCTTTATTGGTTTCGATAATGATTTTATCTTCAGCGAGTTCTTCCAATATCAGACGGTCGGCTAGATCAACGCTGGACATCACCATCTCTAACTCATGGTAACCATCTGCTCTTTTGTCTAAGACATCGAGACCGAGGTTGATCTTAGCTGGCGCTTTTTCAATAATCTCCATCTTCATTCATCCAATCATCTGATAGTTATTTAGTTCTATCATAGCAGATTCTGCATAGATAGTTGAGTGATTTCTCTTGTTTTGTTCGATACTGACCTTTTGGTTGCCCTTTTTTTTCGTTCCTCGTAAAATAGAAGTAGCGACTTAGATTCAATCATTCGATCCACACAAGAAAGCGAGGGAACATCATGGCAAATTTGATTCCAAAAGATTTCACAGGCGGCGAAGAATTATTGGGAAAATTAATGAATAGTTTTTGGCAAGAACGACAAATGAACACGGATATCAAAGAATTTGAAGATCGATATCTCGTCAAAGCAGACTTACCGGGTATCAAAAAAGAAAATATCCGCGTCAGCTATGTCAACAACACTTTAACGATCTCGGCAACACAAACAGATGACCTTGAAGAAAAAGATGACTTAGGACATTATTTACGCAAAGAACGTTCCAGCAGCGCTTATCAGCGGACGTTCACGATAACGGATATCGATGAAGCATCGATCAAAGCCAAATTTGAAGACGGCGTATTGACATTGACGCTGCCAAAAGCGAGTTATAAAGATGCACCCGCCAAAAATATTCCAATCGAATAACAACCAAAAACCTGTTTCAAAGACATGCAAGCCAAATGCATTGCAGACTTTTGAAGCAGGTTTTCGCTATTGTGTATGGATAGATTTACTTTTGTTGTCGGCGATAAGCTTGTCTAGACGTGACCGCTTCTTCTTCGCTCAAAGCTTTTTTGACATATAGTTTCAAGCTGTAAGGTTCATGGTATTTTACATCGTCTTTAATGAAGTCCCCGCCTGTAATGAATAACCCAACTGGCTCCAAGGTTTTTTCACCTTGCCATTGGATCGTCCCAATAGGGGTCAACTCACTATAACTTGTACCGATTTGAAGGATATAGCGATCTGCTGCTTGTTGCTTGATGAAATAATAAGGATACAATGTATTTTTAGGAATCGTAAAACCCGTTTTCAATGGCTGCAAACGCAATTCATCTCGGCTGATCAAGGTTTGCAAGTGATCAGCCAAAACTAGTTGATAGTCTTCCTCAAAGTCTATACGTACTTTTTCAGTATTTAGGTGATCGATTTTTGTCGTACCAACGCTTTCGCTCTCGATATTGAATACTTCATCTGGTAATACTTTAACAAATACTTGTGTCACATCGCCTTTCACATTTTTGTCCAAAAAATAGTAAAAGATATTTAAGACCCAGAAGTAAACCAGAATCAAAAAACCAATGCTGTAAAATGTGGCTTGAACATAATTTTGATTCAAGAACAGCCCATAAACGATCCGCAAAATATAGGCAGTTGGAATAATACTCAGCATCGTATACGCACGATTCAAATATTTCGGGCTAATATCCAGATAGCCCAAAAATTTATGGATGCCATTGATCATATCTAATAAAAGAGTCATAATTTCACCTACTCATCTTGATTTTCATCTGTAATGCCTTGTGGATCCACCGTGTTTTCTTCGCTGGAAGCAGGCGTTTGTTGGTTATTTTCTTCAGATACTTGTGTGTTGTCTTCTTCACTGGACGGTGTCGTACTGTCAGAAACAGTAGCAGTACTCGATTCTTCTGTCACGCCTTCATTAACAGCTGATGAGGGTTGTTCTTGTTCGATTGACTCAGAACTGCTCGTCGGTGCTGGATTTTGGCTGTCCGTATCTTGGATCATAGAAGATTCCGTGGATGCTGGAACTGAGTTTTCAGTGGTCTCAGTTGTTTGATCGGTGGTGCTTGGGTGGCGGTAACTTTGAGAATTGACGACACCCGTTGCAGTAGCAATGATCGTTGAAATGGTCAACAAAGCAATAGGTTTTAAAATTGGCGGAACTTTGCGCATGGATCTCATCCTTTACTTTCACATTTTTGATGCGCATCCTTTTTCGGGATTGCACCGCTTGTTTTCTTTATAATCGTTTCTGCAACGAGGGTCAAGAATTATAGGGAACAATTCCCATGATTTAAAAAAAAGCTAAACTTGCATCCGCTTACAACAAAAAACGACTGTCTACGCAGTCGTTAAACGATATATGGGTACATTTTTTCATAGACGATTTGCAGTGTCTCATGGTAATTTCTGATCAACATGTCGATCGATAGGACTTCTTCGTATGCAATGGGTGCGGTCAATTGGATAACCAGCTGCTGATCATCCAGGTAGTAACTACTGAAGACCTCATCATCCGTCAGTTCTTCCAGTTGGTTGGTCAATTCTTCATAAAATTTCTCGGCAATCGGTTCAGCAACCTCCATCATAAGCGGCCGTAATGCAGCTTCCATCTCTGATAAAGGCTGTTGTAATAACTGTGCGCCACTCTTGGTCTGATAGACATTGTCCAACGTAAGATAAAGAAGATCGATGTAGTCTGCCTCTTCGCCGATGGCCTCCAACTGGGTAATCGCCTCTGTTATCAGAGCCGTGCATAATCGATCGACCGCCTCATGCATTCGGGCATCCGCTTTCTCAAAAATCTGTTGCGATCCATGACTTCTTTCGATCCCCATAAAGGTTAATGTCGCTTTTTCCAAACACAATGGATTTTCTGCTATATATAATTTGATCTCAGCCATGTAAGGCCCCTCTTTCTTTTGTTGGTCACTAGGCATGCGTGCTGCCAAACAAATCATTTGTCAGCAAGCAAAATCTTCGTTAGCATAAATAGTAACAGGTGGACGACATGTCCATCAAGTAATAAGGAGGAAATCAAATGAGTAAAGTTGCAGTAATCGTCACAGATTTAGTAGAAGATATCGAATTGACCGCACCGCAAGAAGCCTTAGAAGCTGCAGGACATGATGTTGTCGTGATCAGTAACGAAGGCACGTCTCAAGTAACCGGCAAACAAGGCGGCACTTTCACCGTTGACGCCACCATTGACGCGATCGATCCAGATAGTTTTGATGCGTTATTGATACCTGGCGGCTTCTCTCCAGACCAACTGCGAACAGATGCGCGTTATGTAGACTTGACCAAAGCGTTTATTACCTCAGATCGTCCGGTTTTTGCCATTTGCCATGGTCCTCAGCTGTTTATTCAAACTGGATTGACCGATAAGTTGACATTGACTGCCTATGATTCAGTGCGCCCTGATTTGGCTTATGCTGGCGCTACTGTCAAAGATGAACCGGTCGTGATCGATGAAACGTATCGTGTGATCACCAGTCGGAATCCAGATGATATTCCCGCCTTCAACCAAGCGATCGTTGACGCATTGAAGTAATGGAGCAACTGTTGCCGTTTTGATCAATAGAGCAAAAAATCAGCCGCTGATAACTGTCAGTTGGCTGATTTTTTTTAGTCATTTTGGGGCAAGTCAAACCCATCAAAGGTTTCTCCATCATAGTATTTCAACAGTTCTTCCGTCGTTAACAAAGAAGAGGTCATCTCTTCTGTAGTCTCCGTTCGTTCTCTTAACTGTGCAATATAAGCTGCATACAACTCAGCCAGCTGACGATAAACTGCTTGTCGAGAAGAACCTTCTGCTTGCAGTGTCGGCAACTCGCGAATAAACGCCTGATACAACGGGCGGTCGCCTATCCATTCTACCGGCAGCTCAACGACTTGCAGCTGTGCTTCTTCAAACCATCTGTCCATTGCCATCCCTCATTTCTTTCTCTATTATCAGCTAGACCTGTAAAAAGTCAATCCTTAAGCAAAAAACCACTGGATCGACTCATATGTCTTGTCGATCTAGTGGTTGCGGCTTACGCGGCTACATAAGCATATTTTTCGATGTTTTGTCGAATCAAACCAATGATTGCTTCATCCATCAAACCAGTTACTTCAGCAATCACTTCTGACAACTCTTTTTCTGCCAAAAGTTCTTGCAGTTGGCGACTTTGTTCATCTTCTGGATCATGATAATTAAAGATCATGCCAATTGTTTCATAAAGATGATCAGGTTGAACATTCCGTTTTTCCAATTCCAATACCGGGCGGATAAACCGCTCCTTTGTACCCAATTTTCGTACAGGCGTCCGCGCTACCCGCGTAATCGCATCAGAAATATATTTATTTTTGAAGCGTTGGATGATTTTTTCAATATACTGTTCATGTTCCTCAGGATCAAAATCCCACTTTTCGATCAATAGCTGGCCAGTTTCTTCTAAGACCGATTTCAGCTGGATGACGACCAAATGGTCTTGCATCGCTTCATCGATTGTCTGATAGCCTTGCAGCGCCCCTGTGTAGGCAACTGTCGCATGACCAGTATTGACACTGAACAATTTCCGTTCAATATATGGTTCCAAATCCGCGACATAATGGACTCCTGTTAAATGAACCGTTGATTTCATGCCTGTTTCTTGGATCACCCATTCACTAAAAGGCTCGACTTGAACAAAAAGTGGATCATCATGCTGCTGCATAGGAACGATTCGATCCACCGCGGCATCAGGGAAGCCAACTGTCAGCTCAATTTCTTGCCAATTCTTGCTATATTTTTGTACTTCGCTTTTTAGATAGGTCGATCCGCCGATCATATTTTCACAGGCGATCACGTCGATTGGGTCTTTTTTCATATCTTGCGCCCGGGCGTCTAAACCTTGTGCAATCAATTCAGCGATCCGCGGCAAAATATTGGGGCCAATTGCAGTAGTTACGATGTCCGCTTCACGGATAGCTTGAATCACTGCCTCAGGCTCTTTGGCATTATTTAGGCCTGTCACGTGATCGATCTGGATCTGTTCGTGACTTTCATCGGCTAACTCTATCGTATAGCTTTTTCTTGCTTTCAAGGCATCGATGATCGTATCATTGACGTCGATGAATGTAATCTCAAAGTCGTTGCTGGCTAATATTTCGCCAATAAATCCACGGCCAATATTCCCAGCCCCAAAATGTACAGCCTTCATCTTTATTCCCCCTTTATGCCACCGTTAGACTTTTGGTGATCTCTTCTTTATCTAGTGCATCGGCTAATTCAACCACGTTATCGATATCACTGCAGAAAAGGGCAATTTGTTGGACCAATTGCAAGTGGTCTTCGCCTTTGCCGGCAATCCCGAAAAGAACGGTCACAATTTTTTCTTCTTCAGCTGTACCAAAGTTGACACCATCTGGTACTTGAACGATACAGATCCCCGATTCTTTGACATATTTCTTGGCTTCGTCAGTGCCATGGGGAATAGCGATAAAATTTCCCATATAGACAGAAAGCATCTCATCTCTTGCGACCATTGCATCGACATATTCTGGTTCAACACAGCCGGCAGCCAATAATTTTTCTCCACAGTAACGAATGGCTTCTTCTTTCGTGGCAAACTGTTTATTGAGTTCAATCATTTCTTTTTGTAATTCTTTCATCGCGCACACCTTCCTATATTGTTTCTTTCAATGAAGAGACGATTCGTTGGTAATTGGTCGTGCCCATCAAACTATTGACAGAAAAATGGATGGCCTCAGGCGCTGTATCTTTGGCTTGTTGGGTCAATGTTTCTTTAGTGATGACCAACGAAGACGCATTGGCTTGCAAGTCATTGATATGGATTTTTCTGATTGGCACTGCCAATGATTCTTTGGTTAACAGATCTTGAACGACTTTTTTTGCCATTGTTGCCGAGCCTTTACGGTCATCATGGGCCAAAATGATTTCATTGACATGTTTCAATTCATTTGTCGAAAATTGCTCCTCTGGACGAACTGGGTCAGGCTTTTTTGCCGATTCACCAGAACTACCTGAAAGAGTTGCAACGATCTCATCATAGCGAGGTGAGTTCAAAAAGTTCTCAACTGCAACAAAGGTCGCATTTGGCGCCTTTTGTTTTGCCCGTTCTTGTAGTTCTTCTTGCGTCACGATCAACGCATTGGCATCATCCTGCAGATTATTGATCGCTGAATTGCTGACTTGTTGCGATAATCCAGCTTCTTTGACTTTCTTCCGTAAAATCGACGCCCCCATCGCGCTTGACCCCATCCCTGCATCACACGCAAAGATGATTCGGTTGATGCCACTGACTGGTTGGACTGCGATTCCTTTCGCACTTTGTTTCGCCGCTTGGGTTTGTCGGACTTGTTCTTCAAAGTTATCGACCGTATTCTTTGCATCGGCTTTTAAAATCGCTGCAGCAATCACAAAAGAGACCCCCGCACCAACTGCGATTCCGGCTAATACTGATACGACACTCATAACTGAATTAAATGGGGTCATCGCCATAATCGCAATGATCGACCCTGGTGAAGCTGGCGCCCGTAGACCGGCCCCTAATAATTGGAAAGTAAAACTACCAGAAACACCGCCGGCTATCACTGCCAAGAACATGATCGGTTTCATCATGACATACGGGAAATAAATTTCGTGGATCCCACCAATAAAGTGAATAATGATGGCGCCTGGTGCTGAAGATTTGGCTGCCCCTTTACCAAACAATGTGAAAGCAAGCAAGACACCCAAACCAGGGCCAGGATTTGCTTCCAATAAGTACAGAATCGATTTGCCAAACTCACTGACTTGCTCAGTACCAAGCGGTGTCAAAATACCGTGGTTGATTGCATTATTCAAAAAGAGGATTTTGGCTGGTTCAATAAAAATATTGGCTAGTGGAATCAAGTGCGCATTGACGATCACTTCTACACCAGAAGCCATGGCTTCTGTCAATGTATTGACAATTGGACCAATTGCGACAAAACCTAATAATGCTAAAGCAAAACCAATCAATCCTGCTGAGAAGTTATTGACCAGCATTTCAAAACCAGCCCGGATCTTATCTTGGAAAAGTTCATCAAACTTCTTGATCACCCAGCCGCCTAAAGGCCCCATGATCATGGCACCTAACAACATCGGGATATCTGTTCCGACAATCACACCCATGGTCGCAATGGCACCCACAACTGCGCCGCGATCGCCCGCAATCACTTTCCCACCGGTGTATCCGATCAGAATAGGGATCAAATAGGTCAACATCGGACTGACCATCGTTGCAAAAGATTCATTTGGTAAATACCCATCTGGAATAAATAATGCCGTTAATACTCCCCATGCAATCAATGCGCCGATATTCGGCATCACCATACTAGACAACGTACTCCCTAACTTTTGAACCTTGGCTTTCAGCGATGATTTATTCGCTACTTGTGCTTGTTCCATTTTCGCTAACTCCCTTCGTTTTCTTGACACCTTCATTGTAGGCGCTTACCGAAACAGCCGAAAGTCGCACTTTGGCACAAAAAAATGTGCCAAATATTTTTTCACGCAAAAAAAGCCCAGCAAGGTGGACTTGCTAGGCTGCAACTAAAATTTATTCGTCATTTAGTAAAATCTGTTGGACCTGTTGCGGACTCACAGCATCGCTCAATAAACGGACATTCTCAAGATCTGAACAAAAAAAGGCAATCTCTTGTAAAAAAGAGAGCTGTTTTTCTTTGAGTACCACTACAAACAAAATCGTTGCAATCTTGGACTGTGTTTCAGTACCGAAATCTACCCCATCTGGCACTTGAAACAAAAACACCCCTTCTTCAATGATCCATTGCTGCGCCTGCTCTTCTGCATGGGGCAAGGCCACGAAGTTGCCAATGTAGACACCATATTGCTGGTGTCTGCGCAACAGGCTATCGACATAGGGTTCCGTAACGATGTGTTGCTGTACCAAATAGGCCCCGATCTTCTTTAAGGCAATTTCTGCATTCGCAAATTGCTGGTTTACTTTGATTCGTTCAATTGGAATATACACTCCCTATTCCTCCTATTGTTTAACTTCTTCGATCAGCAGAGATGATAACAGTTGGTAGATGATTGAATCATTGCCAGAATTGAAAATCTCCGTATTCAAATCATTCATAATGATCGACCCGCTGATTTTCCCAAGTATTTGGCTGCTTTTCTCATTGATTGGATAAGGCGCGAGCATGACCAACAGCCGTTTGACAGTAATTTCTTTTTTGTCCATCGCAAATAGCTGCAGCGGCTGGGACAAATCGAATACGCGAAACACGGGTGCTAAGATGGCCGAACTTGAGGCATGAAATAAAGCAAAGTGAGTGTTTGGGATACCCACTGGCGCTTGCAGATATCTATTTAACAACTTTTCAGCCACTTTTGCGGGATCAGCAACCAGCGCACCCTCAAATTTTGACATGACTTCCCCAAGGGTTTTTTCTAAGTCTAAACTGTTGTCGATGTTCTCGACACGAAACAAGGCCAACAAGGCATTGATTGCCTCAATAAAGGCCAAGACTTCTTCATATGTCTCACTTTTATTGACTTGTAGGGGTGTTTTATGGGCTGAGTGCTTTTGTTGACTGATTTCTTGAAAGGCTGTTTTGAGTTTCTTGATATCTTCATCTAATAAAATGGGGGAAACCAATTGATATTTCCCTTGGTAACCAGGAAGCAGTGAAGTAGAAATAATCAGATCGTATTGTTCTTCGATTTTCTCCCGCTGCACATCCCCCACCCGAAAAAAGGTAATTTGATTGATAAAAGGAAAATGTTTTCGCAGCTGCATCTCCAATAAACTGATCGACGCTAAGCCGCTAGGTGAAACCCCAGCAATATTGACTTCCAAAACCTTGGGATTTTTTTCTAGAGAATTGGCAAAATGCAACACCATATAGGCTATTTCTTCCTCGGAAAACTGCTGTTGCAAAAAGACATGGGGCAAATTATTCCTAATGGCAGCAGCAATTTCCACATATTGATTCATAATCTTTTCTAAGATTGGATTATTCAATTGATTTTCTTCTAAGATCGCCCGTGTCATCACGCCAGAAATATGGGTCAATAGCATTTTGTAGAGATTGGCATCTTCATAAAATGCCGCTTCTGTTTGCCTGCTGACACCTTCAATCAAACGTTTGACACGGTAAGCCAAATCGGTATCAAAATTTTCATCAAAAAAATCTCGATCGAATGAATTGGAAAAGTCGCCTAATAAGACTGCAAAAAAGACGATTTCATTGATGGAATACAGCAACTTGGTCTGTTCAGCCACTTTGCCAAACACTTGCTTGGCTGCCTTTAAAAGTCCTTTATTGATTTGACTAGGATAGGTCTCTTCTTCCACTGCATAACCCTGTTCCACACGGTCCATGGCCAATGCCAACATCAAGATAATAAACGCCAACTTACGATCACTAAGCTCTGTAAACTTAGGTTCGATCATCTCACGGATCAAGCGTTGCGCCAATAACAAATGACTGCGAGAGATAAAATGGAAAACAGATCGTTCTTGATCTTCTGCTTCTGGCAGATGAAAAAACTGGTATTCAATGATCTCCATCACCATCGTATTGGCCGTCACTAAGCGGCGATATTTTTCAGACCCTTGGATCTCATAACCTTGGTTGCGAACAATCCGCAACGGCAACCGCGCCAAACTTTCTTCCAATTGTTTGATATCAGCAAAGAAGGTCGTATTGCTGATTTGGTATGTCTCTAAAAGCGCATGAATCGATATTGGCTCCTTCGCTGTTGCCAGTTGCAACAGGATATGGTGTTGCCGTTCATTAGCGGCAAATTCTTGCCCTGTATCTGTCATGATTGCTTCTTGTAATTGCCGGAACCCTTGCTCTGAAGCGGTGATCTGAAAAGCACCTCGCCCGCTTTTTTCCAATGCAGCATCCACACGTTGCAAAGAATTTTCCAGATTGGCCAGTTCCCGATAGAGTGTCCGTTTGCTGACTTTTAAGACTTGCATCATGCGATCCAATGACACAGGGCCAGCACTATTCATTAGTTCAGTTAATAAAATCGTTTCACGTTTGGTTAAGAACATAGTCGACTCCTTCTGTCAGCAGCTGACGATATTGTTCAATTTGTAGGATATCTTTGACAACGAAAAGCCGTACGCCCTCAGTGGCAACTTTCTGGGCTAACTCTTCTGAAATGATATATACCGTATCTTGTGTGAAGGATACATTTTCCAATGGTGCTTTGCTGATTTCGATTGATATTCTTGTCTCCAGTGCCATTTTTTTGACCAATTCAACCGCCATCGTTTGCGATCCTCGCACCGTTCCTTCATACAAAAATACAAGTGAAATGGCGCCTGTTGATGGGGGAATAAACGATACTGGCGCCACATAGTCCCCTGTTTTGATTTGATCGATCAGCCCTGTGTATTCCTCTTTAGCCAGAAAGTTTTCAACATGAAAATGCTGCGCATGTGGTGCCTTTTTCTGGGCAATCGCTGCCAATTCTTTTTGTGTGACCAATAAGATATGCGCTTGATCATCGACACGATAGATCGATTCGTAACGAACAGGAATCGATAACTGGGCTTCTTGTAATTGGCGCTTTAATATACTTGCCCCGATAGCACTAGAGCCCATACCGGCATCACAAGCAACAATGATTTCCGTGATTTGTTTCCTATTTGACATGTTTTTTACCTCATGATTTTTTTGGGGTCTCTTTAAAATAACGCTCGCTATACTAAATGAGACAATCGTACTCACAGTAATTCCTGCAAAGATACCTAGCATTTTTGACAACGGTGCATTGGCCATGATGATCAGTAATGAACCAGGTGATGCTGGTGCTTTGAGCCCAGCATCGAATAGCTGAAAGATCAGCGTGCCGCTCCCACCTCCGATGATTGGTGCTACAAACAATGCTGGATGAAGCAAGACGAAGGGGAAGTAGACTTCATGGATCCCCCCCAATGCCTGCACCACCAAAGCAGTCGCTGCATTGGTCCGTATTGTTTTTGCCCCCAACCAACAATAGGCAATCAAAACACCCATCCCCGGACCAGGATTGGTTTCAATCAGAAACAAGAGTGAACTACCATGGACCGCCGCATCTTCAATGCCTAGCGGCGTCAACAAGCCATGGTTGATGATATTATTAAAAAAGAAAACTTTCATCGGCTCAAGAATCAAATGGATACCGGCAAAGACATTGTTCCGAACAAAGAAATCAACGACTTGGTAACTGGCTTGGCTGATGCCTTCAAACAAAGGAGCCAGCAAAAAATAACTGACTAAAAAAAGCAGACTGCCTATCACCCCGACCGAAACATTCGCCGTAATCATTTCATATCCGACACGTACCTTATCCTTCATCAGCTGATCCAAGTGCTTGATCAACCAGCCAGCACTTGGACCAAGTGCCATCGCCCCAAATACTTGAGGCGCATCAGTCATCAAGATCAGACCGAATACAGCTACGACAGCAGCGATACCCCCGCGACCACGGGACTGAAGTTCACCTCCCGTATATGCGATCATCAATGGCAAGACCAATTGTAAGATACCTTTTTCCACTTTTTGAATATAAATAGGTTCAATATTCAGTTGGCTCAGAACAAATGAAATGATCATCCAAGCAATAAAAATACTCAAATTAGGCATCATCATTCTAGACAGGTAGTTTGTATAAAATTTAAGCGTATCCATTTTCTCTCTTGTTGCAAGTTCGCTTTTCATTATTGCTAAGTACCTTTCTGCCTACAGTATCATTCGTTTGCGAATGTGTGTGCACGACTTTTATCAATCGTTTGTCATCCCTCATGCAAGAATAGTATAAGACACGAAAAAAGCTGACGTCAAACGCCAGCCTTTTTGATACAAGTTTTAGTTTAGTTGACACGAACCGCAAAATCAGGTGAATAGTATGAGTAGCTGCTGATAGACACTGATTGACCTGTAGTTGGCGCATGGATATATTGTCCATTTCCCATAGCGATCGCTACATGACGCGTACTGCCCCGACTACCCCAGAATAACAAGTCGCCAGCTTTGGCTTCATTGATTGAAATAACGGTACCTGAATACTCTTGTGTATACGTCACACGAGGCAATGAAATCCCTACTTTAGCAAATACATACTGTGTAAAACCAGAACAGTCAAATCCGCTTGGTGTTGATCCACCCCATAGATATGGTGTACCGATATATTTTTTTGCTTCCGCAATGATGGCAGCGCCATCTACAGATTGCGCTGGTGCAGACGTATTACTCGATGAATCTGTTGAATCTGTTGTCGATTCATTTGAAGTATTGTTGGATACATCTGTTTGACTAGATTCTTGATCACTATTTGTAGTATTGTTCGTTGTATTACTGTTTGAAGTGGATGAGCCACTAGTGCTTGTACCACCTGACGTAGTGCTAGATACATCAGTCGTACTTGCTGCAGATTCACTTGTTGTTGACGATGCAGTCGTCGTTTCTTGTGCTTCTTGGGCTGCTGCTGCTTCTCGCGCTGCTGCTTCTTGGGCTGCCGCTTCTTGCGCTGCAATACGGGCTTGTTCTGCTTCATAATCGGCTTTTTGTTTCTCTAAATCAGCTTTTTCATCCTCTTTGCTGGCTTGTTGTATAGCCAAATCAGCTTGTAAGACATTCAATGCTGCTTGTTTGGTTTGCAAATCGCCTAATTGTGTTTCTAATTCAAATTGATTGGTTTCAATCGTCTTTAATTTTTCATCATTTTCGGCTTTTTTGCTTTCAACTGCTTCTTGATCGACTTTTTGCTGTTCAACCAAATCATTGTTTGCATTAACGATCGTCGTCATTGCTTGAACACGGCCGATGGCATCAGTCAAAGAGTCCGCTTCCAAAACGGCATCAATAAATGAAGAACTTTTTCCATTGACTTGTACATCTCTGGCTTGTTCTTGGATCGCAGCTTCACGTTTTTCGATTCTAACTTTTAAATCGGCAATCTCTTGTTCTAATTTCTCCGAATCACTACGCAAATCAGTTTGCTGCTGTAATAAGCTTTGTGCTTTTTCATTGATCGTTGCAACTTCAGCTTCAAGTGCAGATACTTGCGCTTGAGTGCTTGCTTGTTGATTTTTCAAATCAGAAATTTCTTGGTCTTTTTGTTCGATTTTATTGTCGTACTCAGTTGCTGAAACAATTGTCGGTGCGGCAATTGATGTAAGAACGATGGAACTTACTAATAGTGCTGACAAAATACGTTTTTTCACGCTTCATTCCTCCGGCTGACATACTCTCAATGTGTTTTTTTATGTACAATTACTTAAAAATATCTAAAGATATTCAGGCTATGCTGATTGTAACATAGTCGCATGTCAGATTGATAAAAGGATTATTACAAAAACATTTCAATTAACATGGATTTTCGCATAAAAAGCAAAAAAAAGAAGCTTATTCGTCTTTGAATAGCTTCATAAATGGTATCACTAAAATGAAAAATAAAATCATATTCAACAATAATGTAGGGGCCAAAAATCTCGATACAAAGAAGGAAGTGTTGACCGATGCGATTTTGAATAACAGCTGAATACCTAATGTGACGATTTCTAAACTGGTAACAAAGATGATCATACCAAAAAACATTGTAAAAATATTTTGATAAATCGTTTTGTCCAGCATATACATGACCCAAACAATCAAAGGAAAAGCCACAGTATAAACACCGATCAAACCTATATAGTATAAATCATAGAGACATCCAATGACTAGGGCTGTTGGAATCAGAAAATTTTTGGGCAGATAACGTGCTGCACATAATAAAGCAATCAGCAAGACATGGGCACTTGCAATATAGTTGTCCTGCGTCCATTTCTCTAACAAACGCGTCAACTGGCCATCAATCAGCATCATCAAAAATAAGAATATAGCCGACATATACTTGATATAGTCATGTTTTTTCATGGCTATTCATCACCTGCCAAGCGTTTGATGATCGTTACTGCTTGAATATCATACATTTGCGCATAAGGTTTGACATAGACTTTTGTATCTAGTCCAAATTCGTCTTTAGTCGTGCTCACGACTGTACCGATTGCCAAATCAGCCGGAGAATTTCCACCGAGACCAGATGTTTGGACAACGTCGCCTTCTTTGAGGGTACTTGACCCTGTCAACTGTGTAATGACCAATGATTTTTCTTTTTGATCATAGCTGCTTAAAATACCAAAGTTTTCTCCATCTTCTCCACTGATTCTCACTGGAAAATGATTAGAGTTCTGGTTTTCGGAAGTTAATAGTTCAACTTTAGAAGAAGCCGCATTAACTTCAATCACACGACCGATCAATCCTTTTTGCGACATGACTGCCATGTTGATCTCAACCCCATCTTTGGTTCCCTGGTCGACAATCAGCATATCTTGCCAAGTATCAGGAGATCGATTGATAACATTCGCCGTGATTTTATCATAATTGGTCAGTGTTTCATTCAATGCCAACTCTTCTTTCAAAGCATCGATTTCACGCTGATAATTTTCATTGGATTGAGCAAGTTCATCATAACTGTCCAGTTTTTCTTTTAAACGTTCATTTTCTTCAAAAGTGACAAATAAATTCTTGACGGAGTTGGCGCCATCTTCGATCCAGCGGATAGGGGCAGTGATTACTTTATCAACGATCGCCATTGTATCATTTACTGTTGATTGAACAATATTTGTCGAATTTCCCACTGCTCGTTTGGCAATGGTCACACTCAATACGGTTACGACTAAAATCACAATAATCAATGTGATAATAATATTTTTATTCGGATTAAACTTTTTCACAAAGACACCTCAAATAGTTAGAAACTGATAGGCTTAATTTTACCATTAAAATCACTGAAACAAAAGCTAAGTTGATCGTCTTAATGTTTTTTTTGTAATTGACTTTCTGAAAATTTCAACAACAAAAAAAGAGACATTCGTCTCTTAATCACGGCTTTGGATTACGGCGATCACACCTTCATCGAATGAAAAACAGGCTGTTTCAGTGACAAATTCATTGCTGGCATATGAAGTTGGTTGGGGAACATCCTTGTTGTTTAACAGGTATTTACTTCCTTGCAAGGTCAGATTCTTGACTGGGGTCAAGCAACAATAAGCCAAGTAACTCATTCCCTGTTCATGTGAGATTTGATAACTTCCTGGCAGATAGAAACGGATACTGTTTTGTCGATCAAGCAAACGAATATTTGCTGCATAAGGTTGGAACCTCGGCTCTAAAACCAGCCAAAGATTGGCCAATAGATGATCTAAGCGTCCTCCTGTAGCACCAATCAAGTCGATTGCCGCTTCAGGATAACGTTTCAAGGCTTCCATTAATGCTAATTGCGTATCCGTATCATCTTTTTCAGGGGGCGCTTGGATAACAGTTTCAGCTTGTATTCGGACGTGTGCAAATTCTTCTGGTGTAAGCGAGTCAAAGTCACCGATTGCCAGCGACAATGGAAACCCGCTTGCTGATAGATAGAGTGCACCACGATCAATACCGATAAATAAATCGTAGTTTTCTAGATCTGGCCATGTCTCAGGTTTGCCGCCAGCAGCCATTAAAATATTCATCTATTGCAACGCTTCTTTCAGCGCATTGATTTGGGCAGCTGGTTCATCGGCATCATAGATAAAGCTGCCTGCTACAAAGACATTTGCGCCAGCATCTAAGCAGCGTTTTGCTGTTTCTGGGACGATTCCTCCGTCGACTTCGATATCGTAATGGTAACCATTCGCTGATTTCAACTCAGCTAATTCTGTGATTTTTTCCAAAGTCTCCTCAATAAAGGACTGTCCACCAAAGCCTGGATTGACTGTCATCACCAAGACTTGATCACACATCGATAAAACGTGTTTGATTGCTGAAATGGGTGTTCCAGGGTTGATCACGACTTCTGCTTTGACGTTTTCCGCAATGATCATTTGAACGGCTCGATGAATATGCGGCGTTGCTTCCGCATGGACACCAATAATATCCGCACCAGCTTCAGCAAAAGCATGGATATAGTTTTCTGGTTCAGTGATCATCAAATGAACATCCAATGGCAGCTTTGTTACAGGGCGAATCGCTTTGACGATGTTTGGCCCTAAGGTAATATTCGGTACAAAGTGTCCATCCATAACGTCAACGTGGATATAATCGGCTCCATGTTGTTCAACTAATTCTATATCTCTTTGCAGGTTTGCAAAATCGGCACTTAAAATCGATGGTGCTAACTTGATCATCTTATTCCCTCACTTCTTCTTTTTATAAACCGGACGTCGGTTTTCGATTTCTTCTAAAAATTGTACATAGTTGGCATACCGCGATTCAGCGATTTGTCCTGTATCAACCCCTTGTTTCACAGCACAATCAGGTTCATTCAAATGCCTGCATTCTCGAAAGCGGCATTGATTCGCGACCGCTTGAAATTCTGGAAATAGCTTAGGCAACTGATTACTCTCGATCTCTAGAAAATCAATGGAACTAAATCCTGGCGTATCTGCGACTAAACCATCAGAAATCGGCAACAGCTCCACATGTCTCGTCGTATGTTTGCCACGTCCTAATGATTCAGAAATAGCGGCTGTTTCCAGTTCAAGTTCGGGCATGATCCGATTAAGCAGTGTTGATTTTCCAGCACCAGATTGTCCCATAAAAACAGTGACCCGTTCAGGAAAATACCTTTGCAGTGCTTGTAATTCTTCGCCATTAGCTTTAGAAGTGATCACATGATAGCCAATTTTTTCGTAGATTGACTCAATCTGTCGAATCATTTTCTCGTCAGTCACTAAATCAGCTTTTGTCAAAAAGATGATCGGCTCAATATCTTCATATTCTAAAGTGACCAAAAAGCGATCCAGCAAATTATAGGAAAAATTAGGCTCGATCAGACTGGTTACGACAACGCCTTGATCGACATTCGCAACAGGCGGTCGAACCAATTGATTTTTACGGGGTAAAATTTCTAATAAATAGCCATCTGTTGGGCTGCTGCTGTCAAATATGACCTCATCTCCTACTAATGGCGTAATATTACGATTGCGGAAATTTCCCCGCCCTCGGGTTTGGAAGATTTCATCTGCCGCGTCAACATAATAAAAGCCACTTAAAGCTTTGATGATTTTTCCTTTCAAAAAGTCCCCTCCTTGTTTTGTTCTATGTTTTGTTCTATTGTATCATACTTCTTCCACTAATTCTGAAGACAAAAAAAGCCTGAAGCATATCTGCTTCAGACATAAATCGGGAAGACAGGATTCGAACCTGCGACCCCTTGGTCCCAAACCAAGTGCTCTACCAAGCTGAGCTACTTCCCGATAATAGTAAACAAAAAAATAAAAAGACTACGCGCCCAAGAGGAGTCGAACCCCTAACCTTTTGATCCGTAGTCAAACACTCTATCCAATTGAGCTATGGGCGCATCATATAAAAATGCCGAGGACCGGAATCGAACCGGTACGGTGATCACTCACCGCAGGATTTTAAGTCCTGTGCGTCTGCCAGTTCCGCCACCCCGGCTTTATTGCGTTGGCAAAAGCGGAAAACGGGGTTCGAACCCGCGACCCCCACCTTGGCAAGGTGGTGCTCTACCACTGAGCTATTTCCGCATAAATCCTGATGCCGGCTAAAGGACTTGAACCCTCGACCCTCTGATTACAAATCAGATGCTCTACCAACTGAGCTAAGCCGGCGATTTAAGTGCGGGTGAAGGGACTTGAACCCCCACGCCCGAAGGCGCTAGATCCTAAATCTAGTGCGTCTGCCAATTCCGCCACACCCGCATAGGTTATTACTATGAGCC